>NZ_JAUFNS010000001.1:0-534974 GCF_041060445.1 Pseudomonas sp. W2-17 | reverse complement strand
TCTGCGTTCTGAAACCGCGCGTGGGCACAGCAAACATAGATCTTGTGGGAGTGAGCTTGCTCACGAAGACGGTATTACCAATGCTGAACATCTATCGGATGTACCGGCCCCTTCGCGAGCAAGCTCGCTCCCCCAGGTTTTGCGTCTGCGGGGAAACGGGTGTCCCCATGTTCGATGTGCGCGGGCCCTAGAACAACCGGGCGAGCAGCGCGGTGACGGCGGTTTCGACGCGCAGGATTCGCGCGCCCAGCTGGACTGGATTAAGACCCGAGGCGTGCAGCAAATCAACTTCGTAGGGAATCCAGCCGCCTTCAGGGCCGATGGCCAGGGTGACAGGTTGCTCGACCGCACGCGGGCAGGCGGGGAAGTCACCCGGATGGCCGACCAACCCCAGTGTCCCTTCCACAATGGCGGGCAGTCTGTCTTCAACGAAGGGCTTGAAGCGCTTCTCGATGACGATCTCCGGCAGCACGCTGTCCCGGGCCTGTTCCAGCCCGAGAATCAACTGCTCACGAATGGCCGCAGGCTCCAGAAAAGGCGTCTGCCAGAAGCTTTTTTCGACGCGGTAACTGTTGACCAGGATGACCTTGGGCACACCCATCGTCGCTACGGTCTGAAACACCCGGCGCAGCATCTTCGGGCGGGGCAGTGCCAGGATCAGCGTCAGAGAGAGTTTGGCCGGCGGGGCGTGCTCGAAGCTCACCGAAAGCTCGGCTTCCCGAGGCTCCAGCCGCAGCAGTTGCGCGCTGCCCATCAGCCCGTTAACCCGGCCGACGCGCAGGCTGTCGCCCACCTCGCTGCGATGCACTTCCTGCATGTGCTTGAGGCGCCGGTCGCGCAGCACAACCCGGTCCGCCGCGATAAAGTCGGCGTCCTCCAGCAACAGCAGATTCACGGCTGGGTCGCTGGGGGTTGGCTCTGTTCGTCTTCGGCTTTTTCGTCGTCTTCATGGTCACCGCGCTTGGTGATCATCGAACTGCACAACACGCCGATTTCAAACAGCAGCCACATCGGCACGGCCAGCAGGGTCTGCGAAAAGATGTCCGGCGGGGTGAGGATCATGCCGACCACAAAGCAGCCAATCACCACGTACGGGCGAATCTTCTTTAGGTATTTGACGTCGACGATGCCGATCCACACCAGCAGCACAACTGCCACCGGAATCTCGAACGCGACACCAAACGCCAAGAACAGCGTCATGACGAAGTCGAGGTAACTGGCGATGTCCGTCATCATCGACACGCCTTCCGGGGTGACGCTGGCGAAGAAGTGGAAAATCAGCGGGAAGACCAGGAAGTAGGCAAATGCCATCCCGGCATAAAACAGGATGATGCTCGATACCAGCAGCGGCACGGCGACGCGTTTTTCATGCTTGTACAGGCCCGGCGCGATGAAGCCCCAGATCTGATACAGAATCACCGGCATCGCCAGGAACAGCGCCACCATCATCGTCAGCTTGAACGGCGTGATGAACGGCGAGGCCACATCGGTCGCGATCATGGTGGCGCCGTCAGGCAGAAACTTGCGCAGCGGGGCAGAAACGAAGGTGTAGATCTTCTGGGTGAAGTAGAACAGCGCGCCGAAGATCACAAAAATCGCCAGCACGCAGCGCAGCAGTCGCGAGCGCAGTTCTGTCAGGTGCGAGACCAGCGGCATTTGCTGGTCATTTTCCGGAATTTCGCTCATGGGGCTCGTGGTGGCAGTGACGAATCGTTGGCAGAGGGCGCGCTTTGCACCGCTGTTGCGGGGGTGATGACGGGCGCGGATGCAGGTGCAGATGCGGATTCTGGTGCAGCAGGCGCGGCAGGCCCAACGTGAACAGGCGGCGGTGTAACCGACGCACTTTCAGCCGGAGCGGCCGGGCCAATGTCTGCGCTTTGTACTGGAGATGCGGCACCCATAACCGGTGCTGTAGAGGCCGGAGCCGGTGAAACCGGGGTCTCGGCAGCAGGTTCGGCCGGCGCGGGCGCAGCAGTTTCCGCCGGGGCCGCCGGGGCGACAGGCGCAGCAGGCGGTTGCTGCGGCTGCATGATCTTACGGGCTTCTTCTTCCAGCGAAAGAATGTGCTCGTTGTGCAACTGACGCCGAATTTCGTCAGCGCCGATTTCGCGCTCAACTTCCTGTTTGATCGCATTGAAGCTGCGTTTCAGGCGGCCGATCCAGAGCCCGGCCGTCCGTGCTGCGCCCGGCAGACGCTCGGGGCCCAGCACTAGCAGGGCAACGAGGCCGACCAGCAGCAGTTCAGAAAAGCTGATACCAAACATGCGTCACGACCTAGTCTTTGCGGAGGGGGTCTTCGACTCGTTGTGCCTGAGCGTCGATGGTGTGCGGCTGGTGCAGCGGCTGAGTCGGAGGCACAGGCTGCGCTGTCGGCTGTGGCTGAACCGGCGGCTGCACGGTTGGCTCTTCCGGGTGCTTGTCGTCGTCATTCATGGCCTTGCGAAAGCCCTTGATCGACTCACCCACGTCAGTCCCCAGGTTCTTGAGTTTCTTGGTGCCGAACACCAGCACGACAACCACAAGAATGACGATCCAGTGTTTCCAGTCAAAAATGCCCATGACGCGTTCCTCACAAGAAATTTCGGGCCGCAGCCCAGGTGTTTATTCCGCCGAGCGAGACGCTTTCTCGGCGTGGCCGGACAGGCCGAAACGGCGGTCCAGCTCATCGAGCACGGCTTGCGGGTGCTGGCCCAGTTGGGCAAGCATCACCATGCTGTGGAACCACAAGTCGGCGGTTTCGTAGACGACATCACTGCAGTCACCGCTGATGGCAGCGTCCTTGGCAGCGATTATGGTTTCGACCGACTCTTCGCCGACCTTCTCCAGAATCTTGTTCAATCCCTTGTGATAAAGGCTGGCGACGTAAGAAGAGTCGGCAGCCGCGCCCTTGCGTGCTTCAAGCGCCTCGGCAAGGCGTGACAAGGTATCAGTCATGTTCAGTGTCCTGCTTGGTAAATGGCATGCGGGTCTTTGAGCACCGGGTCCACGGTCTTCCAGCCTGCGTCGTCGTAGACGCGGTAGAAGCAGCTCTCGCGGCCGGTATGGCAAGCGATGCCGCCGATTTGCTCGACCATCAGGATAATGACGTCAGCATCACAATCCAGGCGCAGTTCATGAAGCTTCTGCACGTGGCCCGATTCTTCGCCCTTTCGCCACAACTTGCCACGTGAACGTGACCAATAGATAGCGCGCTGTTCGCTGGCAGTCAGGCTCAAGGCTTCGCGGTTCATCCAGGCCATCATCAGCACGCGACCGGTCTTGTGGTCCTGCGCGATGGCGGGAACCAGACCGTCCTTGTCCCACTTAATCTCGTCCAGCCAGTCTTTCATCGTCGGCTCCGGCCGCTCCAGGGGAGGGTTAGTGTGCCAGCGGCTCGCGCCGATGGCTATCGGCGAACGACCAGATAGACGCCTGCCGCCAGCATCAGCAAGGCTGGCCAGGCACTCAGGGTGTTCAGCGCTTCGCCGGTCTGGGTATGGGTGATCGCCAACAGAACGCCACCGGCCAGCAGGCCAGCGCCGAGCAAGCGCAGGGCCCAATGATCGCCGTCGCGCCGATAGGGCGGCGGCGGATCGTGGCGATGGGGCTGGGACAGGCGCTCAAGCAAATCCCGGGTCATGTTCGCCAGATGAGGAATTTGTTCGACCTGGGACTGCAGGTTGCCGAGCAGCGTCTTCGGGCTGACGCGCTCGCGCATCCAGCGCTCGAGGAACGGCTGCGCAGTCGCCCAGAGATCCAGCTCTGGATACAGCTGACGGCCCAGGCCTTCGATATTGAGGAGCGTCTTTTGCAGCAGCACCAGTTGCGGCTGCACTTCCATGTTAAAGCGCCGAGCGGTCTGGAACAGGCGCATCAGCACCTGGCCAAAGGAAATGTCCTTCAGCGGCTTCTCGAAAATCGGCTCGCACACGGTACGAATCGCGGCCTCGAACTCATTCAGTTTGGTCTCGGCCGGCACCCAGCCCGAATCAATGTGCAGCTGGGCCACACGGCGGTAGTCGCGCTTGAAGAAGGCAAACAGGTTGCGCGCCAGATAGTCCTGATCCTCGGGGGTCAGGCTGCCGACAATGCCGCAGTCGATGGCAATGTACTGCGGATCCCACGGCGTGACCGTGCTGACGAAAATGTTGCCGGGGTGCATATCGGCGTGGAAAAAGCTGTCACGGAAGACCTGGGTGAAGAACAGCTCGACGCCGCGCTCGGCCAGCTTCTTCATGTCGGTGCGCTGATCGGCGAGGGTTGCCAGATCGGTCACTTGCACGCCGTAGATGCGCTCCATGACCAACACCTTCGGCCGGCACCAGTCCCAGTAGACCTGCGGCACGTAAAGCATGGTCGAGCCTTCGAAGTTACGGCGCAGCTGGCTGGAGTTGGCCGCCTCGCGCAACAGGTCGAGTTCGTCGTAGATGGTTTTTTCGTAATCGGCGACCACGTCCACCGGGTGCAGCAGTCGCGCATCAGCGGAAACCCGCTCGGCAATCTTCGCCAGGATGAACAGCCACGCCAAGTCAGAGCCAATGATCGGCTTCAGACCCGGCCGCACGACCTTCACCACCACTTCTTCGCCTGTTTTCAGGCGCGCGGCGTGGACTTGAGCGACAGACGCGGAAGCCAGCGGAGCCACGTCGAAACGGCTGAAGACCTCGCTGATCTTCGCGCCCAGCTGCGATTCGATCAGCGCAACGGCTTTGGCGGAGTCGAACGGCGGCACGCGGTCCTGCAGCATCATCAGCTCGTCGGCGATATCCTCAGGCAGCAGATCGCGACGGGTGGACAGCAGCTGCCCGAACTTGATGAAAATCGGCCCCAGGTCCTGTAGCGCCAGCCGCAGACGCGCGCCACGGCTCAGTTCGTTCTTGCGCCGCGGCAGCCAGCGCCATGGCAGTACAAAGCGCACGGCCAGCAGCCACCATGGCAGGGGCAGGGCGAACAACAGATCATCAAGGCGGTAACGGATTACGACACGCTGGATGCGAAACAGGCGGCGGACGGCAAGCAGGCTCATGCGTTATCGCTGGATTTGAGGGAGTGGGCCAGACGCTCGAAGCGGGCTTCGAGGCGTTCCAGGTCTTGTTTGGTCTGATCCAGTTCGGCGAAGCGGGCTTCGGCCTCGCGTTTGCCGACCAGCGTGCGGGATTCTTCGGCCAGGTATTCGGCCAGGTTGTGGTTGAGGCTGGCTGCGCTGTCGCGGGTCCAGCGCGCGCTGTTGCGCAGATGCCCGCCGATCAGGGGCGCCGCGACGGGGCCGAGCCAGCGTTGCAGCTCGTATTCCCAGTCGAGGTCCAGGTCCTGCAGCACGCCCACCAGCTCAAGCAGCACGGTGCTTTCGCCCTCCAGCTCGACTTCCGGGCTGTGCAGCACGGCATTTTTGTCTTTGCTCATCGCCAGGCGCATCAGGCTCGCAGCGGGCGCGCGCAGGGTTACGTCGGCGCCGCCTTCCCAGTTCGCCGCCAGCATCAAACCGTCGTCACTGGGCAGCACGTGCAGATGAAACGCCGGGCTGGTGCACTCGATCGCGATGACCTTGCCGCTCAGCCGGTCAAGGCGCGGCAAGGCCTTGCTGTCCATGCGCAGCACGCGGTTGATGCCGTGCTCGGCACTGGCGAGCAAGCCGTTGATCAGCATCAGGGCTTGATGCCCCGGTGCAGCGCGACGATGCCGGAGGTCATGTTGTGGTAGGTCACGCGGTCGAAACCGGCCTGGACCATCATCGACTTCAGGGTTTCCTGATCAGGGTGCATGCGGATCGACTCCGCCAGATAGCGATAGCTTTCCGAATCGTTGGTGATCAGCTTGCCGGCCAGCGGCATGAAGGCGAACGAGTAGGCGTCGTAGATCTTGGACATGACTTTGCTGGTGGGCTTGGAGAATTCCAGCACCAGCAAACGACCACCCGGCTTGAGCACGCGCAGCATGGAGCGGATCGCGTCTTCCTTGTGCGTCACGTTGCGCAGGCCGAAGGCGATGGTTACGCAGTCGAAGTAGTTGTCAGGGAACGGCAGCTTTTCAGCGTCGGCCTGGACGAACTTGATGTTGCCGGCCACGCCGCGATCCAGCAGGCGGTCACGACCGACCTTGAGCATCGAAGCGTTGATGTCGGCCAGCACGACTTCGCCGGTCGGGCCCACAAGATGGGAGAACTTCTTCGCCAAATCACCGGTGCCGCCTGCGATGTCAAGCACGCGGTTGCCGCTGCGAACGCCGGACAGTTCGATGGTGAAGCGCTTCCAGAGGCGATGCATGCCGCCGGACAGTACGTCATTCATCAGGTCATATTTGGCCGCGACGGAGTGAAACACCTCGGCGACTTTCTCGGCCTTCTGGCTTTCCGGTACGTTTTTGTAACCGAAGTGGGTGATGGGTTCGGCATCGCTGCCTTTGCGCGGATCATTCATATCGCTGTCACCGGAATAAAGTGGCGCCATTCTAATCGTCGGGGCTGGCTTTGTCTTGACAAGGCGCACGGCCAACAGTTTCTTCGCTTCGGGCCGCTGGTATAGTGCGCCGACGATTTAAGCCCAAGCAGGAGCCCGTCAGTGGCCAGAATTACCGTGGAACGCCAGCACACGCTGGGAAAGGAAAAGGCCCGCGAGAAGGCTGAGATCATGCTGCAGAAGCTGTTCGACAAGTACGGCATCGAGCACGAGTGGACAGGCGACACCGTGGCGCTGGAAGGCAAGGGCGCCAAGGGCACGGTCGCGGTCGAAGATGAATGGGTGCGGGTAAACATCGACCTCAACTTCTTCCTCTCCGCCATGAGCGGTTCGATTCAGTCGGAAGTTGAACGGCAACTGGACAAGGTGTTGACGGCCTGAGGTCCAGAGAAAAGGCTAAAGCATCAGCCTGATGACTTGCTCGGAAGGGTCGCGGGATTTGCCGGCGGCCTTGAGTTCAGCCAGATACTCGTCCCAGAGTTGCGTCTGGCGTTGCGCCAGTTGCTCCAGGTATTCCCAGGTAAACAATCCGCTGTCATGACCGTCATCGAAGGTCAGTTTCAGCGCGTACTGGCCGGCGGGCTCCACTTTGGTGAGCCCGACGCCCAGCTTGCCGAACTGCAGAATCGGATTGCCATGGCCCTGCACCTCCGCCGACGGCGAGTGCACCCGCAGGAATTCCGCCGGCAAGCGGTATTCCTCATCCGGCCCGTATTTCAGGCTGAGGACTTTCGAGGCTTTGTGCAGCTGGATAGCGGTGGGGATGCGGGTCATAGAGGTGGTCTCAACGGCGAGCTGTAAGCTACAAGCTACAAGCCACAAGCCAAGCAGATTCAGTATCCAGTGAAATCTGCTTGCAGCTTGAAGCTCACAGCTTGCAGCTGCTATCAAAGAATGTAGCGCGACAGATCTTCGTCTTCCGCCAGCTCACCCAAGTGACTGTTCACGTATTCAGCGTCGATCTGAATTGTTCCGCCATCCTGCGCGCCTGCCAGGTCACCGGCACTGAAAGAAACCTCTTCCAGCAAACGCTCAAGCAGCGTGTGCAAGCGACGCGCACCGATGTTCTCGGTTTTCTCGTTGACCTGCCAGGCGATTTCGGCCAGACGCTTGATGCCATCCGGCAGGAACGTGATGTTCAGGCCTTCGGTCTTCAGCAGCTCGCGGTATTGCTCGGTCAGCGACGCATGGGGTTCGGTCAGAATGCGTTCAAAATCCTGCGGGCTCAGGGCTTTTAGCTCGACGCGAATCGGCAGACGACCCTGCAGCTCAGGCACCAGATCGCTTGGCTTGCTCAGGTGAAACGCACCGGAAGCGATGAACAGGATGTGATCGGTCTTGACCATGCCCAGCTTGGTGTTGACGGTGCAGCCCTCGATCAGGGGCAGCAAGTCGCGCTGAACGCCTTCGCGGGACACATCGGCGCCGCCGACATTACCGCGCTTGGCCACTTTGTCGATCTCGTCGATGAACACGATGCCATGCTGCTCAACCGCTTCCAGCGCCTTGGCTTTCAGTTCTTCGTCGTTGACCAGACGGCCCGCTTCTTCATCGCGAACCATCTTCAGCGCGTCTTTGACTTTCAGCTTGCGGCTCTTCTTCTTGCCCTTGCCCATGTTGGCAAACAGGCTTTGCAGCTGGTTGGTCATCTCTTCCATGCCCGGCGGCGCGGAAATATCGACGCCGCCCATTTCAGCGACCTCGATCTCGATTTCCTTGTCGTCCAGCTGACCTTCGCGCAGACGCTTGCGGAACAGCTGGCGGGTATTGGAATCGCTGCCTGAAGACGCGTCCTCGTTGAAGCCCGCGCGCGCCGGTGGCAGCAGGGCGTCGAGAATGCGGTCTTCAGCAGCGTCTTCGGCGCGGTGGCGAACCTTGGTGATTTCCTGTTCACGCAGTAGCTTCATCGCAGCGTCCGCCAGATCACGGATGATCGACTCGACGTCGCGGCCTACGTAGCCAACTTCGGTGAACTTGGTCGCTTCGACCTTGATGAACGGCGCGTTGGCAAGTTTCGCCAGACGACGGGCGATTTCGGTTTTACCGACGCCGGTCGGGCCGATCATCAGGATGTTCTTGGGGGTGACTTCGACGCGCAGCTCTTCAGGCAGCTGCATCCGGCGCCAGCGATTACGCAGCGCGATGGCGACGGCGCGTTTGGCATCGTCCTGGCCGATGATATGGCGATTGAGTTCGTGGACGATTTCACGGGGAGTCATGGACATGGTTTTCAACGGTCCTCGGCAGATGGCAAGTCGGGCAGGCCGCGATGAATGGCGGCCATCACCTCAGGCTTACTCGGCGAGGTCCTGCTCCTCAATGGTGATGTTGTGGTTGGTGAACACGCAGATGTCGCCGGCAATGTGCAAGGCGGTTTCGGCGATTTCACGGGCAGAGAGTTCGGTCTTCAGCAGCAGCGCGCGGGCCGCCGCCTGGGCGAAGGCGCCGCCGGAGCCCATGGCGATCAGGCCGTCTTCGGGCTCAACGACGTCACCGTTACCGGTAATGATCAGCGAAGCGTCCTTGTTGGCAACGGCCAGCATGGCTTCAAGGCGACTCAGGGAGCGGTCGGTACGCCATTCTTTCGCCAGCTCTACGGCGGCGCGCACGAGGTGACCCTGGTGTTTTTCCAGCTGGGCTTCGAAACGCTCGAACAGGGTGAAGGCGTCAGCGGTGGCGCCTGCGAAACCGGCGATGACCTGGCCGTGGTAAAGGCGCCGGACTTTCTTGGCGTTGCCTTTCATGACGGTATTGCCCAGGGAAACCTGGCCGTCACCGGCCATGACGACTTTGCCTTGGCGGCGCACTGAAACGATGGTGGTCAAGGGGAGAGTCTCCACGCGGCGGGGCGAAAATGCCCTGATGGAAACTCATATGGGGGTGGGGGCGGGTATTTCAACCGTTGAGTGGGTTGAGGGATGAATGGTGGTGCGTCTAGTTGCTTCAAGTTTGTGTAGGAGTGAGCTTGCTCGCGATTGCGGTCAATCAGGCACCCATTAGGTTGGATGTGCCGATTTCATCGCGAGCAAGCTCACTCCTACAACTGATCGCCCCCGCGTGGAGCGGGACCAATTTTTTGCCCTGCGGCGGGTGGCAGTGCCCTAGCGAGCCTGTCGCTGTTGCAGCAGCAGGTTGCTGAAACCGCCGCCCGCCAGCTGCTTCTGCGCTGTGGTCAGCTGTTCGCGGTTGCTGAACGGGCCGACCAGCACGCGGTACCAGGTTTCATCCTTCACCGTGCCTGACTCCACAGTCGACGTTTGCCCCAGCAGAATGATCTGCGCGCGCACCTTCTCGGCGTCGGCCTGTTTGCGGAACGAGCCCGCTTGCAGGAAGAACGTCGTCACCGCCGCCGGCTTGGTCACCGTAGGCGCTGGCGGTGGCGTCAGACCGCTGAGCGCCGCCTGGGCGCGAGCGGTGTCGATCTTCGCGGCCACTTCAGGCGTAACCGGCGTACTTGGCGCAACCACCGGTGGCGTCTTCTCCGGCACCGCCTCGTTCGGCACGATGACTTCCGACTCAGGCAACAGCGTGTAGAAGTCGTATTTGGGCTTCACAGGCGCGGTCGGGCTGGGCGGCGTCTTGTTCGCTTCGGCGATCTTTGCGGCCTTGGCTTCAGCCTTGACGCGCTTGATGTCGTCGCCGCTGCCGGGTTCGAGCTTCATCAGAAAAACAACGAAAGCGCCGACGGTCAGGCCGATCGCCATCCACACCCAGCCCGGAATCGGCTTCTTGGCGGGTGCCTGATACCGGCTGGCGCCGCGCTTGGGAGCAGGTTTCTTTTTAACGGCCAACTTACATACGCTCCAGAGTGTCCAGACCCAGCAACTGCAGGCCTTGCTTGAGGGTGCGACCGGTCAGAGCGGCGAGGCGCAGACGGCTTTGCTGTTGTTGCGGGTTTTCCGCCGCCAGGATCGGGCAGTTCTCGTAGAAACTGGAGAACAGGCCGGCGAGGTCATACAGATACGCGCAGAGCACGTGAGGTGTGCCCTTGTCGGCAACGGTATTCACGGTCTCGCCGAACTGCGCCAGGCGCGCGGCCAGGTCTTGCTCCTGGACGGCGTCCAGGATGATTTGGCCCTCGCTCGCGTTGAAGCTTTCGCCCTTTTCTTCGAGCTTGCGGAACACGCCGGCCACACGGGTGTAGGCGTACAGCAGATAAGGCGCGGTGTTGCCTTCGAAACTGAGCATCTGGTCGAAGTTGAAGCTGTAGTCGCTGGCGCGATGCTTGGACAGGTCCGCGTATTTCACCGCGCTGATGCCCACGGCCTTGGCGATCGAGCGCAACTCGCCTTCGGCGACGTCCGGGTTTTTCTCTTTGACCAGCGTATAGGCGCGCTCTTCAGCTTCGTCGAGCAGGTCGACCAGCTTGACCGTGCCGCCATCGCGGGTCTTGAACGGACGGCCATCGGCGCCGTTCATGGTGCCGAAGCCCATGTGCTCCATCTGCATGCCGTTGGTGACGAAGCCTGCGCGGCGCGCCACTTCGAAGACCTGCTGGAAGTGCAGGGCCTGACGCTGATCGACGAAATACAGCGCGCGATCGGCTTTCAGCACGTTGCTGCGGTAGCGAATGGCGGCAAGGTCAGTGGTGGCATAGAGATAACCGCCACCGGCCTTTTGCACGATCACCGGCAGCGGCGTGCCTTCGGCGGTTTTGAATTCTTCAAGAAACACACACTGCGCGCCATTGCTCTCGACCAGCAGTCCGGCCTTCTTCAGGTCGGCGACGACATTGGCGAGGTCGTCGTTGTAGGCGCTTTCGCCCATGACGTCCTTCGGCGTGAGTTTGACGTTCAGGCGTTCATACACTTCCTGACAGTGGGACAGGGAGATGTCTTTGAAGCGGGTCCACAGGCTCAGGCACTCGGCGTCGCCCGCTTGCAGCTTGACCACCAGGCCACGTGCGCGCTCGGCGAATTCTTCGGATTCGTCGAAACGGCCCTTGGCGGCGCGGTAGAAGTTTTCGAGGTCAGCCAGTTCGTCGCTGGTCGCCGGGGTTTCCTGCAGATAGGCCAGCAGCATGCCGAACTGAGTGCCCCAGTCGCCGACGTGGTTCTGACGGATTACGGTGTCGCCAAGGAATTCCAGGACGCTGGCCACGCCGTCGCCAATGATGGTCGAACGCAAGTGGCCGACGTGCATCTCTTTGGCCAGGTTCGGCGCGGACAGGTCGACCACAACGCGTTGCGCAGGGCCGTTCTTGCGCACGGACAGGGTCGCGTCGGCGAGGGCTTCGTCGAGACGCGAAGCCAGGGCCTGGGTGTTCTGGAAGAAATTGAGGAAGCCGGGACCGGCGATGTCGACCTGGGTGATCTGCTCGTCGGCAGGCAGCGCAGCGACGATTTTTTCAGCCAGGTCACGCGGCTTCATGCCCGCAGGCTTGGCCAGCATCATGGCGATATTGCTGGCGAAGTCGCCGTTTTTCTTGTCCTTGGCGTTCTCCACCTGAATCGCCGGCGTCAGCCCTTCCGGCAAGACGCCATCGGTGACGAGTTGGCTCAGAGCTTGTTGAATCAGCTGGCGAATGGTGTCTTTCATGGTGCTCTCTTTCGACCGCAAGCGCGGCCGCGCCTGGATGCGCGGGTGGAAAAACTGGGCATTATCCGTGGCCGGGGCCACCTTGCCAACCGCGCTGGATGCGCGGTCAACCGATGCGAATCAATAAAGGTCCACCGGATCCACGTCCAGCGACCATCTGACCTGGCGCCCGCTCGGCATGTTTTCCAGCGTCAGCAGCCAGGTCGCGAGCAGCTTGTGCAGCGGCGCGCGGGCGTTGGCCTGGACCAGCAACTGAGCGCGATAGCGTCCGGCGCGTCGTTCCATCGGTGCCGGAACCGGGCCCAGCAGCTCAATGCCGCCCAGCGCCATGTCCTTCAGCAAGCGCTCGGCTGCGGTGCAGGCTTCGTCAAGAAACCCCTCGGCCTGACCCGGCTTGTGCGCTTCGGCGCGCAGCAGCGCCAGGTGCGAAAACGGCGGCAGCCCGGCGGCGCGACGTTCGCTCAGGGCCTGCTCGGCAAACGCGAAATAGCCCTGTTCGGTCAGTTGAATCAATAAAGGATGATCGGCCAGGTGAGTCTGGATGATCACCCTGCCCGGCTCTTCGGCACGACCGGCTCTGCCTGCGACCTGCACAATCAATTGCGCCATGCGCTCGCTGGCGCGGAAGTCACCGGAGAACAGCCCGCCATCGGCATCGAGAATCGACACCAGCGTGACGCGCGGGAAGTGATGCCCTTTGGCGAGCATCTGCGTGCCCACCAAAATGCACGGCTGGCCTTTCTGGATGGTGGCGAAGAGCTGGTTCATCGCGTCCTTGCGCGAGGTGCTGTCCCGATCAACGCGCAGCACCGGGTAGTCGGGGAACAGAATCGCCAGCCGCTCCTCGGCACGCTCGGTCCCCGCACCCACCGGGCGCAGATCGACCTTGCCGCATGCCGGGCAATTGCGTGGCACCCGCTCGATATGGCCGCAATGGTGACAACGCAGCTCGCCCGAGCGCTGGTGCACGGTCATGCGCGCGTCGCAGCGGGGGCATTCCGACAGCCAGCCACAGTCGTGACACAGCAGCGTCGGGGCAAACCCACGCCGGTTGAGGAACACCAGCACTTGCTGGCCCGCCGTCAGGGTCTGACCGATGGCCTGCTGCATCGGGCCCGAGATGCCGCTGTCGAGCGGGCGGCTTTTGACATCCAGACGCAGGAAGCGGGGTTGCTGAGCACCGCCCGCGCGCTGATTCAGGCGCAGGAGCGCATACCGACCGGTGTGGGCGTTGTGCAGACTTTCCAGCGAAGGCGTTGCCGAGCCGAGCACGATCGGGATGTCCTCCTGATGCGCCCTCACCAGTGCCAGGTCCCGGGCGTGATAGCGCAGGCCTTCCTGCTGTTTATAGGAGCCGTCGTGCTCCTCGTCGATGATGATCAGCCCCGGGTTTTTCATCGGGGTGAACAGCGCCGAGCGGGTGCCGATGATGATGTCGGCCTCGCCATCGCGCGCCGCCAGCCAGGCGTCCAGCCGGTCGCGATCGTTGACCGCCGAATGCAGCAGCGCGATGCGCGCGTTGAATCGCTGCTCGAAACGCGCGAGGGTCTGCGGGCCCAGGTTGATTTCCGGAATCAGCACCAGCGCCTGCTTGCCCGCTTCCAGCGTTTCGCGGATGAGCTGCAGGTACACCTCGGTCTTGCCGCTGCCGGTGACCCCCGCCAGCAGTGAGGCGTGGAAGCTGCCGAAACCCGAACGAATGGCTTCATAGGCGGCCCGTTGCTCAGTGTTGAGCGGCAGCTCCGGCTGCGCCAGCCAGTGCTCGTGCCGCTCGACCGGCCCATGACCACGCACCTCGACGGTGACCAGTCCCTTGGCGAGCAGCAGATTCAGGCTGTCGCGGTTGAGCATCAGCTTGCTCAGCAACTGGTGAGCCACACCATGGGGGTGCTGGGCCAGGGTGCGTAGCGCTTCTTTTTGTTTCGGCGCCCGGGCGATGCGCGGGTCATCGACGCTGGCGTCTGGCGCCGCGTGCCAGAACCGCTCCTGCCGCGCTTCCGCCGGTTCGCCCTGACGCAGCAACACCGGCAACGCCCAACTGAGGGTGTCGCCCAGGCTGTGCTGGTAATACTGGGCCGTCCACAGGCACAACTTGAACAGTGCAGGCGGCAACGGCGCTTCGGCGTCCAGCACGGCAATGGCCGGCTTGAGCTTGTCGGCCGGCACGTCGCTGTGATCGACGACTTCCACCAGCACGCCGATCATTTCCCGACGGCCGAATGGCACGCGCAGGCGCATCCCCGGCTGCAACGCACTGCGTGCCACACCTGCGGGGGCAAGGTAGTCGAACAAGCGGCGCAGTGGCGAGGGCAGGGCGAGGCGCAAGATGGCGTCGGGCACGCGGGGGATATCCTGTTACGGAGTATGACGAAGGGCGCGATCTTAGCAGACGACCGGCGTGAACGTTCCCTTGCGTGATTGGCGTTGTCTGTTAATATGCGCGGCCTAATTCCGTGCGGTATTCAACAATAGTGTTGGGTGGCGGCACGATAGCCTGAGGAAATACCCATGAAATCTGATATCCATCCAGTTTACGAAGCCATTGACGCAACCTGCAGCTGCGGCAATGTCATCAAAACCCGTTCCACACTGGCCAAGCCTCTGAGCCTGGACGTGTGCAACGAGTGCCACCCGTTCTACACCGGCAAGCAAAAAACTCTGGACGTCGGCGGTCGTGTCGACAAGTTCAAGTCGCGTTTCGGTGCGTTCGGTCCTACCAAAGCTCCTGCTGCTGCAGAGTAAGGTTGGCCGTTCTGGAGTCGCCGATGCGTTTCTCCAGGCTGCTTAAGAAGGCGTCCCTCGCGGGCGCCTTTTTTATGTCTGCGATTTGGCTTTCGACGGCCCAGGCCTTGTGCCCTGCGCCGCCGTCTCTGCCTGTGGCCCAGGTGCAGCGCGTCGTCGATGGCGACACGGTGCGCCTGAGCGATGGTCGCAGCGTTCGCATGATTGGCCTCAATACGCCGGAAACCGGCAAAAAGGGTCAATCCGCCCAGCCGTTTGCCGAAGCAGCCAAGCGTCGTTTGCAGGCGTTGATCGATGCCAGTGATGGGCAGGTCAGGCTGCGCGTGGGTGAAGAGCCGACTGATCACTACGGTCGCACCCTCGCCAACGTCTATGGACGCGATGGCGCCAACCTTGAGGCGCAACTGCTTGCCGAAGGCCTTGGCTATCTCGTCGCCGTTTCCCCGAACGTTGCGCTGGTCAGCTGCCAGCAGGTCGCAGAGCAGTCAGCTCGCCAGGCCGGCCTGGGTCTGTGGCGCAATTCGCCGGTTCAGCCGGCCGAGCAGATCAGCACCGGCGGCTTCGCGCTGGTCAGCGGGCGCGTGACCAGCGTGCAGCGCAATGGCGGCGGCCTGTGGATCGAGTTCGGCGATGCGCTGGTGCTGCGCATTGCGCCCAAACTGCTCGGCCAGTTCGACACTGCCGCGCTGCAGCGTTTGAAGGGGCAGCGAATCGAAGCCCGTGGCTGGGTGGTCGATCGTTCGCGTCGGGGCGGTCTGAAATCAGGTCAACCGCGCTGGATGATGTCGATCACTCACCCTGCCATGTTGGATACAGTTAACAAATAAATTGTAGACATTTTTAGCGGTGATTGTTGCGGCTGAAAGCCTTACGTTCTGCGGCTCTACGCTGAAAGTCGTAGATGCGGCCTCTTGACACAGGTGACCCGCCAGTCTTGTTAGGACTTTATGACTTGCGTATGCTCGGCGGTCCGTCTGTCCAACAGCAAAAAAGCGGAATGCCCCCATGTCAGATTTGAAAACTGCCGCTCTCGAATATCACGCTCATCCCCGTCCAGGGAAACTCAGCGTCGAGCTCACCAAAGCCACTGCAACCGCTCGCGATCTGTCGCTGGCCTACAGCCCGGGTGTGGCTGAGCCGGTCCGCGAAATCGGTCGCGATCCGGAACTTGCCTACAAGTACACCGGCAAAGGCAACCTGGTAGCGGTCATCTCTGATGGCACCGCGATTCTGGGTCTGGGTAACCTCGGACCTCTCGCGTCCAAGCCAGTTATGGAAGGCAAAGGCGTGCTGTTCAAGCGCTTTGCCGGTATCGATGTGTTCGATATCGAAGTCGATTCGGAAAGCCCGCAGGCCTTCATCGACACCGTGCGACGCATCTCCATCACCTTCGGCGGCATCAACCTGGAAGACATCAAGGCACCTGAGTGCTTCGAGATCGAAAAGGCGCTGATCGAGCAGTGCGACATCCCTGTTTTCCACGATGACCAGCACGGCACCGCGATCGTTACCGCGGCCGGCATGATCAACGCGCTGGAAATCGCTGGCAAAACTCTGGAAGCGGCGAAGATCGTCTGCCTAGGCGCTGGCGCTGCGGCCATCTCCTGCATGAAGTTGCTGGTGAGCATGGGCGCGAAGATCGAAAACATCTTCATGATCGACCGCAACGGCGTGGTTCACGACGGGCGCACCGATCTGAACCAGTACAAGGCCCAGTTCGCTCACTCCACCGACAAGCGCACGCTGGCCGATGCGCTGGAAGGGGCTGACGTGTTCGTCGGTCTGTCCGGTCCGAACCTGCTGAGCGCCGAAGGCCTGAAGTCGATGGCGGCCAACCCGATCGTGTTCGCTTGCTCGAACCCGGATCCGGAGATTTCGCCAGAACTGGCTCACGCCACCCGCAGCGACGTGATCATGGCCACTGGCCGTTCGGATTACCCGAACCAGGTCAATAACGTGCTGGGCTTCCCGTTCATCTTCCGTGGTGCATTGGACGTTCGCGCCAAGCGCATCAACGAAGAGATGAAGATCGCCGCGGCCAACGCCCTGCGTGAACTGGCCAAGCTGCCGGTGCCTCAGGAAGTCTGCGATGCCTACGGCGGCATCGCGCTGGAATTCGGTCGTGAGTACATCATCCCGAAACCACTGGACGTGCGCCTGCTGACTATCGTTTCCGATGCCGTTGCCAAGGCAGCCATCGAAAGCGGTGTTGCGACCCTGCCGTATCCAAAGCACTACCCGCTGAAAAGCGTGGATGACGTGTTTAACGGCTGATAGCAACGCCCACAAAAAACCCAGCCAAGTGCTGGGTTTTTTTTGAGCTGCAAGCTACAAGCTACAAGCAGTGCACAGATCGCCGCTGCTCTTGCCTTTACTTGTAGCTTGCCGCTTCAAGCTCACCGCTGCCTCACTAGAACAAATCGATCGGCGCCGACTCGTCCGCCGGCAGCGGGCTGCCTGGAGGCGGGCTGCCGCCGAGTTCGTTCACGCTGGGCGGCGTGTCTTCGCTCTTGAACAGCTCGAAGAACGCACCCGGCGTGCTCGGTGTGGCGGAGCGGCCGCTGACGGGATCGATGCGCAGGCTGAGGATGCCGTCCGGTTCGGCTTGAACATGGGGCGGTTTGTCCTTCAGTGCGGCGCTCATGTACTTCATCCAGATCGGCAGCGCGACCGTGCCGCCGAACTCATGGCGACCCAGGCTTTCCGGCTGATCGAAACCGGTCCAGACCGTCGTCACATAATCGGCGTTATAGCCCGTGAACCATGCGTCTTTCGAATCATTGGTGGTCCCGGTTTTACCGGCGATGTCTGGACGGTTCATCGCCAGTGCACGGCGGCCGGTACCGCGTTTGATCACGTCCTGCAGCATGCTGTTGAGAATGTAGACCGTGCGACCGTCAACAATCCGTTCTGCCACAACAGGTGCTGGCGCTGCGCCGGACGCATCCAGCGCGTTCGGCACGACGTTGGCGGTCAGCGGCGGGGTCTCTGGCGCTGCATAGGTTGATGCGCTGCTGATGGCCGCTTCGCTGACCGCTTTCGGATTCGGGTCGTTGGCAGGCACTGTCGGCGGGTTGGCGACGAACAGGGTTTTGCCTTCGCGGTCCTCGATCTTCTGGATGAGGTACGGGCTGATCTTGTAACCGCCGTTGGCAAACGCGCTCCAGCCGCTGACGATTTCCATCGGCGTCAGGGTTGCCGTGCCCAGTGCCAGAGAGAGGTTGGGCGGCAAGTCCTGCTTGTTGAAGCCAAAGCGGGTGATGTAATTGATCGCGGTGTTCACGCCCAGGCTTTGCAGCAGGCGGATCGACACCAGGTTACGCGACTTGTACAGCGCTTCGCGCAGCCGAATCGGACCGAGGAAGGTGCCCGTGTCGTTCTTTGGCCGCCAGACTTTGTCGATGGCCTCGTCGACGAACACGATTGGCGCGTCGTTGACCAGGCTGGCGGCGGTGTAGCCGTTGTCCAGCGCTGCCGAGTACAGGAACGGCTTGAAGCTGGAGCCCGGCTGACGCTTGGCCTGCATCGCGCGGTTGTAGTTGCTTTGCTCGAACGCGAAGCCGCCGACCAGCGCACGAATCGCGCCGTTCTGCGGATCCAGCGAAACCAGCGCGCTTTGCGCCACGGGAAGCTGGCTGAACTTGAGGGAGTTGTCCGGCTGACGCTGCAGGCGCACCAGATCGCCAACGTGGGCGACATCGCCGGGCTGCTTGGGATTGGCGCCGACGCTGTTTGTGTTCAGGAACGCCTTGGCCCACTTCATGCTGTCCCAGGCGACGGTTTCTTCGTTCTCGCCGTTGCGGGTCAGGACGCGGATGCCGGTCTTGTCGACCTGAGTGACGATGGCCGGCTCCAGGCCGCTGATCGGACGCTGTTTGGTCAGTTCCTGCACCCAGCCCTCGCGGGTCAGGCCGGGGAATCGGCTCTCAGGCCCGCGATAGCCATGGCGCTGGTCGTATTCGATCAGGCCGTCCTGCACCGCCTTGTTGGCGTCTTCCTGCAGGCCGCTCGGGACAGTAGTGGTGACGCGGAAGCCTTCTGTGTAGGCTGCGCTGCCATAACGACCCACCATTTCGGCGCGCGCCATTTCAGCGATATACGGCGCGTTCACTTCAGGGCTCTGAACGTGATAACTGGCGTTGATCGGCTCGGCAAGGGCGGTCTGGTAGGTGTTCTGGTCGATTTTCCCCAGCTTGAACATGCGGCCCAGAATCCAGTCGCGGCGCTCTTTGGCACGCACCGGATTGGCCAGTGGGTTGAATCGTGACGGCGCCTTGGGCAGGCCGGCAATCATTGCCATCTGCGCAACGCTCAGGTCGCGGATGGATTTGCCGTAGTAGACCTGCGCTGCGGCCTCGATGCCGTAAGCGCGGTTACCCAGATAGATCTTGTTGACGTACAGCTCGAGAATCTCGTCCTTGGTAAGTTGGCGCTCGATTTGCAAGGCCAAGAGAATCTCGGTGGTTTTGCGCGAAAAACTGCGCTCGCTGGTCAGGAAATAGTTTTTCGCGACCTGCATGGTGATGGTCGAGCCGCCAGACTGGATGTGACCGCTCTTGACCAGTTGACTGGCCGCGCGCATCAGGCTGCTCGGATCCACGCCATAGTGGTTCTCGAAGTTGTCGTCTTCAGCGGACAGCAGGGCATGGATGAAGTTGGGCGGAATGTCGGCGAAACGGATGGGAGAGCGGCGCATTTCGCCAAACTCTGCAATCAGCTTGCCGTCGCTGCTGAAGACGCGCAGCGGGATCTGCAGCTGGATATTGCGCAGCGCATCGACCGATGGGAGGTTCGGGGCCAGGTAGAGAAAGGCGCCGCTCAGGCCGAGGAGCAGCCCGCAGACGACCGCGACGATGGACCACCAGACAAACTTCAGCAGGCGTATCAAGGCTTTTGGATTTCCAGAAAAAAGAATGAGTTAGACGCAGGCATTTACAAATGAACACGCCTTGAAGCTTTGGTACACGAAAAAAACGCTGGGCATTATAAGCATTTTTCGTCGTCGAGCGTTATTTGCGCTACTGTCAAGTCAGCCGACAGTGGCACTGGACTAGAAATCATCCGTAAGTGACGGAAACGCATAGGGAATCGGTTGTGTTCGAACTCTTCAGTAAGAAGGCCAACACCCTTCTGGGGATCGATATTAGCTCCACCTCGGTCAAGCTCCTGGAGCTAAGTCGTTCCGGCAACCGTTACAAGGTCGAGTCTTATGCGGTCGAGCCGCTGCCAGCCAACGCAGTGGTCGAAAAGAACATCGCGGAGCTCGAAGGCGTCGGCAGTGCTTTGACGCGTCTGCTGGTAAAAGCCAAGAGTAACGTCAAAATCGCGGCGGTTGCTGTCGCGGGTTCGGCTGTTATTACCAAGACCATCGAGATGGACGCGGGGCTTTCCGACGACGAGATGGAAAACCAGCTCAAGATCGAGGCCGATCAATACATTCCCTATCCCCTGGAAGAAGTCGCCATCGATTTCGAAGTCCAGGGCTATTCAGCCCGTAATCCAGAACGCGTCGAAGTGTTGCTCGCCGCCTGCCGCAAGGAAAACGTCGAAGTGCGCGAAGCTGCTCTGGCACTGGCCGGGCTGACCGCCCGCGTGGTCGATGTCGAAGCCTATGCGCTGGAGCGCTCGTTCGGTCTGTTGTCTGCGCAGTTGGGCCAGGACCACGAACAGCTGACGGTCGCGGTCATCGACATCGGCGCGACGATGACCACCCTCAGCGTGCTGCACAACGGCCGCATCATTTATACCCGCGAACAATTATTTGGCGGTCGCCAGTTAACCGAAGAAATCCAGCGCCGTTATGGTTTGTCCGTCAGCGAGGCCGGGCTTGCGAAGAAGCAGGGCGGGCTCCCCGACGACTACGTCATGGAAGTCCTGCAGCCGTTCAAGGACGCCGTGGTGCAGCAGGTGTCCCGTTCGCTGCAGTTTTTCTTTGCGGCCGGCCAGTACAACCGCGTCGACTACATCATGCTGGCCGGCGGGACCGCCTCTATTTCCGGTCTTGATCGGCTGATCCAGGAGCGCCTCGGCACGCCGACGCTGGTGGCTAACCCCTTTGCTGACATGGCACTGAGCGTCAAGGTCAACGCCGGCGCGCTCGCCAGCGATGCTCCCGCACTGATGATCGCTTGCGGTCTGGCCCTGAGGAGCTTTGACTAATGGCACGGATCAACTTACTTCCCTGGCGCGAACAGCAACGTGAGGAGCGCAAGAAGCGCTTCATCCTGGCGCTGGCGGGTGTGCTGGTGCTGGGCATCGGCGCCATTCTTTTGGCTGATCAATATTTGAGCAGTGCCATCGCCCACCAAAACGCCCGCAATCAATTCGTCAGGACTGAAATCGTCCAGCTCGACGCGCGCATCAAAGAGATCAGCGAGCTCAAGGCGCGTCGCAAACAATTGCTGGAGCGGATGAAGATCATCCAGGACCTGCAGGGCAACCGGCCGATCATCGGGCGCATCTTCGATCAGATGGCCCGCACCCTTCCCGATGGCGTCTATTTCAACGACGTGAAGATGACCGGGCAGATGATCAGCATTTCCGGCGCTGCCGAATCCAATAACCGGGTTTCGGATCTGCTGCGTAATCTGGATGCGTCTGACTGGCTTGAGTCGCCGAGTCTGACCGAGGTCAAGGCAAACACTGCAGCGGGTGGCGTGGATCAGACCAACACCTTCCAGTTGACGGTGCGCCAGACGCAGCCGGCGGTTGAGGGGGTCAGGCCATGAACATGAATGATTGGCTCGACAGCCTGAAAAAGATCGACATCAACGACCTGGACATCAATAACCTGGGTTCCTGGCCCGCCGCGGTGAAGACCATTGCCGGCGCGCTGTTGCTGGCGCTGGTGTTGGCCGGTGGGTATTTCTTCTATATCCAGGACATGCAGACTCAGCTCGATCAGGCCCGTGGCGAAGAGACCGCACTGAAAGAGCAGTTCGCGACCAAGGCGTATCAGGCTGCCAACCTCGCGGCTTACAAGAGCCAGATGGTGGAGATGGAAAACACCTTCGGCGCCTTGCTGCGGCAGCTGCCAAGCGACACCGAAGTCCCCGGCTTGCTGGAGGACATCACCCGCACCGGTCTGGGCAGCGGCCTGGAGTTTGAGGAGATCAAACTGCTCCCCGAAGAGGCCCAGCAGTTTTATATTGAATTGCCGATTCAGATTACCGTGACGGGCAGTTATCACGACCTCGCGACCTTTGCCAGCGGCGTCGCCAGCCTGCCGCGCATCGTGACCCTGCATGACTTCGAGATCAAACCGCTGGACGCCAAGTCCCCCGGGAAGCTGCGCATGAGCATCCTTGCCAAGACCTACCGCTATAACGACAAAGGTCTTCAGAACGTCGACACGAAAGGGCCAGCGAAATGAGGGCGATGCATTGGTTGTGCGTCGGCGTCACGCTGATGGGGCTCGCGGGTTGCGACAGCTCGAACGAATTTGACGATCTCAAGCAGTTCATGGCCGAGGTGCGCGCGCGGCCGGTGGGCACCATTGAGCCGATGCCCAAATTTCGGCCGTATGAAGCCTTTACCTATGCGGCGGCCAGTTTGCGCAGTCCGTTTCAGCCGCCGATCAAGATTGATCTGGTCAACCGTCCAAAGGGCTCGCACCTGGTGCAGCCTGATCCGACGCGGGTGAAGCAGTTCCTCGAAGGCTTCAACATCGACTCCTTCGAAATGGTCGGCACGTTGAGCAATGAAACCGGCACGTTCGCGCTGCTTCGCGGGGCGGGTGGCGTGCATCGGGTGAAAGTGGGCGATTACCTGGGACGTAACGATGGTCGGATCACGGCGATCACCGACTCGGCAGTGCAAGTGATGGAAATCGTTCCGGATGGCGAGGGGGCATGGCTTGAGCGTCCGCTCAGTATCTCCCTCAAGGAGCGCTCATGAAGACGGCAAGCAAGCGAAGCACCTTCGGATCGGCACAGTGGTGGAATGTGAACATGAACAGGATTCTCTCGATTATCGGCCTGTCGCTAGGGATGGCGATGCTTTCACCGGTTGTCCAGGCGGCTAACCTCAAGACGCTGGATGTCGCCGCATTGCCGGGGGATCGAGTCGAACTGAAACTGTCCTTCGACGGTCCGGTGGCGGCGCCGCGCGGCTACACCACCGAGCAGCCGGCGCGCATTGCGCTGGACCTGCCGGGCGTGACCAGCCAGCTGGCGATCAAGAGCCGTGACCTGGGTTCAGGCAATGCCCACAGCGTTGTGGTCGTCGAAGCCAAGGACCGCACGCGGGTGATCATCAACCTCACCACGCTTGCGCCCTACAGCTCGCGTGTCGATGGCAACAACCTGTTCGTGGTCGTGGGCCAGGGCGCCGCTGCGGCCCAGGGCTCACAGCCGAGCACTGCCATGGGCGCGGCGCGAGTCAGTGTGCCGAGCGGACCTGCCGCGCAATCCAAGCCCGTTGCCCGCTCGTATGCGCCAGGCCCGCGGTCGGTGAAAAACGTCGACTTCCAGCGCGGCGAGTTGGGTGAAGGCAACGTCATCATCGAGCTGAGCGACACCGGCATTGCCCCTGACATCCAGGAGCAGGGCGGCAAGATCCGCGTCGACTTCGCCAAAACGCAGTTGCCTGAGCCGCTGCGCGTGCGTCTGGACGTGAAGGATTTCGCGACCCCGGTGCAGTTCGTTAATTCCAGCGCCACGGGTGACAAGGCCAGTATCTCCATCGAACCGTCCGGTGCGTTCGACTACTCCGCCTACCAGACCGACAACAAGCTGACCATCAGCGTGCGTCCCCTGACCAACGAAGATCAGGAGCGCCGCAACTCGGAAAAACTGGTCTACACCGGCGAGAAGCTGTCGCTGAATTTTCAGGACATCGACGTGCGTTCGGTGCTGCAACTGATCGCTGATTTCACCAACCTCAATCTGGTGGCGAGCGACACCGTTCAGGGCGGCATCACCCTGCGCCTGCAGAACGTGCCATGGGATCAGGCGCTGGATCTGGTGCTCAAGACCAAAGGCCTGGACAAGCGCAAGATCGGTAACGTTTTGCTGGTCGGTCCGGCTGACGAGATCGCCGCGCGGGAGCGTCAGGAGCTGGAATCCCTCAAGCAGATTTCCGAGCTGGCCCCGCTGCGTCGCGAGTTGCTGCAGGTGAACTACGCCAAGGCCGCCGACATTGCCAAGCTGTTTCAGTCGGTGACCAGCGCTGAATCCAAGACCGATGAGCGCGGTTCGATCACCGTCGATGAGCGCACCAACAACATCATTGCCTACCAGACCCAGGATCGTCTGGACGAGCTGCGCCGCATCGTTTCGCAACTGGACATCCCGGTACGGCAGGTGATGATCGAGGCGCGCATCGTTGAAGCCAACGTCGATTACGACAAGGCCCTGGGCGTGCGTTGGGGTGGTTCGAGCAACAAAGGCAATTTCACCACGGGCGGTAATGGCACGGTCTCGGGCGCATCAGCGACCAATGGTCCTTACGTGGATATGGGTGTGACCGACGCCACCTCGTCGATCGGCCTGGGCTTCCTGACCAACAACACGATTCTCGACCTTGAGCTGACGGCGATGGAGAAGAGCGGCAACGGCGAAGTGGTCTCGCAGCCGAAGGTCGTCACGTCGGACAAGGAAACCGCGAAAATCCTGAAAGGTACGGAAGTGCCTTATCAGGAAGCCAGTTCGAGCGGTGCGACGTCGGTGTCGTTCAAAGAGGCGTCGCTGTCGCTGGAAGTGACCCCGCAGATCACCCCTGACAACCGCATCATCATGGAGGTCAAGGTCACGAAAGATGAGCCGGACTACGTGAACACGGTGCTGGGTGTGCCGCCGATCAAGAAAAACGAAGTGAACGCCAAGGTGCTGGTGGCCGACGGCGAGACCATCGTAATTGGTGGCGTGTTCTCGAATACGCAGAGTAAAGTCGTCGACAAGGTGCCATTTTTAGGCGATGTGCCGTATGTTGGCCGCCTTTTCCGGCGCGATGTGGTTTCGGAGTCAAAATCCGAGCTGTTGGTGTTTCTCACTCCGCGTATCATGAATAACCAGGCGATTGCTGTGAGTCGTTGATTCTGTGCGAAATTTAATTCTTGTGGGGCCGATGGGCGCTGGCAAAAGCACCATCGGTCGCTTGCTGGCCAAAGAGCTTCGACTGCCGTTCAAGGATTCCGACAAGGAAATCGAGCTGCGAACGGGTGCCAATATTCCCTGGATCTTCGACAAGGAAGGTGAAGCGGGCTTTCGCGATCGTGAGCAAGCGATGATCGCCGAACTCTGCGCGCTGGATGGCGTGGTCGTCGCTACCGGCGGTGGCGCGGTCATGCGCGAAGAAAACCGTCGCGCCCTGCACGCCGGCGGTCGGGTGGTGTATTTGCACGCGTCGGTTGAGCAGCAGGTGGGCCGAACCTCACGAGATCGTAATCGCCCCTTGCTGCGTACGGCTGACCCGGCGCGCGTACTGCGTGAGCTGCTGGAGATCCGCGATCCGCTGTACCGCGAGATCGCCGATGTCATCATCGAAACCGATGAGCGGCCGCCGCGAATGGTGGTTATCGACATCCTCGCCCTGCTGGCCGAGCTTCCTCCCCGTTAAAGCGCAGACGGAAATGCGCTATCCTCGGCGACCATAAAAAGTGGGGTCGCTACATGGCCTTGCGCCATAGCCGGTGTCGGCGTTTTTCAAGACCCGCACAGGCAACCAATTGTTAACAGCGTGGGGACACATGCAGACACTCAAGGTCGAGCTTGGCGAACGCAGCTACCCGATCCATATCGGCGAAGGCTTGCTGGATCAGCCCGAGTTGCTCAAGCCGTACATAGCCGGAAAACAGGTGGCGATCGTTTCCAACGCCACCGTCGCGCCGTTGTACATGGACCGCCTCACCCGATCCCTCGCCGGTTACAGCGTCTTGCCGATCGTGCTTCCCGACGGTGAAGCCTTCAAGAACTGGGAAACACTGCAAACCATCTTCGACGCGCTGCTCACTGCACGCCATGATCGCCGCACCACTGTGATTGCGTTGGGCGGCGGCGTCATCGGTGACATGGCCGGCTTTGCCGCTGCCTGTTACCAGCGCGGCGTCGAATTCATTCAAGTGCCGACCACGTTGCTGTCCCAGGTCGATTCCTCGGTCGGTGGAAAAACCGGCATCAATCACCCGCTGGGCAAAAACATGGTGGGCGCCTTCTACCAGCCTAACGCGGTGCTGATCGACACCTTGTCGCTGAACACCCTGCCTGAGCGCGAGCTGTCCGCCGGTCTTGCCGAGGTCATCAAATACGGTTTGATCTGTGACGAACCTTTCCTGACGTGGCTCGAAGAGAATGTCGACAAGCTGCGCGGGCTGGATCAGGCCGCGCTGACCACGGCGATCGAGCGTTCCTGCGCCGCCAAGGCTGCGGTTGTTGGCGCCGATGAGCGAGAGTCCGGCGTGCGTGCCACGCTGAACCTCGGTCATACCTTTGGCCACGCTATCGAAACCCACATGGGCTACGGCGTGTGGCTGCACGGCGAGGCGGTGGCAGCGGGCACGGTGATGGCGCTGGAAATGTCGGCGCGTCTAGGCTGGATCAGCGAGCAGGAGCGCGACCGTGGCATCCGTATTTTTCAGTGCGCCGGCTTGCCGGTGGTTCCGCCGGAAGACATGACGCCCGAGCACTTCCTCGAGCACATGGCGGTGGACAAAAAGGTCATTGACGGTCGTCTGCGCCTGGTGCTGTTGCGTCGCATCGGTGAAGCAGTGGTAACTGACGAATATCCACAAGAAGTACTACAGGCCACACTGGTCGCGGATTACCGCGCCTTGGTGGATCAGCTTAGAGGTTAATGAGAAATCCATGACTAGTTTGCACGCCGATGAGGCCTTCCTCGGTCATTACCAGTTGAGTCATGACCCCTTTGCAACGCGGGTTCCCGGCTTCAAATTCTTCCCGGCACAGCGCAAGCCCGTGCTGGGTCAGCTGCACCATCTCGCGCGCTACAGCCAGTTGCTGTTGGTCGTCACCGGGCCTCAGGGCAGCGGCAAGACGCTGCTGCGTCAGGCACTGGTGGCGAGCACCAACAAGCAATCGGTGCAGAGCGTGGTGGTGTCGGCGCGTGGTGCAGGGGATGCGACGGGCGTGTTGCGTCAGGTTGCCCAGGCGCTGAACGTCGCTCAAGCGGAAATGCGCCCGATCCTGGCGCAAGTCGTGCAGTTGGCGCTGACCGGTCAGGAAGTCTACATCCTGGTGGACGATGCCGAACAACTGGGCGAATCCGCACTCGAAGCGTTGTTGGGATTGGCAGCAGGCACCCCGGAAGGGCGTCCGCATGTCTTCCTGTTCGGCGAGGCTTCGATCATTGATCGCCTGGATCAGCTGTGCGCCGAGAGCGGTACCGAGGAAGAGCGCTTCCACGTTATCGAGCTCGCGCCGTATACCGAAGAAGAAACCCGTGAGTATCTGGCTCAGCGTCTCGACGGCGCAGGGCAGGGCGTGGAGTTGTTCAGCGCCGCACAGATCACTGATATCCACGAGCAGTCCGGTGGATGGCCAGGCGCGATCAATCAGGTCGCGCGCGATTCGATGATCGAAGCCATGATTGCCAGCCGCTCTGCGGTCAAGCGTCCAAGTATGGGGTTCAAAATGCCTAAGAAACACGTGTTGGCTTTGGGTGGGGTTGTTGTCGCAGCCGTTCTCGCGGCGTGGCTGATTCCAGGCCGCAGCAACGCACCTGCCACTGCGCCAGCCAACTCCCAGGCTCAACTGCCTCTGGGTCAGGGCCAGGCGCCGGCGCAACAATCGAACAACGGTGGCCCGGCCATCGAATTCGCCGGTAATTCGCAGCCGATGCCGCTGCCGATGAACGGCTCGCAACCGGCGACCCGCGCGCCGCTGGCTGAAGCTGCGGGCTCGGGCGAAGGTGATGGCGAAGATGGCGGCCCGGCAGCCAACCAATCGCTGCAGCCACCGACCGTGACCACCACTGCGCCACCGGCGGGCGCGACGGCAAGTCCTGCTCCGACCATGGCGCAGCAGCCGGTTCCGACACCGCGTCCGGCCCCGGCCGCCAAGCCAACGCCTGCTCCGGCGGCTGCTGCGAAGCCTGCGCCAGCGCCGACGCAAGTGGCAACCGCCAAACCTGCCCCGGCTCCGGCTCCGGCTCCGGCTCCGGCGGCCAAGCCAGCAGCTGCAGCGTCCGGCGCTGCGGGCAGCGGCTGGTACGCTGGTCAGGCACCGACGCATTACGTGGTGCAGATCCTCGGCACCAGCTCTGAAGCCACCGCTCAGAGCTACGTGAAAGAGCAGGGCGCCGAGTACCGTTACTTCAAGAAAACCCTGCAGGGCAAGCCCCTGTTCGTGGTGACGTACGGCAGCTTCGCTGACCGCAATGCGGCACTGACCGCTATCAAGGCCTTGCCAGAGAAGGTTCAGGCTGGTAAACCTTGGCCTCGTACTGTCGGCAGTATCCAACAGGAACTCGCCGCCGCCCGCTGATGACGCAGGGATCTTATCCAGGTCCTTCGCTTGGCCCTCCCGATATCACGCATGAGCGTGCTGCCAACGAGCAGCGCGCCTTGCGGTGTCTGCGTCTCAGACACGCATTGATCTTCGGGCTCTCATTGGTCAGACTCGCAAAAAAGCTCTGGCTAGCACGAGAATCGATATAAAACCTTTCATTAATGCGACATAAATTTGCGACACTTCGTCGTCAAATTTGTGAGGACTTGTGTCGCTGTGTACAATGACCTCCCTTTTGCTCCCGCAAAGCCGGCATACGTTCGGCGTGGATGGTAAATGGTTGAATTGAAAAGAAATTTGTCTCGTTAAGAGGCAGCCTGGTGAGAATGTGTCTATGAAAGCAGGTCTGTACCATCCAGAAGAATTCAAGGATAACTGTGGTTTCGGCCTGATCGCCCACATGCAAGGCGAGCCCAGTCATCACCTGTTGCAGACGGCTATCGAGGCCCTGACCTGCATGACCCACCGTGGTGGGATCAACGCCGACGGCAAGACCGGTGACGGTTGCGGGCTGTTGATGCAAAAACCTGACACCTTCCTGCGTGCGGTGGCCACCGAGCACTTCGGCGTAGAGCTTCCGCGCCAGTATTGCGCAGGCATGGTCTTCCTCAATCAGGACGACACCAAGGCTGAAGCCGCCCGCGAGAACATGAACCGTGAAATCCTCGCGGCCGGCCTGACCCTCATCGGCTGGCGCCAGGTGCCGATCGACACCAGCGTTCTGGGTCGTCTTGCCCTCGAGCGTCTGCCGAAGATCGAGCAGGTGTTCATCGGTGGCGAAGGCCTGAGCGATCAGGAATTCGCGATCAAGCTGTTCTGCGCACGTCGTCGCTCCTCGGTGGCCAACGCCGCTGACACCGACCACTACATCTGCAGCTTTTCCCACAAGACCATCATCTACAAAGGCCTGATGATGCCGCGTGACCTCACGGCATTCTTCCCGGACCTCAACGACGAGCGCCTGCAAACCGCGATCTGCGTGTTCCACCAGCGTTTCTCGACCAACACCCTGCCGAAATGGCCACTGGCTCAGCCATTCCGCTTCCTCGCCCACAACGGCGAGATCAACACCATCACCGGTAACCGCAACTGGGCCCAGGCCCGTCGCACCAAGTTCACCAACGACCTGATGGACCTCGATGAGCTGGGCCCGCTGGTCAACCGCGTGGGCTCCGACTCTTCGAGCATGGACAACATGCTCGAGCTGATGGTGACCGGCGGTATCGACTTGTTCCGTGGCGTGCGCATGCTCGTGCCGCCGGCGTGGCAGAACGTCGAGACCATGGACCCGGATCTGCGCGCGTTCTACGAATTCAACTCCATGCACATGGAGCCGTGGGACGGCCCGGCCGGCATCGTCATGACCGAAGGTCGTCACGCCGTCTGCCTGCTTGACCGCAACGGCCTGCGCCCTGCGCGCTGGGTCACCACTAAGAACGGCTATATCACCCTCGCGTCGGAAATCGGCGTGTGGAACTACAAGCCGGAAGACGTTATCGCCAAGGGCCGTGTCGGTCCTGGCCAGATCTTCGCCGTGGACACCGAGACCGGCCAGATCCTCGACACCGATGCCATCGACAGCCGTTTGAAGTCGCGCCATCCGTACAAACAGTGGCTGCGCAAGAACGCCCTGCGCATTCAGGCGACGCTGGAAGACCATGACCACGGTTCGGCCTTCTACAACCCGGATCAGCTCAAGCAGTACATGAAGATGTTCCAGGTCACGTTCGAAGAACGTGATCAGATCCTGCGCCCGCTGGGTGAGCAGGGCCAGGAAGCGGTCGGCTCCATGGGAGATGACACGCCGATGGCGGTGTTGTCCCGTCGTGTCCGCACGCCGTACGACTATTTCCGTCAGCAGTTCGCGCAGGTCACCAACCCGCCGATCGATCCGCTGCGTGAAGCCATCGTCATGTCGCTGGAAGTCTGCCTCGGTGCCGAGCGCAACATTTTCCAGGAGTCGCCGGAGCACGCTTCCCGCGTGATCCTCAGTTCGCCGGTCATTTCCCCGGCCAAGTGGCGCTCCCTGATGACCCTGGATCGTCCGGGCTTTGATCGTCAGATCATCGACCTGAACTACGACGAAGCCATGGGCCTGGAAGCGGCCGTGCGCAATATCGCCGATCAGGCTGAAGAAGCCGTGCGTTCGGGCAAGACCCAGATTGTCCTGAGCGACCGTCATATCGCGCCGGGCAAGCTGCCGATTCATGCATCGCTGGCCACTGGCGCGGTGCACCACCGCCTGACCGAAAAAGGCCTGCGCTGCGACAGCAACATTCTTGTCGAGACAGCAACGGCTCGCGACCCGCACCATTTCGCGGTGCTGATCGGCTTCGGCGCGTCGGCGGTCTATCCGTTCCTGGCGTACGAAGTGCTGGGCGACCTGATCCGTACCGGCGAAGTGCTGGGCGATCTGTACGAAGTCTTCAAGAACTATCGCAAGGGCATCACCAAGGGCCTGCTCAAGATCCTGTCGAAGATGGGCATTTCGACCGTCGCTTCGTACCGCGGCGCGCAGCTTTTCGAAGCCATTGGTCTGTCGGAAGAAGTCTGCGACCTGAGCTTCCGTGGCGTGCCAAGCCGCATCAAGGGCGCGCGTTTCGTCGACATCGAAGCCGAGCAGAAAGCCCTCGCTTTTGAAGCTTGGAGCGCGCGCAAGCCGATCCAGCAGGGTGGCCTGCTGAAGTTCGTCTACGGCGGCGAATACCACGCGTACAACCCTGATGTGGTGGCGACGCTGCAAGCCGCCGTGCAACAGGGCGATTACAGCAAATTCAAGGAATACACGGCGCTGGTGGACAACCGTCCGGTGTCAATGATCCGCGACCTGTTGAAGGTCAAAGAGCTCGACACGCCGTTGGGCATCGATGAAATCGAGCCGCTGGAAGGTATTCTCAAGCGCTTCGACTCGGCGGGCATCTCGCTGGGTGCATTGTCGCCGGAAGCCCACGAAGCGCTGGCCGAGGCGATGAACCGCCTGGGCGCGCGCTCCAACTCCGGTGAGGGCGGCGAAGACCCGGCGCGCTACGGCACCATCCGCAGCTCCAAGATCAAGCAGATCGCGACCGGCCGTTTTGGCGTGACGCCTGAATACCTGGTCAACGCTGACGTGCTGCAGATCAAAGTCGCCCAGGGCGCCAAGCCGGGTGAGGGTGGGCAATTGCCGGGCGGCAAGGTCAACGGCCTGATCGCCAAGCTGCGTTATGCGGTGCCCGGCGTGACGCTGATTTCGCCGCCGCCGCACCACGACATCTACTCCATCGAAGACTTGTCGCAGCTGATCTTTGACCTCAAGCAGGTCAACCCGGCCGCGCTGGTCTCGGTCAAGCTGGTGGCTGAAGCAGGCGTGGGCACGATTGCGGCCGGTGTGGCCAAGGCCTATGCCGACCTCATCACGATTTCCGGCTATGACGGCGGCACCGGTGCATCGCCACTGTCGTCGATCAAGTACGCGGGCTCGCCGTGGGAAATCGGCCTGGCTGAGACCCACCAGACCCTGCGCGGCAACGACCTGCGCGGCAAGGTTCGGGTGCAGACCGACGGCGGCCTGAAAACCGGGCTGGACGTGATCAAGGCGGCCATCCTTGGCGCCGAAAGCTTCGGCTTCGGTACCGCGCCGATGATCGCGCTGGGCTGCAAATACCTGCGCATCTGCCACCTGAACAACTGCGCCACCGGCGTGGCGACCCAGAACGACAAGCTGCGCAAGGACCACTACATCGGCACCGTCGACATGGTGATCAACTTCTTCACCTACGTGGCTGAAGAAACCCGCGAGTGGCTGGCCAAGCTGGGCGTACGTTCGCTGGAAGAACTGATCGGGCGTACCGATCTGCTGGAAATCCTGCCCGGTGAAACCGCCAAGCAGCAGCATCTGGACCTGACGCCGCTGCTGGGCAGCGACCACATTCCGGCCGACAAACCGCAGTTCAGCCAGGTGGATCGCAACCCGCCGTTCGACAAGGGCCTGCTGGCCGAGAAGATGGTCGAACTGGCGATCTCCGCCATTCAGGCCAAGAGCAGCGGCGATTACGAACTGGACATCTGCAACTGCGACCGCTCCATCGGCGCGCGGATTTCCGGCGAGATCGCCAAGCTGCACGGCAACCAGGGCATGAACGATGCGCCGGTGACCTTCCGCTTCAAGGGTACGGCCGGGCAGAGCTTTGGTGTGTGGAACGCCGGCGGCCTGAACATGTACCTGGAAGGCGACGCCAACGACTACGTCGGCAAAGGCATGACCGCCGGCAAGCTGGTCATCGTGCCGCCAAAAGGCAGCCCGTTCAAAACCCAGGACAGCGCCATCATCGGCAACACCTGCCTGTACGGCGCGACCGGCGGCAAGCTGTTCGCGGCGGGCACGGCGGGCGAGCGTTTCGCGGTGCGCAACTCCGGCGCCCATACGGTTGTGGAAGGCACGGGCGACCACTGCTGCGAATACATGACCGGCGGTTTCGTCTGCGTGCTGGGCAAGACCGGCTACAACTTCGGCTCAGGCATGACCGGCGGCTTCGCTTACGTGCTCGATCAGGACAACACCTTCGTTGACCGGGTCAACCACGAGTTGGTCGAGATTCAGCGCATCAGCGGTGAAGCGATGGAAGCCTATCGCAGCCACCTGGAGCGCGTGCTGGCCGAATACGTGACCGAAACCGACAGCGAATGGGGCCGCAACCTCTGGGAAAACCTGGACGACTACCTGCGCCGCTTCTGGCTGGTGAAGCCGAAGGCCGCGAGCTTGAAGTCGCTGTTGTCCAGCACCCGCGCGAATCCGCAGTAAAGCAGCTGCGAGCGGCAAGCTTCAAGCCGCACGCTAACGGCAGCGCGCGAGTGCCTGCGAACATGATTTTCTTGCAGCTTCAAGCTTGGCGCTTGAGGCTGTAGTCAGGAGTTTTAACACCATGGCTGAACGTCTCAGTAACGACTTCCAGTTCATCGAAGTCGGGCGTAAAGACCCGAAAAAGAAACTGCTGCGTCAACGCAAGAAAGAGTTCGTGGAGATCTACGAACCTTTCAAGCCTCAGCAGTCGGCCGATCAGGCGCACCGTTGCCTGGGTTGCGGCAACCCGTACTGTGAATGGAAATGCCCTGTGCATAACTTCATTCCCAACTGGCTGAAGCTGGTGGCCGAGGGCAATATCCTCGCGGCCGCCGAGCTGTCGCACCAGACCAACACCCTGCCGGAAGTCTGCGGCCGCGTGTGCCCGCAGGATCGTCTGTGTGAGGGCGCGTGCACCCTCAACGACGGCTTCGGCGCGGTGACCATCGGTTCGGTAGAGAAGTACATCACCGACACAGCCTTCGCCATGGGCTGGCGCCCGGACATGTCCCGCGTCGTGCCGAACGGCAAGCGCGTGGCAATCATCGGGGCAGGCCCGGCGGGTTTGGGCTGCGCTGACGTTCTGGTGCGCGGCGGCGTGAAGCCGGTGGTGTTCGACAAGAACCCGGAAATCGGCGGTCTGCTGACCTTCGGGATCCCCGAGTTCAAGCTCGAGAAGAGCGTGCTGAGCAATCGCCGCGAAGTGTTCACCGGCATGGGCATCGAGTTCCGCCTCAACACCGAGATCGGCAAGGACATCACCGTCGAGCAGTTGCTGGAAGAGTACGACGCGGTGTTCATGGGCATGGGCACGTACACCTACATGAAGGGCGGCTTCCCCGGTGAAGACCTGCCTGGCGTGCACGATGCGCTGGATTACCTGATCGCCAACGTCAACCGCAACCTGGGCTTTGAAAAGTCGCCGGAAGATTTCGTCGACATGAAAGGCAAGAAGGTCGTGGTACTGGGCGGCGGTGATACGGCGATGGACTGCAACCGCACGTCGATCCGCCAAGGCGCCAAGTCAGTGACCTGCGCCTATCGCCGCGACGAAGAAAACATGCCGGGCTCGCGCAAGGAAGTGAAGAACGCCAAGGAAGAAGGCGTGAAGTTTCTCTACAACCGTCAGCCCATCGCCATCGTTGGTGAGGATCGGGTCGAAGGCGTGAAAGTCGTCGAAACGCGTTTGGGCGAGCCGGATGCACGAGGCCGTCGCAGCCCCGAGCCGATCCCGGGTTCCGAAGAGATTATCCCGGCGGATGCCGTGGTCATTGCATTCGGTTTCCGGCCAAGCCCGGCGTCGTGGTTCGATCCGCAGGGTATTCAGATGGACAGCCAAGGCCGCGTCGTGGCACCGGAGCAGGGCCAGTTCAAGCACCAGACCAGCAACCCGAAGATCTTCGCCGGTGGCGACATGGTGCGCGGTTCTGATCTGGTGGTGACGGCGATCTTTGAAGGCCGGAATGCGGCTGAAGGGATTCTGGATTATCTGGGCGTCTGATGACGCCTGCGGCAAGCTGCAAGCTGCAAGCCACAAGCTAGAAGCAGACGCGATCTGCTTCTACTTGAAGCTTGCCGCTTGAAGCTGATCCAGTCTTGCAACTGCTTCCACATCTGTTTCGTTACCTTCCTCGACTCTCCCGTTCGTGAAAACGTCAGGCACCGCTACGAGTGTCATTACTGACAGTTCCCAACACGATTCAATAAGCTTCTAATTCGGCAAGGTCTCGAACGCTAGCGAGCCTTTCTGAAATTGAATGGAAGCACGGGCCGGTGTCTGGCGGCCTGTTGGATCACGGAGCGAAAAATGAACAAGTTAGTTTGCTGTCTTGGCCTTGCGGCTTTTTTGACCGGTTGCGGTGAATGGGCCGGTGTGAATGAAGGCAAAAAAATCGTCGGAGGAGAGCCAGCCCCGAGAGGGCAGTACCCGTTCTTTGCAGCAATTGTCAAAGAGGATGGGTCGCACCTCTGTGGCGCTGCATTGATTGCGCCGCGGTGGGTACTGACTGCTGAACACTGCATCGACGGCCAGGCGCCTCACTCCGTGAGCATTGGCCTGGAACAATACCGGCCGACTGTCGTCGAGAAGGACCGGGTCAGGATCCAGGCCACCTACGGGCATCCGCTGTTTGATCACAGCGGGCGATACGATATTGCATTGATCAAGCTGGAGCGCGCGGCCAACAGTACCGATTTCCTTGAGTTCGACGGGGCCGAGTCTGTGATGGAGCCGGGGGTTGGCTACCCCGTGACGCTGATCGGGTTTGGGAGAACCGAGACGGGATACGGGCCAGATGTGCTGTATCAAGGCCTTGGCGAGACGCTGGAGGACAAGGCGTGTATCGAAGTGCCTCCCGGCTACCCGGCCACCCACTTCGATCCATTGGTCAACCTCTGCGCCGGATACAATCAGGCGTCTGGCGATTCCGGAGGGCCTCTGCTCTACAAGTCAGGCAGCCACTACCTTGAAATCGGACTGGTCAGTCGTTCGTTGTGGATGAATGCCGGTCAGTACACCAGAGTCGCGTACTTCGCCGACTGGATCAAAGAGACGATGGCGGCCAACCCATAGGGCGTCGACGTCAGAAAAGCCGGCAGGGCATTGATGCGACAAATCGCCACGATAAATAAATGGCACGGCACCGACCGTGCCTTTTGCGTTGGTGTCTGAGAAAATGCCCGCACTTTTTTTCCGGATGCCGACATGACTGCCCTGAAGAACGACCGTTTCCTTCGCGCCCTGCTCAAGCAGCCTGTTGACGTCACGCCTGTATGGATGATGCGCCAGGCCGGCCGCTATCTGCCGGAGTACCGCGCCAGTCGCGCCAAGGCCGGAGACTTCATGAGCTTGTGCATGAACCCGGCGTTCGCCTGTGAAGTCACCCTCCAGCCGCTTGAGCGCTACCCGCTCGATGCCGCCATTCTGTTTTCCGATATCCTCACCGTTCCCGACGCCATGGGCCTGGGCCTGTACTTCGAAACCGGCGAAGGCCCGCGCTTCCGCAAAACCGTCACCACGCTTGCTGATATCGAAGCGCTGCCGATCCCTGACGCCCAGAAAGATCTCGGCTATGTCATGGACGCAGTCAGCACCATCCGCCGCGAGCTTAACGGACGCGTTCCGTTGATCGGGTTCGCCGGTAGCCCGTGGACCCTGGCGACCTACATGGTTGAAGGCGGCTCGTCCAAGGACTTCCGCAAGTCCAAGGCCATGCTCTACGACAACCCGCACGCCATGCACCTGCTGCTCGACAAGCTGGCGCAATCGGTGACGGCGTACCTGAACGGCCAGATCCTGGCGGGCGCCCAGGCGGTGCAGATTTTTGACAGCTGGGGCGGCAGCCTTTCGGCCGCGGCGTATCAGGAGTTTTCACTGGCCTATATGCGCAAGATCGTCAACGGCCTGATCCGTGAGCACGACGGGCGCAAAGTGCCGGTCATTCTGTTCACCAAAGGCGGCGGCCTGTGGCTTGAAAGCATTGCCGACGCTGGCGCCGATGCGCTGGGCCTGGACTGGACCTGCGACATCGGCGAAGCCCGCCGTCGCGTCGGCAACAAAGTCGCGTTGCAGGGCAACATGGACCCGACCGTGCTCTACGCCAACCCAAATGCCATCCGCCAGGAAGTCTCGAACATCCTCGCCAGTTACGGCAGCGGCACCGGCCACGTCTTCAACCTCGGCCACGGCATCACCCCCGAAGTCGACCCGGCCAACGCCGGCGCCTTCATCGAGGCGGTGCACGAAATGTCGGCCAAATACCACCAGTAAGCAGTTCGCAGACCTGAAAACGCCCGGCACATGCCGGGCGTTTTTGTGTGGGGTTCAGGCTGCAGTGATCGTCGGTGCGATATACAACGGCGTTATGGGCGGCTGCTCCCGGTGCTCGGCCTGCCAGAGGTCGTGGCTCATCTGTAACGCCAGCCACATTCGTGCAGTGCTCAGACCGGCGCGTTCCAGGCGGACGGCCAGATCCGGGCTGACCGGCGCACGGCAGTTGATAACCCGAGATAACATCTCACGAGAAAAGTGAAGCCGCCGTGCCATTTCGGAAATTTTGATATTCATCTCCGGCAGCATCTCCTGGATGATTTCGCCAGGGTGGGGAGGGTTGTGCATTCTCATGCGGGAGTCCTTTCTCTTGTTGGGCTGTATAGCTTGCGGTGAGCTCCGATTGCGAGCACTCAGCGCGTGCCGTCAGTGAGAGTGGCTGTGAACGCAAATGTAGGACTGGCTTTAGCCGGGAAGACGTCAGGCGTCACAATACAAAATTGACGGCGCACATAAGGGCCTCTTCCCGGCTGAAGCCGGTCCCACTAAAACGGCGCGCGCATTGCCCGAGATGGTGCTTTCCCACGCGGAGCATGGGAACCATCAACACCAAGCTTTGTGCACGAATTCTCTTTTAAAGAATGCCCGATGTGATCCTTGCCTCAAACCTGCACATTCACCGCCAACGGCTTCACTTTCGCCAGTTTCAGTGCGACGGCGAGGGCGATCAGCAGGAGGGTGCCGATGAAGGCGCCGATGCCGTTCCAGCCGGCGTAGTGCCAGAACACGCCGCCGCCGGTGCCGGCGACGCTGGAGCCTACGTAGTAGCTGAACAAGTAAAGCGACGACGCCTGGCCTTTGGCTTTGATGGCGCGGCGGCCGATCCAGCTGCTGGCGACGGAGTGGGCGCCGAAGAAGCCGAAGGTGAACATCAGCACGCCGACGATCACCACCACCAGGGGGGTGAACATCGTCAACGCCACGCCGACGAGCATCAGCACAATCACGGCCCACAACACGTTGCGCCGGCCCAGTTGATCGGCCAGTGCGCCGATCTTCGCCGAACTGTAGATGCCCGACAGGTACACCACCGAAAACAGGCCTACCACTGCCTGGCTCAGGTTGTACGGGTCGGCCAACAGGCGATAGCCGATGTAGTTGAACAGTGTCACGAACGCGCCCATCAGCAGGAAGCCTTCGAGAAACAGCCACGGCAGCCCGGCATCACGGAATTGCAGGACGAACCCTTCCAGCAGGCTTCGGCCATTGAGCGGTCGTGCGCTGAAATTGCGCGACGGCGGCAGGATCTTCCAGAACACCCCCGCCGCGCCCAGCGCAATGATGCCCATGATCAACAGTGCCGTGTGCCAGCTGACGTAATCGCTCAAGACCCCGGTGATCACTCGCCCACTCATGCCGCCGATGGCGTTGCCGCCGATGTACAGGCCCATCGCCAGGCCGATGTGCTGAGGGTGAATTTCTTCGCTGAGGTAGGTCATGGCGACGGCGGCCAGCCCGCTCAGCGACAGCCCCACGAACGCCCGCGTGATCAGCACGCCCTCCCAAGTGGGCATCAATGCGCTGGCGATGGTGAACAGGGCGGCCGAGAACAGCGAGAACACCATCACCGACTTGCGCCCGAGGCGGTCGGAGATAGGGCCGGTGATGAGCAATCCGATCGCCAGCGTCGCGGTGGACACCGACAGAATCATGCTGCTCTGGGCGGCATTGATGGAGAAGTCCCGCGACAGCACCGGCATCATCGGTTGCACGCAGTACAGCAGCGCGAACGTCGCAAAACCGCCGGAGAACAGCGCCAGCACCGTGCGGATGAAAGCGGGCGTGTCCTTCTCGATGTAGGAATCGCCCAATGGGATGGCCGCTGTGGCGAACTCGGCAGAAGCGACAGGGGATGCAGCAGTATTCACAGGTGACCTCAGACGGAAGAGCGGACGCAGTGGCAAAAGAATATAGCCGGCTAACGATTGCTTCCAATATATTGTTCGACCTGTTTGATAGGTTTGACGACCTAATGGAATGACCGTGGAATTACGACACCTGCGTTACTTCATCGCTGTCGCTGAAGAGCTGCATTTTGGGCGCGCTGCTCAGGCGCTCGGGATCTCGCAACCGCCTTTAAGCCAGCAGATACAGGCGCTGGAACAGGAGCTCGGGGCGCGTCTGTTTGAGCGAACCAATCGACGGGTGGAACTGAGCGAAGCGGGCCGGTTGTTCCTCGACGAAGCCCGCCTGGTGCTGGCGCAGGTCGAGAAGGCGTCGGACGTGGCTCGGCGAGCGCAGCTGGGAGAACTGGGCGAACTGAAAATCGGGTTCACGGCATCCGCGCCGTTCACCTCCAGCATCCCGCAGGCCATCTTCGCGTTTCGCCAGCGCTATCCGGCGGTGCACCTGGCACTTCAGGAAATGAGCAGTCGGGAAGTCGCCGAGCGGCTCGAGAACGAGTCCATGCAAGTGGGCATCATGCGGCCGCTGCCGTTGCCGGATTCACTGGTCGCCGTGGAGCTGCTGCACGAACCCTTGGTGGCAATCCTGCGCTCTGAACATCCACTGGCCGAAGGCTCGGAACGCGGCATTCATCTGCGGGAACTGGCCAGTGAGCCGTTTGTGTTCTTCCCGCGCAGTTACGGCAGCGGGCTCTACGCACAGTTGCTGGATCTGGCGCGGGAGGCGGGCTTCAGCCCGTTGTTTACTCAGGAGGCAGGGGAAGCCATGACCATCATTGGTCTGGTGGCGGCGGGATTGGGCGTGACGGTGTTGCCGGCGTCGTACCAACGCATGCGCATCGACGGGGTGGTGTACCGGACGCTGCTGGACGCGCAGGCTACGTCAGCGGTGTGGCTGGTGCAGCGCAAGGATCAGAAATCGCCCATGGCCAAGGCGTTTGTCGAACTGGTGACGCGCAAGGCGGGATAACTGACCCAGAGCAAAGCAGATGGGTTTGTGGCAGTGGGCTTGCTCACGAAAGTGGCATTACAACCACTGAAGATGGGGTGAATGTACTGACCTCTTCGCGAGCAAGCTCGCTCCCACAGGACCTGCGTCGCTCAGTGATCCGTGACGAATGCAATATGACGACCCCCATCGTTCTGACACCGCGCTCGGCTGCGGCAAACGGCGCTCATGTGGGAGTGAGCTTGCTCACGAAAGTGGCATTACAACCACTGAAGATGCGGTGAATGTACTGACCTCTTCGCGAGCAAGCTCGCTCCCACAGGACCTGCGTCGCTCAGTGATCCGTGACGAATGCAATATGAAGACTCCCCATTGTTCTGACACCGCGCTGGGCTGCGGCAAACGGCGCTTATGTGGGAGTGAGCTGGCTCACGAAAATGGGCATTACAACCACTGAAGATGGGGTGAATGTACTGACCTCTTCGCGAGCAAGCTCGCTCCCACAGGGCTTGCGTCGACCAGTGATTCGTGACGAATGCAAATATGAAGACTCCCCATCGTTCTGACACCGCGCTCGGCTGCGGCAAGCGGCGCTCATGTGGGAGTGAGCTTGCTCACGAACGTGGCATTACAATCACTGAAGATGGGGTGAATGTACTGACCTCTTCGCGAGCAAGCTCGCACACCAGGGCCTGCGTCGCTCAGTGATCCGTGACGAATGCAAATCTGATGACTCCCCATTGTTCTGACACCGCGCTGGGCTGCGGCAAACGGCGCTCATGTGGGAGTGAGCTTGCTCACGAAGACTCAGGTGGGGCGCCGATGATTTGTCGGTTGAACGACCTCTTCGCAAGCAACCTCCTTCCCACACCGCAGCCGTCCAGGCCAGTGAGCGAGGCAAGACGCCTCAACTCACTGGCAAAAACTTACTGCACCTTCGCCAGATCACCCTTCAACGCAACGCCTGCCATGATGGCGCCGGCGTGGCATTCATACGTAGCCGGGTCTTTGCGTTCGATCTTTTTGTAGTAGCTGGCGATGTTGACCACCGCGTTGGCGCCTGCGCCTTTTGCGGCCTCGTTCAACTGCAAGATGGCAGACTGCAAGACCCACTCGCAGGCCTCGTTGTCGCTCTTGTTGAAAGCATTGGTTTTCTTGTTGGTCACCACATTGGGCGACAGCACGGACACCTTGCCTTTTGGCTGTACGCCAGCGAGGTAGAACTTCACGCTGCCGTCGAGTTTCTTCTCCTGAGTCATCTGTGCGACCACCTTGTCGAACGGCAAATACAGCGCCGTGTCCCGAGCCTGGCTGATGCCCGGCAGTGTGCACAAAATGACGGCGGCCGTTGCTGCCCAGACTTTCAATTTCATGGTTTCGCTCCTTGAGGTGTTAACGGGTGTAGAAGATCAGTGAAGTGCCCCGCCGGAAGCGTCTTCCGTTGCGCCGGCGGGTTGAACGATTACGGGGTCAAGACCAACGCCGGAAGATCAACGATGTGTTGACCCCGCCGAACGCAAAATTGTTGTTCATCACGAACTCGTGGCTCATGTGGCGGGGCTCGCCGCGCAGGTAGTCCAGTTCGCCGCAGCGACTGTCGACCTCGTCGAGGTTGAGCGTGTGGATATAGCGGTCGCGGTTCATCATCTCGATGCTGAACCAGGATTCCAGCGCACCGCAGGCGCCGAGGGTGTGTCCCAAAAAGCTCTTCTGCGAACTGATCGGCATGCGCGAGCCGAACAGGCTTTGCGTGGCAAGCGTCTCGGCGATGTCGCCCTGTTCCGTCGCCGTGCCGTGGCCGTTGACGTAGCCGATGGCGTCGGGCGGCAGGCCTGCGTCTTCCAGCGCCAGTTCCATGGCCCGGCGCATGGTCACTTGTTCAGGGCGGGTGGTGTGCACGCCATCGGCGTTGCTGCCGAAGCCGACGACCTCGGCGTGAATCTTCGCCCCACGCGCCAGCGCGTGTTCCAGCTCCTCAAGCACCAGCATGCCGCCGCCTTCGCCGATCACCAGACCGTCACGCCCATTGTCGTAAGGGCGAGGGCTGGTGTGCGGCGCATCGTTCTTCAGGCTGGTCGCGTACAGCGCGTCGAACACCATGGCTTCGGTGGGGCACAACTCTTCGGCGCCACCGGCCAGCATCAACGGCAGACGCCCGAACTTGATCGCTTCATAGGCGTAGCCCACGCCCTGGCTGCCGCTGGTGCAGGCGCTTGAGGTCGGGATCAGACGGCCGGTGAGGTTGAAGAAGATGCTGATATTCGCCGCCGTGGTGTGCGGCATCATGCGCACGTACGAGTTGGCATTGAGGCCTTCGGCCACGGAGTTCAGCAGCATGTTGCCGAACGCCTTGATTTCGTCGGTGCTGCCGGTGGATGAGCCGCAGGCCACGCCCATGCGCCCGTCACGAATGATCGGGTCGCCCAGCAGGCCGGCGTCTTGCAGTGCTTGTTCTGCGGCGGCGACCGCCAGTCGCGACACCCGGCCCATGCTGCGCAGCTGCTTGCGCGTCCAGTACGAAGGCACCGCGAAGTCATCGATGGGGCCGGCCAGACGGGTGTTGAGTTCGGTGAAGCGATCCCATTCATCCATGCGCCGGATGCCGCTGCGATTGCCGCTGAAATTGGCCTCGATGCTGGCCCAGTCGCTGCCCAGTGAGGTAATGCCGGCCATGCCGGTGACGACAACGCGTTTCATCAGCACAGGCCCCCATTGACGGCCAGCACCTGGCGCGTGATGTAGGAAGCTTCCGCCGACATCAGGAAATTCACCGCGCCGGCGACCTCTTCCGGCGTGCCCATGCGTTGCGCGGGAATCATCTTCATCAGTTCATCGACCGGCACGTTTTCGTCGAGCATGGCCGTGTCGATCAGCCCGGGCGCGACGCAGTTGACGGTGATCTTGCGTTTGCCCAGCTCGATGGCCAGCGCCTTGGCCGCGCCGATCACGCCCGCTTTCGATGCGCTGTAGTTGACCTGGCCGCGATTGCCGATCAGCCCGGACACGGACGTGATGCAGACGATGCGCCCGGCAGCACGGCGGCGGATCATCGGCATCATCACCGGATGCAGCACGTTGTAGAAACCGTCGAGATTGGTGCGAATGACCATGTCCCAGTCGTCATCGGTCAGCGCCGGAAACGCGCCGTCACGGGTCAGGCCGGCGTTGCAGACCACGCCGTAATAGGCGCCGTGGGTGTCGACGTCGGCTTCAAGGATGGCCTTGCACGCAGCACGGTCGGCGACGTCGAATTGCAGCACGCGCGCCTGACGCCCGAGCGCCTCGACTTCACGCTGTACAGCGTCGGCTTCAGCGCGGCCACTGCGGCAGTGCAGCACGATGTCGTAGCCGGCCTGGGCCAGGCGCAGCGCAATGGCGCGCCCGATACCGCGGCTTGAGCCTGTGACCAGAATTGAGTCAGTCATTTACGGCTCCTTCGGCCAGATAGCTCGCCGATTGCGGCGGGCAATAAACATTGAGTCGGGCGCTGACCTGAATGCCGGCACCGCTCAGAGAGCACTCGAACAAGCCCATGCCGCTGTCATCCTGCAACGACCGCCGCGCATGGATGATCAGCTCGCTGCCGACCGGGAAGTGCTCGACATTGCATTCGAATTTGCGCGTGCCCAGCAGGAAACCCAGCTCGACCGGGTCACCCTTCACCCGTGCCTGACAGCCGGCAAACGCCGCAACGCTTTGAGCCATCAGCTCGACGCCGACCCAGGCCGGCAGGCTGCCGTCGGGGCGATTGAACAGCCCGCCGGGCCGAACGATGACGCGGGTGTGGATCTGCTCTTCGTCGAACGACAGCACTTCGTCGATGAGCACCATGTCGCCGGCGTGGGGCAGTAAATCAGCCGGCGGCCACGGGCATGAAGGTGCAGCGGTCATGGGTGCTCCCCGATGATCAGGCTGACGTTGTTGCCACCGAAGGCAAAGGAATTGCTCATCATCCGGCGTGGTGAATGGGGATGCAGGGTGTCGTTTGCCTTGACCCAGTTCAGCGCGGGCAGGCTTGTATCGGCTTCGCCATCCCACACATGAGGCGGCAGCTGATCCTCATTATTTTCAGGGACCAGCACCAGCCAGCAGAACGCGGCTTCCAGCGCCCCGGCGGCGCCCAGGGTGTGGCCGCTCATGGGTTTGGTCGACGAGCACGCCACACCATCGGGAAAGAGCGCGCTGACGGCCAGACTTTCCATCGCGTCGTTGTGCTGGGTTGCGGTGCCGTGCAGGTTCACGTAGCCGATGTCGCCGGCGGTCAGGCTCGCACTGTCCAGCGCCTTTTGCATTGCTTGCCGAGCGCCGCGGCCACTCGGTTCGGGGGCGGAAATGTGGTGGGCGTCCGAAGAGGCCCCGGCGCCAAGCAAGGCAATGCGATGATCGTCTGCTGGCTCGCGCGTCATCAGAAACAGCACGGCCGCTTCGCCAATATTGATGCCGTTGCGATTGCGCGAGAACGGGTTGCAGCGCTCGTTCGACACCGCTTCAAGGGACGAGAAGCCGTTGATGGTCAGCTTGCACAGGCTGTCGACGCCGCCGCACAACACCGCGTCGCACAGGTTCATGTCGAGCAGCCGGCGCGCGCTAAGCAGGGCGCGGGCGCTGGAGGTGCAGGCGGTGGAAATCACGTAGGCCGGGCCGCTGAGGTCCAGCCACGACGCGAGAAAATTGGCCGGAGCGCTGAGCTCCTGTTGGCGGTAGTCGTAGCTGTCCGGGAAGGTTTGATCGGCCAGATAGCTGGCGATCCCGCGGCTCGCTTCGTCGATGCCCGAGGTGCTGGTACCCAGAATGACGCCGATACGGCCACGACCATAACGCGCGATCGCCTGTTGAATATCCGGTTCGATCTGCAGGGCGGCGGCAAGCAACAGCTGGTTGTTGCGACTATTTTGTTGGCCTAGCTCGGCTGGAATGGTGGGCAGGGGGCTTTTCACGCCCGCGACCGGCACCGAGCGATCAGGTATCCAGCCGCTTTCCGTGCGCATGCAGGAGGCGTCCCCGGCGAACAGCGTCCGGGCCACGCTCTGGCGGTCATCGCCCAGTGCGCAGATCAGCCCCAAGGCATTGAGGTATGCCGTCATTGACTCGCCTTGCCTTCGAGCGGGCTGACGACGTATTTCAGTTCGCCGCTTTCCATGCTGATCTTGAAGAAGCCCTCGGAGGCGTAATCGACGAACCAGCGATCATCCAGACTGCGGCCATAGGGACGCAGCTCGACGCCAGGGTATTCAAAGCGCACTTCTTTCAGTGACGTCAGGGCAAACAGCACGGCCGCGAACAACTCGCGCGCTTCAGGATTGGGCGGCAGCAGACCGTCGGCCTTCCAGCGATCTTCGCGAAGCTGCTGGCGCGCCACCGGAATACCGAGGGGGTCCATCAACGAGAAGCGCAGGCCGTGACGTTCCTTCTGGATCACCATCACCCAGTCCTGGCGCTGACCCGCCTGTTCGCGCTGCACATGCAGCTGCACCGGGAATTTGATGTGGGGCGTTTGCGCAGGCAGTGGCGCGTGGCTGGCGCAGCCACTCACCAACAGGACGCAGAGCAACAGAAAGGCGCGAATCATAAGGCTTTACCTTCTAGGGTGGCCGAGAGAGGTTTGCGTGCGACGACATTGATCAGCGTCTCTTCACGTTCCCCAAAGGGCTTGGGTTTGACCAGTTTCAAACGTTCCAGCAGACCGAAATCTTTGGCCCGGCTCCACCAGAGGTAGGGGTATGAAACGTTGTGCGCAGTGAAATGAAAACCTTCATTGCCCAGCATGTCCAGGTATTGCGCGGCGCTTTTCTGGACGTGCATCGGATGACGGAAGAGCCAGCGAATCACCCACGTGTCGATGTAGGCCTCGGTGGACTCGGCGAACAGCAGGTAGCCGCCGGGTTTGAGCACCCGATAAAACTCGGCGAGGGATTTTTCCTGTTCGACCAGATGATGAAAGGTCTGGTGGCAGAAAACCATGTCGACGCTCCCGTCCGCCAGTGGCAAGGCTGCGCAATCGCTGCCGATCAGCTCGACGTTCAAGCCGCGACGCTGGGCTTCTTCAGCGCTGAGTTGCAGGCTAAGCGGGTCGGCATCGATGCCGAAAATCTTCGCCGGATTGAACGCGCGATGCAGGTACTGAAACGACTTGCCCTGGCCGCAACCGGCGTCCAGCAACACCGGGTTCTCTGGCAGCGGCTCACTGAACAGGCTGCGCAGGTCGTCGATGGCCACCCGCAAAACACGGTGCTGCCACGTGTGACTGCGCAGAAACAGAAACCCCAGGCGCGTTTCTTCGACGTAGTTGTCGCTGAAATACTGGCCGCTCATGGGCGAGGGCTCGCGCAGATTTCGGCGAGCATGCGCAGGCGACGCTTGGGCTCGGCGACGAACGGGTTGCGCTCATCCCAGGCGTACCCGGCCAGGATCGAGCTGATCATGCGGCGTATGTCGGGTTGGCTGTCCGGATAGAAAATCACATCCTGAAAACTGCCCTCGTACCAGCCTTCAACGTAAGCGCGGAAGGTGTCCACACCGCGTTTCAGCGGCGCTGCGAACTCGCTATCCCAGTCAACGCGCTCGCCTTGCAGCTGACGATGCAGAACACCGGCCGCCATGCTCGCCGAGCGCATGGCGATGGTCACGCCGGACGAAAACACCGGGTCGAGGAATTCCGCCGCGTTGCCGAGCAAGGCAAAGCCTTGGCCGTGCAGGGTTTTGACGTTGGCCGAATACCCGCCGATGCTGCGCGCCGGGGTGTCCCAGACAGCGTTTTGCAACACGCGGCTCAGGCTAGGGGTCTCGTCGATGAACGCGCGCAGACAGGCGTCGAGGTCATCGGGCTTGCCCGCGAAACGCTCGGCAGACGCCACGACGCCGACCGAACAACGACCGTTACTGAACGGAATCGACCAGAACCACACGTCCTTCAGGGTTGGGTGCACCGTCACCAGAATCTTTTCGCGATCAAAGCGTGGGTCGTCGATGCGGTCTTCGACGTGGGTGAACACCGCCTGACGCAGAGGGAAGTTCGAGGGTGCTTCCAAGTCCAGCAAGCGTGGCAGCACTCGGCCATAACCACTGGCGTCCAGGACGAACGTCGCTTGCACGCGGTAGGCCGTGCCGTCGTCGCGCTGCACGTTCAGGGTCGGCTGCCCGCCGGAGAAGTCCGCGGCGGTGATGGTTTCCCGGTAGCGAACTTCAACGCCCTGGCGCTCGGCTTCGTCGGCCAGCAGTTTGTCGAAGTCGGCGCGCTGCACCTGAAAGGTCGTGGGCTTGCCGTCGCTGAAGGTGTCGCCGAAGTCGAAGGCGCTGTATTGCTCACCGCAGGCGAAGGCCGCGCCGTTTTTCATCTGGAACCCGGCGGCGTTGACCGCTTCCAGCATGCCCGCTTCTTCGACGAAATCCAGGCAATGGGACAGCAGGCTCTCGCCGATGGAGAAGCGCGGGAATTCCTGGCGCTCGATGATCAGCACATCGTGGCCCTGACGTTTGAGCAATGCAGCGGCGGTGGCTCCGGCTGGACCGGCGCCGATCACGACGATCTGGCGACATTCCATTTCAGCTATTGGCACAAGGTTTCCTTTTCGAGTGTTCGACGACATCGATGTCATGCAAATCAAGAGGGCGGTTCATGCCCAGGAGGGCAGGCAACAGGGTGGCGATCAGGCTCATGAGCATCAGCGCGAAATACAGCGACGGGCTGATCAGCCTCTGTTGCAACAGCAGATTGAGAAAGACGATTTCGCTGAGCCCACGGATGTTCAGCAGCAGCGCTTCCTTCCAGCGCACCGCGCCCGCAAACGAAGGCGCCGCCCAACGCACGCCGATCCAGTTGCCCAGCAGTTTGCTGGCGATTGGCAGCACGATCAGCCCCAGCAGAGTCAGCCAGCCCAGTTCGCCGATGGCGCTGTGAATATTGATCTGGACGATGCCGAACGTGAGGATCAGCGGGATCGCCACGCAGTGCTGCATCGCCTTGAACCAGGCGGCTCGCAGCGGCAGGGCGAAGGGTTGTTTGAGCGCGTTCATGCACAGCAGATAGCCGATGCCGACGATGAGCGCGTTGAGGCGGTAGTGTTCGGCGAACATCAGCAGCACGAAGAAAACAGCCCCGTAAACCCTTGGCTGGCGAACCTGCAGCAGCCGTAACAGCAGCGGCACGCCGGCGAGCAGCAGCGGGACAACCAGACTGCTCAGGTGCAGGCTGCCCTGGGCCAGTCCGAACAAGCCCCAGCAGGCCAGATCGATGAGGATCGCGGTTTGCACCAGACGTCGCGTGGCGTGCAGCGGGTAGCCGATGTGATTGAGATAGAGATACAGCACCGGAATGGCGGTGATGGCGAACACCAGTCCCAACGCCAGGCTGCTCAGCCAGCTCGACGCCGGCAAAAGCCACACGGCGCAGGCGACGCCACAGAGAAACGGAACGCAGAAGCTGGGCAGCGCGACTTTCAGGCTCTGCGGGTCGAGACGCACATCGATCACGTCGCTGAGGATATGCCCGAGCACGACCGCGAAACTCACGCCGTACAGGGTTTTCAGCCAGACCGGCGCGACCAGTTGCGCGCCGGTGAGCTGCCACTGCGGCTCGACGAGGAACAGCATCAGCAGCGGGATGGCGAACGTCGCCAGCAGCAACTGGCTGACGATGGGGATCAGGTTCAGCCGGGCGCCGAGTCGGCTGGCCAGTGCGAACAGCCCGAGCACCAGCGCCCAGAACGCGACGATCATCACAAGCGTTTCTCGTGCTGGTTGCTCGCGGCGCTCTCATCCTGACGCGCCGCATTCTCATGCTGACGCCCTGCCCAAGGCGCCAGAATGAAGCTGAAGGCCAGTCCGAGGCTCACCGACAGCCCGAAATTGCTTACCGCCGGGGTGCTGGAGATCGCCAGCAGGCCGAACGACAGCCACGTGGTCGCCGCCGCCAGCAGCGTACCCAGCAGGCTGACAGCCGCGCCGCCAATCTGCTCGCGCATGAGGATCGCGTAGTCGACGCTGATCGCGGTGACCAGCAACAGACCGAACAGGCTGAACAGCGTCAGCGGCTGACCCAGCCAGCCGAGGCTCGCCAGACTGCACACCGCCGCCAGTAGCGGCAGGGCAATCACCCGCAGCGCCCCGCGCAGACCGAATGGCAAAATCAGCAGCAGAACGATCAGTACGCACGACGCCAGCTTCAGTTCGGCGGCGCTGATCTGGGTGGCAGCGAACACCTTGTTCAGATCGCCCAGACGGTCCACCAACTGCACCCCCGGAAGATCCTGCGCTTGCTCGCGCAGCAGCGCCGCATCGTTCAGACCTTGCAGGCTGACGATTCCGGCCACGCCTTCAGCGTTGCTGCCCAGCCACAGCAGGCGCCAGGGTTCGCCCAAAGGCCCGGCCAGAACAGCGTCGATACTTTGAACGGGAAGGGCGCGCAGGTTTGCCAGTTCGTTATTGAGCACCTCCGGTGGCACACCCAATGCGAGCAACGGCTGCCAATGGGCAGGCAGCGTGTCGAGGGCGGCGCGCGCCGCCTGTTGTTCGGCAGGTGTTGCCACCAATTGGTTGAGGGACAGATAACCCTGCAGCTTGCCCTGGGTGACCAGTTGATCGAGCCGCTGGCTCAGCGCGGTCTGACGTTCCAAGAGCTGCTGCTGATCGGCGCCCCGCACCAGGAAGAACTGGCTGGTGGGTTGATAACCGGTGATGCGCGCCACGGATCTGGCCTCGTCGGTCAGGCTCTGCGGCGCGGCGATCCACTGGCGGATGTCATTCCTGGTGGTCAATTGCAGCAGGCCGGCTGCGCAAAAAATGAGCAACGCCCCCAGCAGCACCGGCGTGCCCACGCGAGTGAGCAGTCGGGCGCGTGCGTTCATCAAGGCTTCAGCGATCTTCAGCGGCCATTGCGCAGGGCGCAACTCGACACCGTTGAGCAGCGCCGGCAGCAGGCACACCGCTGTCAGATAGGCGCCGACCAGACCGGCCGCCGAGAACACGGCGATCTGGGTCAGGGCGGGGAAGGGTGTCCAGGCGAGGGCCAGATAGCCGATGCAGCTGGTCGCCAGACTCAGGCTCAGGCCCGACAGCGTCAGACGCAACGCCTGCCAGCTACGCCAGGGTTTCAGGCTCCAGCTTTTGGAGAGGTAGTGCAGCGGATAGTCCACCGCCACGCCGATCAGGCTTGAGCCCAACACCAGCGTCATGACGTGCATCTTGCCGAACAGTGCGACGCAGGCCGTGGCGCCGAACAGCATGCCGACCATCACCGGAATGAACGCCAGCAACACGCGCCAGCGTTTGAACGCCAGCAGCAGCAACAACAGAATGCCCAGCGTGGCACCGCCACCGACCCAGGTAATTTCTCGCGTGGCCTGTTGCTGGCCGTGGGCGGCGTACAGCAGTCCGCTGGCGGCCAGCAGTTGTGCGTCGCTGGCGCTCGCCTGTTGGCGCGCCTCGTCCAGCAGCGCGGAGACATGCAGCGGCAAGCGCATGTCGAAGGCGTCGGCGCGGGTCCGGGCGCGGAGCAGGACCCAGCTTTTGCCGTCGGCCTTGGCGATCAGCGCGCCGCTGCCGATGTCCAGTTGCACCGAGCCGTGCATCGGCTGGCCGTTCTGAATGCGCCCTGTCAGCCCGAGCCAGTCTTCCTGGCTGGGCACCAGACTAAAACCGCCAAACGGATCGAACAGGCTTTGCACGCGCTGCTGAATAAACGCTTCGGGGTGTTCGATGAGTTCGGTGCGGTCCTTGGGCGGCAGCATCGCCAGACGACCGCGCAGCAATTGTTCACGCAGCGCCGGAAGATCGGCCTGCACGTTCCACTGGACCTTTTCGAAGAGCCCGCTGGCCTGCCATTTGTCGCTCAGCTGCCGCGCCAGCTCGACGGCCTTTTCGGCATCGGCGTGACCCACCAGCACAAGCATTTCGCGGTTCATCGGCTCCTGAATGCGCTGTTCAGCGCGCAACTCCAAGGCGTCCGGCGTGCTGCCGGGGACCAGTTCCATGAGGTTGGCCGACAGCGGCGCGCCATGACGCCATTGCCAGCCGGCGAGCGCGAGCACGGCCAGCAAGGCAATCAGGAAAAGGCGCGGCAGCAGGCGTTCAATCGGCAAAGTCAGCGCGCTCCGAATCGCTCAGCGGCTGGGCACTGGAGCTGTCGATCATCTTCAGCAGCGTGCTGTCGCCTTGGGTTTCAAGCAGCTCGATACGCTGCACCAGTGCGCCGCCATTGATGTTGATCTGGTTGAACACCTGTTTCAGCAACATTGAGCGCGGCACCAGGGTCAGTTGCCAGGCTTGGGCGTCACCACTCAACTGCACGTCAAAATCACGCTGCAGGCCGCTGCTGTCGCCCTGTAGAACCGCGAGAAACAGCCGGTTCTGCTCGGCGCCTGCGCTTTTGCCCGGCAGCATCTGCCAGCCGCCATCGGCGTCGCGACGGGCAATGCCGGCGGCGGTGATGCGGTAATCCTGTTTGAGCGGCGTATCGAGCAGCCAGAGCAGGCCTGAATCTTTGGCCAGCACGAAATTGCCTTTGCTGATCAGCGGCTGGGGCAGGGAACGCAGGTGTTTTTCCTGCACGAAGGCGCCGTGGATGACGGCAGGTTTGGCCAGTTGATCGCTCAGTTGTTGCAGATCGAAGGCGTGGGCCAGCGAGGTCAGCGTGAGCAGCATCAAGCTGAGGAGGACTTTGAAGGCACTCATTTCAAAGCTCTCTCGACCGCTTCCACAAACACCTTGGGGCACGCCAGTTGCATCTCGCGGGTGCTCACGTCGACGGCCACTTGCACGGTGCTGGCGCGGGTCAGCCGCTCGCCGTTCGCGATGTCGGTGATCAGGTAGTCGATCTTCAAGCGGTTCTCCCACTCCACGAGGCTGGCGCGCACGTTGATGCGCTGGCCGAACACCGCGCCGCGCACATAGCGCAGTTGCAGGTCGATGACCGGCCAGGCGTAACCCGAATCGAGCATGTGCGTGTAGTTGTGGCCGAGTTTGTCGAGCAGCGCGCAGCGCGCCACTTCCAGGTATTTAACGTAGTGCCCGTGCCAGACGACGTGCATCGTATCGACGTCGAAAAACGGCACCAGGATTTCGGTGTCTTCGTGAATCACGCCTTTGCTACGCATGCAGCCTCCAGTGATGTTCGGCGATACGTTTCAGGCACAGCCGCAGCTCGCCTTCCAGCGCGCGGTCTTCGATCACCGGCGGGAAGTCCTCGCGCAGTTGTTCGTGCATCGCGGCGAGTGCGGGCGGCAGCGGGCGCGCATCGGCATCGCGGCTGCGCAACCAGACGCCCTGATTGGCGGCGATCAGCGCGGCGGCAGCAACCTGCTCGGTCAGCTCCAGCACGCGAATGGCGTCGCGGGCGGCGATGGTGCCCATGCTCACCTTGTCCTGGTTATGGCATTCGGTGGAGCGGGAAAACACGCTGGCCGGCATGGTGTTTTTCAGCGCTTCGGCGGTCCAGGCGCTGGTGCCGATCTGCACGGCCTTGAAGCCATGGTTGATCATTGCGCGGTCCGCCGGGGCGCCGGACAGGTTGCTTGGCAGGCCGTGGTTGTAACGCTCATCCACCAGCAACGCGAGCTGGCGGTCCAGCAGGTCGGCGACGTTGGCAACGAGATTCTTCAGGCTGTCCATGGCGAACGCGATGTGGCCGCCATAGAAGTGACCGCCATGCAGTACGCGTTCGGCTTCGGCGTCGATGATCGGGTTGTCATTGGCGCTGTTCAGCTCGATTTCGATGAAGCTGCGCAGCCAGTTCAGGCTGTCCGCCAGCACGCCGAGCACGTGGGGCGCGCAGCGCAGGGAGTATCGGTCTTGCAGGCGATGCAGCGGGGCGGTCGGCGCGTCAATGGCCAGATCCTTGCGCAGCCAGGCGGCCACTTGCATCTGCCCCGGATGCGGTTTTGCAGCAAACAGGCGCTCGTCAAAGTGCTCGGGATTACCTTGCAGCGCCACGACGTTCATCGCGGTAATGCGGGTTGCCAGTTGCAGCAGATAATCGGCGCGGGCGAAAGCCAGGCATGCCAGACCGGTCATGACCGCGGTGCCATTCATCAAGGCCAGGGCTTCTTTAGGCCGCAGCACCAGTGGGTCCCAGCCCAATTGACGATGCACATCGGCAGACTGCCGACGCTCGCCGTTGAACAGCACCTCGCGCTCGCCGGACAGTGTCGCGGCAACGTAGGAGAGCGGCGTCAGATCACCACTGGCGCCCACCGAACCTTCTTCCGGAATCAGCGGCAGGATGTCGTGGTCGAGAAAGGCTTGAAGACGCTCGAGCAACTCGACGCGCACGCCGGACACGCCGTGGCACAGCGAGCGCAGACGCGCGGCCAGCACCGCGCGGGTGGCTTGGGCATCGAGCAACTTGCCGAGCCCGCAACCATGAAAGGTGTACAGATGACGAGGCAGCGCTTCGACATGTTGCAGCGGCACCGCGACCACGCACGAATCGCCGTAGCCGGTGGTCACGCCGTAGATCACGCCTTCCTTGTCCAGCAACGAATCAAGAAACTGCGCGCCCTTGGCGATGCGCTGGCGGTAGGCGCTGCCGTTCTGCAACGCCGTTGGCCGCTGGCGGTTGGACAGCGCCAGTACGTCTTCGATGCGCAGGTGGCCTTCGCCGAAAATAATGGGCTCAGGTGCTTGGTTCGTCATCGGATTTCCAGAACGGGTAGAAGTTGAACCACTGCTGCGGCGCTTGCACGCAGTAGTGCGCCAGACGGTCGGCGTAGCGTTGGGTCCATTGGGTGATCACTTGCTGGCGATCGCTGCGCCGCCATTCGATGGCCATGGCGAACGGTTCGAGAATGACCCGGTAGCCGGTCGCGCCCTTGAGGCAGAAAATCAGGTTGATCGGGCATTTCAGCAAGCCGGCCAGCAGCCATGGGCCTTGGGGGAACGCCGCCTGATGGCCGAGAAAATCGACCCGCGCGTTGCGCCCGCCGTGCAGCGGGACCCGGTCACCGGCGATGGCCAGCCATTCGCCGCGATCCAGGCGCTGACTCAGCTGCAGCATGATCGCCGGGTCCAGTTCGCTGACCTGAATCAGCCGCAAATTGGTCGCGCCGGCTTCGCCCAACAGACGGTTGAAACGCTCGGCGTGCTTGGTGTGCACCAGCACGTTCATGGTGACTTTTTCGCCCAGCTCGGCCAGCGCCCGACAGACTTCAAGGTTGCCCAGGTGCGCGCCCACCAGCATCTGCCCGCGCTCGCCGCGCAACTGGTCACGCAAGTGCGCGTCGTCGATGATTTCGATCTGCTCCAGACCGAGCTTGCCGTTCCACACGTCCAGCTTGTCGAGCAGGGCGTCGGCGAACGCCATGAACTGCCCGAACACGCGCCAGTGCGTGGGTCGCAGCTCCGGCTGCTGGGTCCAGTCGGCCAAGTGCTGTTGGTACTGCCAGGCGCTGCGGCGAGCGCGGCGGCCGAACAGGAAAAAGTACAGCACGATGCCGTGCAGGATCGGGCTGAGCACCCGACGCCCCAGGACTTTGACGCCCCAGGCGGTGAGCTTCATCAGCAGGAAACTGCCACGCTCTTCGTGGGCTGCCCAGTGCTGCTTCTGATCGGCATCACTCATGGCAACCACCGCCGCCAGAGGATCAGCGGAAAGCGCCCGAGCATGCCGAAGAACAGCTTGGCGTGCATCTTCGAGATGAGGGCGTTGTCGTGAAACAGCCGAAAATGCGAGAGGCCGTCCTGGGGGTAGTGAACCTTGGTCGGGAGCCAGCGCATCGGCTGATTGCGCCACGACAGGCGCACCAGGATTTCCGGGTCAAAGTCCATGCGCTTGCCCAGATTCACAGTGTCGATCAGGTGCAGCACCGGTTTAAGCGGGTAGACCCGAAAGCCGCACATGGAATCGGGAATCTGCAGTGACAGGCTGTTGATCCAGACCCAGACGTGGGTCAGGTAGCGCGCATACAAGCGGCCTTTGGGCACGCTGGCGTCGTACTGCGGATAACCGCAAATCAGCGACGTCGGGTGCTCGCGGGAATGATCGAGAAACACCGCGATGTCGTTCAGATCGTGCTGGCCGTCGGCGTCGACTTGCAGGGCGTGGCTGAAGCCCAGTTTCGAGGCTTCGCGCAGGCCGGCCATGACCGCGCCGCCCTTGCCCTGATTGACCGGCAGCTTCACCAGAAAGACATTGGCCTGTTGGGCGAGGGATTCAAGCACGGCGGCGCAGGCCGGGCTGCTGGCGTCGTCCACCAGCACGCAGGGCAAGCCGGCGTGCAGCAACTCCTGAACCACGGCCGGTACGGCGAGTTCGTGGTTGTAGACCGGGATTACGGCGCAGGGGTTATGCATAAGCGACCTCTTCCTTGAATGTGCAGAGCTCATGCATCCGCGTTCACCAGTAAAATCCGCCCGCTGGAGCAGGCCGCTTCGCCGTTGCGATAGGCAAAATGCAGCTTGCTGCGGTCGGGGTCGAAACGCAGGGTCAGGTTGAGGCGATCGCCGGGGCGCACCAGTTGTTGAAACTTCAGCACTTCCATGCCGGCAAAGCGCGGCGGCAGGTCCATCAGGCGCTGAGACAGGTTCATCGCCCAGTCGACCTGCACCACCCCGGGCAAAATCGGCGTCCCCGGGAAGTGGCCGGGGAAATGCGCGAGGTCCAGAGGGACGATCAACTCCAGTCGCCACTCATCGTCGTGCTGCTCCTGGGCGACCAGATCAGGGGCCTGAGTGCGCGGCGACACCAGCAGGGTCTCAATCAGCGCTTGCGGCAACTTGCCCTGGGCATTGAGGGGCAGATGGCTCAGCAGCCGCCAGCGACGGGGCAATGCCAGCGCTTCGCAATGCGGCACCAGATGCTGACGCAGCGCCTGGGTCAGCGCCCGCCGACCCTGATTGCGCAACGCGTGCACGCCGCTGGCGCTCAACACCACCAATGCGCCCAGCGAAGCCCGGTTTTCCCGGACCACGCCGAGGCGTGCTTCGCTGACCCACTCATGGGTCGCGAGCGCTTGCTCCAGAAGCGGCAGGGAGATGCGCTTTTCTTCCAGCTTGACGATGCGGTCCAGTCGGCCCAGCAGCTGGAAACGACCGTCTTCCAGAAAACGCACCGCGTCGGCTGTCTGCTCGACATGGCCGCTCGGCAGGTACGGCGACTCGATCCGCAGGGCGCCGTCGTCATCCTGGCTCAAGGTGACGTCGTCGAAAGCGCGCCACAGCGGGTCGCCCTGGCGCCAGGCGATGCCGCCGGTTTCGGAGCTGCCGAGTATTTCGCTCGGCCACTGCCCAAGCCGCTGATGCAGGCTCGCAGCGGCGTCGGCTGGCAGCGCACCGCCGGAGGAGAACACCCGGCGGACGGAGCTCAGGTGGGGCCAGTCGAGATTGTCGCCCATGCGTTTGAGCAGTGCAGGGCTCGCCACCCAGGCGAAGGATTCATGATCGCGGCTGGTGCGTTGCAGGTCTTCGGGAAACGGCAGTTGCTGGCGCACGAAACTGCGTCCGGCGCACAACGGCCACAACACCCTGAACAACAGGCCATAAATGTGCTGCGCCGCCACGCTGCCGATGATGCAGGCATCGCCCAGGTCGGCGCCCCACAAGCGTTCGAGTGCGCTGACTTCGTTGGCCAACTGGCGCAGCCGCTTCTCGATCAGCTTGGGTTCGCCGCTGGAGCCGGACGTGCACAGGCTCAAGCTGCACTCATCCAGATCGAGCGCGGCAGGGGGCAGCGGATCGGCGTTCAGTTGAGCGAGGCGAGTGTCGTCCGGCATATCCGTCAGCCACAGGTCGACATGATCTGCCCAGCGCTGTCTCGTTTGCGCCTGCAAATCCGAAGGCAGCAGCACCGCCACGCCAGCGCGCCAGGCCGCAAACAGCGCGATGGCCAGTTCTGCGGCGTCTTCGAGATGGACCGCCAGGCGTGTCACGCCACGCTGCTGCAATGCCGCGGCGACACACAGCGCGCGTTCCTGCAACGCGGCATGGCTGAACGCCGGAGCATGGGCAACGACGCGCTGTGGATGAGCGTCAAGCAACAAGTGTTCGAGATCGATCCAGCTCATGCCCGACCCCGGACGCGCTGACGAACGATCCATTCACCCGCAAACAGCAGGCCCATCAAGCCGTAGGCAATGAGCCCCGTGTATAACGTCCACCAGCTCAACGGTGCCCAGAGGGTCAGCGCGGCGGCGGCAAGGCCATTGAACAGGAAAAACAGGCACCAGACGCGGGTAACCTGCCGCGTGTAGCGGACCACGACGGGCGGCAGGTCGGGCTCCGTCAGGCGCGCCAGTCGCTCGATCAGCGGCATGCCGCGCATCAGGCTCAGTCCGAACAGGGTCAGCATGAAACCGCTGATCAGCACGGGGTACCAGCGCAGCAATTGCGGGCTGTTGAACAGCCCGAGCAGCAGGCAAAAGCCCATCGCCGTCAGCGCCATCGACACACCGCCCGGACGTCCCTCGCTGGTCAGCGCACGCACCGCCCATAGGGCACCAAGCAGCAGCGCGAATTGCCAGGGGGCGAAGTGGCCCATGCCGAAGTAGACGGCAAACGGGTACAGCACACCTGCGAGCACCAGGACCAGGCCAATCAGTCGACTCATGCGGCGCTGTGGACCAGGCGATAGACCGCCTCGACGACATCGCCCACGGTGCGCACCGACTTGAATTCTTCGGCGGCGATCTTCTTGCCGGTCTTGCGCTTGATGTGGTCGATCAGGTCCACGGCATCGATGCTGTCGATTTCCAGGTCCTGATACAGGTTGGCTTCGAGGGTGACGCGCTCGGGCTCGAGCTCGAACAGCTCAACCATCGACGAGCGCAGGGTGTCGAAGATGTCTTCACGGGATTGCATGTTCTGTCCTCAAGCCACTTGGCGCGCGCTGACGAATGCCGCGAGGCTGTCGACGCTGGTGAAGTGATTGCGAGTGTCTTTGGCGTCGGCGTCGATCTTGATGCCGTAGCGTTTCTGGATGGCCAGGCCCAATTCCAGCGCGTCGACCGAATCCAGCCCCAGGCCTTCACCGAACAGCGTCTGGTCGTTGCCGATGTCGTGGGTGCTGATGTCTTCGAGGCCCAGGGCATCGATGATCAGCTGTTTAATGTCCTGGTGCAGATCGCTCATCTGTGGCGAGCTCCTTGGTGAAGTGTTGATGCAGATAGTCGTTGAGCTTGCGCGACGCCACAGGGGCCGGGCCAAGCGCGGCAAAGGCCGCTGGATCGATATCGTTGCCCACGCGCAGGTGAAAATGCGGGCGGCGCAGGGGAATGCGGTACCACGGCTCGGCTTTGGTCAGGGTGGTCGGCGACACATGGATGGTCACCGGCGTAATGACGTGGGCGCCACGCAGGGCAATGGCCGCAGCGCCGCGATGGAAGGCGGGCGCATGGCCTGGCTGGGTCCGCGTGCCTTCGGGGAAGATGATCAGGGTTTGCCCGGTTCGCAGCAGATGCGCCGCTTGCTCCAGCATGTCAGCGCTGCCGTCGTTGCTGACGTAGCCGGTGGCCCTGACCGGGCTTCGGGTGAATACGTTTTGCCACAAGCTCTGCTTGACCACGCAATTGGCGTCACGCACCAGCCCGATGAGAAACACCACGTCGATCAGCGACGGATGATTGGCAATGATCATCTGCCCCGGGCGGCCCAGGCGCTCGGCGCCCTGGATTTCATAGGTCAGCACGCCGGCGTTGCTCATGATGCGGATAAATGCCCAGAACAGGCGGCTGATGGTCCGCCGGGCGCGGCGTTGGTGGCTGCAGGTATCGCCGGGCAGCAGCGCCAGCAGGGGAAAGACGAACACACGCAGGCACAGCCCGCCCACACCGAACAGGGCAAAGCTCAGGGCCGTGGCCAGCAGGCGCCAGTAATAGGCGTCGCGGCTTTTGCTCAGCGGTTGTGTTGCCAATGCCATAGCCGATTTTTCCAGGGATGTTGCAGAGCGCTCTGTTGTGTCGACAGCGCACGTAAAAGGTTGAGCGCGTGGGGCCATTGACTGCGCTCGGAATCTGTCTCGATCGGTTCGCGGGTCGTCAGCGAAAGCTGCCACTCATCCCCCGGCGTCAGCAGCAGGCCGAGCGCATAGGGAAACGGCACATCGTCGATCCACGGCGCGTACGCGGCAGGCGGCTGCTCCTCGGTGATCACCAGCAATACCGCCGGCGCACCTTCTTCAAGCAGAGACGCGGCCTCGACGACGCCATGTTCGAGCCCGTCGCCCGCACAGGCGAGGGCCGTCATCTCGCTGGTCTCGCCGCGCAGGATCGACCACAGGCCGATGACGGCGTTGTGCACGGACAGGCTGAACTGAGTGGGCGAGAGCGGCTCGTCTGTGGCCAGATCGCTGAGGATGTCGAAGGTCCGGGGCGTTTCGCCGTGGCGCGACACGAACACCAGCGGCAATCGCTCCAGACCCTCCGCCAGCGGCCAGCCTACGCCGAAGGCCATGCGGGCCAGACGGCTCAACCGGCGGCGCTGCATGGCCGGCAAAAATGAAACGTCCGGCGCTGCGTCCGTCGGGGCGGGAATCACGGGTTCGTGGCTCCATTGGCGCCACTCTTCGACCGACGTTAGCCCCGGCGCCCACGCGCGCCACTGTGCAATATTGAACTTGATCACAAAATTATCCTGCCCTGACACGGGCATACTTCCGGGCTTCGAGTCTCCGAAGTGGCACCAGCCATGGCGCGGCGCTATCACCGAGTGGCGGGCATTATCCCGATGCCCACGCACCGAGGCAAACGTTGAAACAAAAGGTTTGTTTACTGGCGATTATTCTTACTGGTAGGGCAGCGGCGTCTGACACTGTTTTGTAGGATCAATAGGACTGTATGCGTTGCAGGCTTCGCCCTTGCAGTCAGATTTTTCCTGGACACTCGCCCTACTCATCGCGATTGCCTAGACTCGGGACCATTCATCGGGTCGCTGGCGATCCTTCACGGCTAGACAGCAACAGGGAGTCTTACATGCGGCGTGTGGTGTTCAATCAGAAGGGCGGCGTTGGCAAGTCCAGCATCGCCTGCAATCTGGCGGCTGTCAGTGCTCATGAGGGTTATCGGACGCTGTTGATCGATCTTGATGCCCAGGCCAACTCGACGCAGTACCTCACCGGTCTGACCGGCGACGAGATTCCCATGGGGATCGCCGATTTCTTCAAGCAAACCTTGTCTTCCGGGCCTGGCGCCAAGAAGAATCAGGTCGACATCTATGAAACGCCTTTCGACAACCTTCATGTCGTGACCGCCACGGCGGAGCTGGCGGATCTGCAGCCCAAGCTGGAAGCCAAGCACAAGATCAACAAGCTCCGCAAACTGCTGGATGAGCTGAGCGAAGACTACGATCGCATCTACCTGGACACGCCCCCGGCCCTGAATTTCTACGCGGTATCGGCATTGATCGCAGCGGATCGTGTGCTGATTCCGTTCGACTGCGACAGTTTCTCCCGCCAGGCGCTGTATGGGTTGCTCAAGGAAATCGAAGAGCTCAAGGAAGATCACAACGAAGATCTGGAGGTGGAAGGCATTATCGTCAACCAGTTCCAGGCGCGGGCGAGCCTGCCCCAGCAGATCCTTGATGAGCTCATCGCTGAAGGGCTGCCGGTGCTGCCGGTCTACCTCACCAGCTCGATCAAGATGCGTGAATCCCATCAGGCCAATATGCCGCTGATCCATCTGGAGCCGCGGCATAAGCTGACTCAGCAATTTGTCGAGCTGCATCACTTGCTGGAAATGGGTGCGGGTAATCGGTAGCTGCTAGGCGAGCGGTTCGGGGCTCTCTCGACGGGCTCGCGTCATCTGCTTGGCTCGTTTGCGCGCCTTTTCGGCCATGTCCTTGGGAATGTCGATGGTCGCGTCCATGTCGGCCCGAAGCTGATCCTGGCTGGCGATCAACCGGTGGGTGCCTTCCGCGCAGCCGCAGCGCACCGCCTGGCCGTGCGTCGCCACGGCCACGAGTTCGTCGATGAAGGTCGGATTGCCTTGGGCAATGAAGCCGATCTGCGCACACCGCTCACACCAGACCGGATCGCCCATGCGCGCCAGGCGCCGGTCCTCCCATGTGTGCGAGCCTGAACCGCGCAAAACCACGCCGCCGGTTGTCGTTGAATCGCCCTCTCTGACCACGTATGTCATTGCTAACCACTCCAGGGTGCCGATAGGAATGGCGAAGCCTAGACGCAGAATTCGACGAATTCGGGGCAAAAGAGCACTTTCAGAACATACCTACAGCGCTGGCTGTCACGCACTTCGATCGCTGAAGAAACGCCCCTCATATTCCCTGACTGGTCAGCCAGGCCATCAACTGTTGCAACGGCATTGCGCCACTCTGCCGGGCAATTTCACGGCCGTCCTTGAACAGGATAAGACTCGGGATCGAGCGAATTCCCAGCTGCGCGGAAAGCTGCTGATTAGCCTCGCTGTCCAGCTTCGCCAGCCGAACGCGCCCGCTCAGCTGAGTGGCCGCTTGCTCGAACGTCGGCGCGAACGATTTGCAGGGGCCGCACCATTCCGCCCACACGTCCACCAGCAACGGCAGATCGCCCTTGATCTGGCTGGCGTAATCGCCCTGCGTCAGGTTGAACGGTTTACTTAGCAAAACCGGCTGCTTGCAGCGCCCGCATTTCGGCTGGTCGGACAGCCGCCCGGCAGGGATGCGATTGAGCCCGTTGCAGTGTGGGCAGGGGATCAGCAGTGGGTCGGACATGGGAGAGACCTGAGTAGGATTGATGACTGTTACGTGGAGTCTGGGGGATGGGTTATCAAGCTTTACAGGCTCCACTCTATTGCGGCAGCGATGCTTTACATGGATTGGTTAAGGCGACCGGGGGGATTCAGCGAATTCCTACGAACTTGGTCGTGGCGTCCGATTGGTGAAAAATCGGCTTGTGGGTATGCTTCGCCCCTGCCCCCATCGCTCGCATTGAGATGTAGCGAGTGCTACGTTCGTAGCACTTCTGGTGAGGCCCTGCTATGAATCGAAAGAGAAATAAGATGACGATGAACTCCACAATTAGGCGCCAGGGTGGCGCAGCAGTCATGACCATTCCGCCCGCGTTTCTCAAGCTGCTTGACCTGGACATCGGATCTCAGGTCGAGCTGAGCGTGGAGTCAGGAGGCTTGGTCGCAAAGCCCCTCACGCACATTGCACGCAAACGGTACTCGGCTACCGAGCTGCTCAAAGGCGCAGAGCATGTGGCTGAGCTCAACAGTGAAACGGCATGGGCCAGAGAGGGCGACTCGGTAGGAAGGGAACTGACCTGATGATTCGTCGCAAGGCACCTCGTCAAGGTGACGTGTACTGGATAGACCCAAATCCGGTTTCAGGTCGTGAAATGAAAGGGCGGCACCGCTTCGTCGTTATCACCTCCCAGCGTATTAATCAGTTGGGCCTGTGTATGGCTGTTCCGGTAACCAGTGCTGGCGTGCATGCGCGAGAGTCAGGGCTGGCAGTCGCCATCGGCGGTCACGAAACAAATGGCGTCGCGGTGTGTAATCAGGTGCGGAGCTTTGACATAGAAAGCCGGGTGCAAATGGGGTCCGCAAAGTACATTGAAAGTCTGGACAGGATCACGACCAACGACATCGTCTCTAAAGTGCTGAGTGTCATCGACTTGCAAGATTGATTGATTGATTGATTGAGCTGAGCCGAGGTGCGACCTACTGCAGCTTTCACCGCTCGTTTAAGCACCCACGCCCAATAAAAGCTCAAACCTGAAGACGCAACGAATTCCCCTTTGACCCTTCGTACCAGCCCCTGACTGCGCGGGTCAAGCCAAATCCCCGAGCGCTGATTACCCGAAAGCACCACCCGTTCGCCCAACTGTTCGCCCTGCCTGGCCGTCGCTAGTGTCGACGCCAGGGGCTGACTGACGAACATGCGCGTCGGCCCCTGTCATCTCATAGCCAGGGAGTCGCCCATGATCAGCCAGATCCAGGCCGCGGTTGCAGCGGTTGTCGCGAACAAAAAGCCAGTCGTTGACGCCGCCCCAAACAGCGAGCCCAAAACCGTCGACAAGGCCGCTCCGACGGTTACCGACAAGGCGACGTTTTCGACACTGGCGGCACAACTGAACGAAAGCGCAGCGCGATCCCAGAAGAGGGACGCGGTGATGACCCACACCGAGTTGGGGCAGTACGGGCGTAATCGCATCAATGAGTTTTTGATCGAAGGCCGCACAGTCAACAGCGGCACCCGGGCCATGGAAGTGCCCAAGACCAACGACCCTGAATTGCTGGACCGTGCGCGCGAGGCCAGTGCGTTCGTGACCCGGACACTGGCCGGCGACAAAGCCGCCAGGAGCCCGTTCGAGAACCTGTCACGCGAGCAACTGAACCTGATCGCCTTTGACGACAGCGGAGCCTTCACCTTGAACGAGCGGCGCGCGGCCTGGCAGGGCGTGCAGAAGATGGACGAGGACTGGCGCAAGGTGGCGATAAACGAGGGGGTGATCGAGCAAGCCCGAACGGGGAAGGCCACCCGGTTCTACAACGACGCGCTGAGCTACCTCAAGTCGCTGCCAGCGATTGAGAGGGCGGTGAGCTATCCCAAAGGAGCGGAAGCCATTCTGGAAGCGCGGATCAAGAGCGACCTGACGCTGCCCAGCCTGCCGGGCGCTTTTGGACGTCAGGCGGCGGACCGCAAACTGACCCTTTACGACATCCTCGCCGGCATCGTCGACACCACCAAAGACAAGAAAGCTGACCCAAACAACATCGCCTACACGAAGAAGTACGCGCCCCGTACTTCCCCGGTGCCGACTACCGCGGCTCAGGGGATTGAAAAGCCAGCGGTTTCGAGTGCCGGTACGCAAGGTTCTGTTTCACCGAAGCCTGCAGCTAAAGCCTGATCACCGAGGGTGCCTGCCGCGCTCGCTCGGCGCGCTCTAAAGTAGCTATCCGTTCGGGTAGTAGGAATCTAGCGTGATGCCTGATTAGCTTTTTTTAGATCTAATAAAAAGGAGGATCTGAAAATGAAATCTAAAAATAAAGTTAATGCTGTGTTGCTGTTTTCTACTTTGGTTACGGTTGGAATGGTGAGTGCAGGACCTCAGGTCACCGTAAACTTTAAAAATGAAACCGATGAAAATGCAGTTTATGTGCGTGGAAGTAGCAGTAATGAACTGACCACATACTCGAACGCATCACCCAAACCCGACGCCGTGGCGGCAGGCGCCTCGACCAGCTTCAACGTTCGTCCAAGCGGTGCGTCTCCAATCAGCTACGCCACCGTGCGATATCAAGCGGGGTTCAAAACCTGCCAATTTACAACCAGCTATTTAATGAGCTCTACACCGGGAGGTGTCCGCACGCCCAAGTGGAATAGAGGTGCGATATCGGGCGGCGGTGCCAAATGCGACGTTACTGTCACCTCTGTCAATTACTCCAACCACAATTGGGTGGTGGACTTCATCATGCGCTGATGACGCAAACATGAACCGGAGCTGCCTATTAGTGGCAGCTTCGGCTACGCGTGATATCAGAAAAGGGATTTCCATGCTTTCCACTATAAGTTCGGCCACACGAGGTCCTTTGAGTGCAGGCGAAGTTGAAAAAACGCCGTCTGCCGGGTTGCCAGTCTTGGACACTGAGCCGGCGCCAACTGCCTCACTAATATCTCAATCCGAGGTCGCGAGCGTGTCAGTTCTGGGGCGGCAGCTAAGCGACAGTGCGGAGCGGGCGAGTCAGCGAGAACTGACGATGTCCCGCGATGAGCTGGCGGCTTATGCGGCCAAGCAAAAAAACAGGTTTTTGTTCGATGGGTATCAAGCCGGAAAAGCCCGGCATGATCTGGAGACACCGCAAACCGATGATCCCGAGCTTCTAAATCGCGCCCGGCAAGCTACTGAATACGTGAACCGTTCCAGAGCTGGCGACTTGAACACGAAAAGTCCCTTCGCGGGCCTTTCACGGGATCAGTTGATCCTGATTGCCTATGACGACCAAGGCGGCTACACCATCAATGAGAGGCAAGCCGCTTGGCGCGGCAGTGCGCAAATTGAATATAAGTGGGCGCAAGGCGCCATTGCCCGTGCTCAACTCGAAAGCAGTATGACCGGCAAGGCGCCAGTCTTTCTGAGGGAGGTCCTGGAGTATTACAAAGGCCTCCCGATGATCGAAAGGGTTCAGGACCGTTATCCCTGGAATTACGAGGCAGAAATGGAGGCGAAAATCGCAGAAGAGCTAGCCCTGCCTGCGGGAGGGAAGCGCGAACCTCAAACGCACATACTCAACCTCTACGACATTCTCGCTGCCATGACTGATCCGGAAAAAAAGCGCTTAGAGCGCGAGGATCCGGCATTGCCCGAAACGGTGGATGTTTCGCCTGACCTCAACTCACCCCCACTCACGACGAACAACTGATCTCCAGATGCTTCCCCCAATCCGGCGGACGCTGTGCATAACTTTCCATTCCGGGCTGTTCGTCGAACGGCTTGCACAGCACCTGATGCAGGCGGCGGACTTCGCTGTCGTCGCCCTGTTCGGCCGCTTCGATGGCGCGTTGGGCCAGGTAGTTGCGCAGGATGTACAGCGGATTGACCGCATGCATGCGCGCACGGCGATCCTCTTGGCTGGACTCGGGCTCGCGGGCGATGCGGGCTTTGTAGGCGTCGGCCCAGGCGTCGAAGCCAAGCATGTCGACGAAGTCGTCGCGCAACGTGCCTGCCGCGACTTCGGCTGAATCCTCCCCCAAATGGCGGAAAAACAGCGTGTAGTCGACGCCGCTGTTCTGCATCAGTTGGAGCAAGCGCGCGATCAGGTCAGCGTCATCGTCTTCAGCCGTTGTCAGCCCCAGCCGTCGGCGCATCAGGTCCAGGTAATGCGCCTGATACAGCGGCAGGAACAGGTCCAGCGCCTCACGCAGAGCCTCGACGCTGATGAAGGGTGTCAGCGCCTGGGCGAGCGCGCTGAGGTTCCACTGGCCAATCGGCACCTGGTTGCTGAAGGAGTAGCGGCCTTCGTGATCGGAATGGTTGCAGACGAAATGCTGGTCGAAGTCATCCAGAAACGCGAACGGGCCAAAATCGAAGGTGATGCCGAGAATCGACATGTTGTCGGTGTTCATCACGCCATGACAGAACCCATAGGCCTGCCATTTGGCGATCAATTCGGCCTGACGCTCGACGATCACGCGAAACATCGCCAGGTGCGGTTCGGGCTGTTCCAGGCACTCGGGGTAGTGCAAGGAGAGCACGTGATCGGCCAGTTGCTTCAACTGTTCCGGCTGTTTGGTGTAGAAGAAATATTCCAGGCTGCCAAAGCGCACGTGGCTTTGCGCCAGTCGCAGCACCATCGCCGCACGCTCCTGGGTTTCGCGCCACACCGGGGTGCTGGAGCCGATCACACAGGCCGCGCGACTGGTCGGGATGCCCAAGGCATGAAGGGCCTCGGAGGCCAGAAACTCGCGGATCGACGAGCGCAAGACAGCCCGACCATCGCCCATGCGCGAATACGGCGTTTGCCCGGCGCCCTTCAGGTGCAGATCCCAGTGTTCGCCGGCGTCGTTGTACACCTCGCCGAGCAACAAACCGCGGCCATCACCCAGGCGCGGGTTGTACGAACCGAACTGATGACCGGAGTAAACCATCGCCCGCGGATCGGCCTCGGCCCACAGTTTGTGGCCGCTGAAAATTTCAGCAAACAGAGGTTGTTCTGCCTGAGCGAGGTCCAGATCGAGCAACGCGAGGGCCGCTTCGCTGGAAACCACCAGCCGCGGGTCGGCGATGGGCTCGGGCAGCACGGTGGTGGAAAACGCATCGCCCAGACGGGCAAAGCGATTATCGAAGGTCAGCTCGTCGAGGGCTTTCAAGGGATGCCTCCAGCAGAATGTCCGACCATTCTGCTGGGTTTTTCCCGGTCAGTCGAGCCTGGCTTCGGGCGGCTCCGGTGCATCTTTTGGCGCCGGGGGCACAGCAGCGGGCGGTGTGATGGTTTTCTGCTCGGGCTCGACAGGCACCATCTTGTACTCCTGTCCCTGCATGTTTTTGAGGTAAACCTCCATCTGCCGGAACGAGATATTGATGTGCTGCTTCTTGAATTCCTTGTTGATGAACCGGTTGATCTCGTCGAGCACCGGGTTGCGGTCGCCCAGGTCACGCACGTGCATGCGCAGCTCGTGATCAAGAGTGCTTTCGCCAAAATTGAGGAAGTAGACAATCGGCTCGGGCTCTTTCAACACTCGAGGATTGTCACGGGCAGCCTTGAGCAGCAGGTTGCGCACCAGGTCCAGATCCGAGCCGTAATCCACGCCCAGCTTCAGCGTCACGCGGGTGATCGTGTCGGTCAGCGACCAGTTGATGAGTTGCCCGGTGATGAACGTTTTGTTCGGGACAATGATGTCCTTGCGATCGAAGTCGGTGATGGTGGTCGCACGGATGCGGATCTTGCTGACCGTGCCCGACAGCGCGCCGATAGTGATGGTGTCGCCGATCCGCACCGGGCGCTCGAACAGGATCATGATCCCGGAGATGAAGTTGGCGAAGATTTCCTGCATGCCGAAACCCAGGCCCAGCGATAGCGCCGCCACCAGCCATTGCAGCTTGTCCCAGCTCACCCCGAGGGCCGATAGCGTGGAGACAAAACCCACGCCGACGATGGTGTACGACAGCAACGTGGTGGTCGCGTACGAACTACCTTGTTTGAGGTTGAGCTTCGACAGCACCAGCACTTCCAGCAGGCCCGGCAAGTTGCCGGCCAGCACGAAGGTAATGCCGATGATCACCAGGGCGCCGATCAAGTCGCCGAGGCTGATCGGCACCATGCTGATGTTGGCGCCGGTACCGCTGGTGTACTCGTACAGCGTGATGTTATCGAGGTATGAGAACACCGAAATCAGGTCGGCCCAGACGAAGTAGAGGGCGCCGATGAAGCCCGCAATCAGCGCCAGACGAATCAGTCGCAACGACTGCTGGTTGACCTGCTCGATGTCCAGCGTCGGCTCCTCGATCAGGGTCTCGCCTTCGCCGGCTTCTTTCGCCGCCTGACGTTTGCTCAGCGCGCGCTGGTAGGCCAGACGGCGCGCGGCCACGCTCAGCCCGCGTACGAAAGCGGCTTCGATCACCAGCCACAGCATCAGCAGATACAGCGTGTCGATCAGGCGATCACTGAGTTTCAGCGCGGTGTAGTAGTAGCCAAAGCACACGGCGACGAACAGCGCGACGGGCAGGGCAGTGAAGGCCAGACCGACGGCGCGGCGAAACAGCGAGGCGCTGTGGTGGGTCGGGCTGGTGAGCAGCAGGCGCGCGAGCAGCCAGGCCATCAGGGCGTAGCAGGTCAGCACCACGGCGATACCGATGACGTCGTCGGCCAGCGCCGAAGGCTCGTGTTCGGCCACGGCAACCACCGTCACCAGCGCCAGCACCACCAGCCCCAAGCGGCGGATCCAGCCGCGCAGGAATTCCACTTGTGGTTTTTCCCAGCGGAAGTGCAATTGCGCCACGCCGCCCGGCGCGAGAATCCGGTAAGCGGTGTAGAACACCAGCCAGGCCAGCGCTACTTGTAGCAGCGCTGAACCCAAGTTGACGTTTTGCCCGCGGGCGTCGATCTGCAACGCGAACGCGCACACCGCGAGGGTCAGCGACAAGGGCATTGCCAACAACACGTTGATGAAAATCGCCAGCGGCGTCTGCCATTGCCGGTCACGCTTGAAGTGGCCGATGTCGGCGTGCAGGCGATTGAGCTTGTCGTACAGCGCCTTGCGTTTCCACATCAGCGCGCCGATCACCAGAAACAGCGGCAGGAAGATCAGTGGACGCTGGGTCAGCCCGTCGTAGAGTTCGCTGACGCTGGACGTCCAGGGCAGGGTAGTGACCTGTTTGACGAGTCTCGGCTGGACGCGCTCGAACCACTCCAGGTCCAGCGGCTTGTTACTCGGAATCCAGAACATCTGCTCATCAAGGGTGGCCCGCAGGCTGTTGGCCGTGCTGACCAGCTGTTTCTGATTGAGCTGCAAGGTGATGGATTCGTTGAGCAGCGCACTCAGCTCGCGATTCAGCCGCTCCAGCAGGTCGCTGCGCGTGGTGGCCAGATCAAGCAACGTCTTGCGCAGCGCCGGTGTGACGTCCTCCGGCTTCTGCGTCGCCAGCAGCGTGTCGACGTAGGCGCTCGGGCTGCTCATCTGTTCGCGCTGCTGATTGACCTCGAACTGGTAGAGGCGAATGTCGGCGATTTCGTCGGCCAGGCCGCTGTCGAGCTTGAGCTTGGGTAAGGATTGCTTCTGTTTGTAGAGGATTTTCGACAGCAGCAGACTGCCGCTCAACACGTTGATCTGCTCGTCGAGCGCCTGATCGGTTTGCGTGATGGCATCCAGCTGGGTCTTGGTCTTGAGGTTCTGCTGGGTCAGCTCGTTGAGGCGATCGGTGCCACGCAGCAGGTAGTCGGAGAGCTTGAGGTTGGCGGCACTTTCGGTCGCCAGCAGGCTGCTGCCGCCAGCTTTCTGCGCTTCAAGGGACAACTGCGTGACGGTTTCCTGGGACTGGGCGCGACGCTTCTCGTTGATCAGCGTCTGCAGGTCCTGGATTTCCTGATCCTGTCGATTGACCTTTTCCGTGAGCAGGTCGCGCTGGCTGCCGCCCAGGTCCTGCAACTGGCTGTTGCCGGCGAGCTCCTGACGACGCAACGCAATCAACGCGTTCAATGAGGCCTGTTCCGCGTTCAACGCGTTGCGCTGGTCGGCGTTGATGGTTTTGCCGCCGTCTTTGCCCGACTTGAGGATGCCGTTGATGGCCTGAATGCGGGTCTGGCTGCTGCTGATCTCGGCCTGGGCACGCTCGGGCCGGGTTTGCGCGGTGATGGTCAGGCTGTTGGCGTCGTTGAGGGCTTTTTGCAGATCAGCCTGCTGGGCGCTGCGCTGGCTCAGCACTTGCTCAAGCTGCGGGACGTCCAGATTGGCGTAACGCTGGGCGACCGGAATGACTTTACTGGCCTTGAGCTTGGTCAGCTCGCGCTGGTTTTCGGCGGTCTGACGGGGCGCGTCGGCGAGCTGCTTTTTCAGGTCTTCCAGCTTCTGCTGGTTGTCCTTCTGGCTGGACAGGAACGTCAGCGTCTGTTCCAGCACCTGCTGCAGGGCTTTCTGGTCGTCAGGGGTCAGTTTGCGGTCGGCGATCTTGTCCAGACTGCGCTGAACGGCCTCGCTGGACAGGGGAGGCGTATCGGCGGCAAGCGCCGGTACGGATGACAGGCAAAGCCCAAGCAGGGCCGAGGCAAAAAAGTTACGCAGCGTGAACATAGACACCGGGTCGAGCGAGCAGAAATGGGGGGCAGTTTAAAGGAACAGCGCGGGCCCCGGGCTGCTTCCTTCGGGGAATCTGACGCCCACTTTGAGGATCTTGTTCCCGTCCATAACGGCAACCGTCCAAATAGTTCCATTCCATTCGATCTGGTCGCCCACGATCGGCGCACCGCGATTCTTCTGAATGATGAACTGACTCAGCGGCATGCCCGGGTCCAGCCCGTCGAGTTTCAGACCGTAGAGTGCCGCGACAGCCCCCAGCTCAGCGTCTCCCTCCAGCACAAAGTCACCGAAGAAGCGCAGGTCCAGACCGCGTTGCGGCGCTTGGCTGAACAGCTTGCCGAGGGCGGGAAGGTCATGTTCGTGACCAATGACGCACAGCAGATCGCCGACTTCCAGCACCGTACTACCCGACGGGTGGAGCAGTTGCTGACCACGAAAAAGGGCTGCGATCCGAGTGCCTTCCGGCATTTTCAGCTCACGCAACGCGGCGCCGATGCACCACTTTTCGGCGCCCAGGCGATACACGAACAGCTCCCACTCGCTGGTGACATGCACCTCCAGCGCCGCGCGGGAAATCGGCGCCGGATCAGGTGGTACCGTCACTTTCAGCCATTTCGCCACCCACGGCAGGCTCGTGCCCTGGACCAGCAGCGACACCAGCACGATGAAGAACGCGAGATTGAAATACAGCTGCGCGTGGGGCAGACCGGCCATCAGCGGGAACACCGCCAGAATGATCGGTACCGCGCCGCGCAGCCCGACCCAGGCGATAAAGGCTTTTTCGCGACCATGGAACACTCGGAACGGCAGCAGGCCCGCCAGTACCGACAGCGGCCGCGCCACCAGAATCATCCACAGCGCCAGGCCCAGGGCTGGCAGCGCGATCGGCAGCAAATCGTGGGGCGTGACCAGCAGGCCCAGCACCAGGAACATGCCGATCTGCGCCAGCCAGGCCATGCCGTCGAGCATGTGCAGGATGCCGTGGCGGCTGCGAATCGGCTTGTTGCCCAGCACCAGACCGCACAGATATACCGCGAGGAAGCCGCTGCCGTGAATGGCGTTGGTCAGTGCGAAGACCACCAGACCGCCGGCAACCACCAGAATCGGGTACAGACCATTGGCCAGATTAATCCGGTTGACCAGCTGTAGCATGATCCAGCCACCGCCCAGCCCGATAATCCCGCCGATGCCGAATTCCTGAACCAGATGGCCCAGCAGGCTCCAGTGCAGGCCGGTCTGACCGCTGGACAGCATGTCGATCAGCGTGACCGTGAGAAATACCGCCATCGGGTCGTTGCTGCCGGATTCGATCTCGAGACTGGCCGTCACCCGTTCGTTCAGGCCTTTGCCGCCCAGCAGCGAGAATACGGCGGCGGCGTCTGTGGAACCGACGATCGCGCCGATCAGCAGGCCTTGAATGATGTTCAGGTCGAACAACCAGGCGGCGACCATGCCGGTCAGCCCCGTGGTGATCAGCACCCCGACTGTCGCCAGCGACAAGGCTGGCCAGAGTGCAACCCGGAAACTCGCCACCCGCGTGCGCAGGCCGCCGTCGAGGAGGATGACCGCCAGCGCGAGGTTGCCGACCAGATAGGCCGTTGGGTAGTTATCGAAGATGATGCCGCCGCCATCGACGCCAGCCACCATGCCGACGGCGAGGATGATCACCAGAATGGGAATGCCAAGGCGGGAGGACAGCGAACTGACCAGAATACTTGCACCCACCAGCAACGCGCCGATCAGGAACAGGCTGTTGATGGTCGTGGCATCCAAGGGCGGTACTCCATAAAACGAATTCGAACAAACGAGGGCGCGAACTGACCATGCAGTCCGCGTGCCAAGGGATTTAACCTGTTGAATTGCATGGCTGTCAAAGCGTAATTCCCAGGGAGCGGCCTCATGGCAGCCGCGTTGCGCGGTCTGATCCTCCCAGGCTGCGGGGTGCATACGTTACTCAGACGACAGCGGTAATACATATTTATGCCAGTCAGCGCTGCGAACTCTGATCACCTCTGGATTCTATTTCAGGATTAGTGATCACCATGAACGCACAAGCCCACCCATTACCCGAGTCGGATGAACGTCAGCTCAAGAACATGGCGAGCCGTTACGTCACCGATTACCCCGATCTCAATGCGCTGGCGAGGTCCGCTGCGCAAAGCATCATTTTCAGGCACACGGGGAAGCATCTGGACCCCGATCAGGTGTATTGGCATCGGTTCTCCAGCGCCAGCAGCAGTTCACGGTCCTTTACCGGATGGCAGCACGCTGGCGCTACGGTGAAGTCGATGACGATGACCGAACTGGTGATTCGTCGTTTCAACGTAAGCGAGCAGCGAGCCCCGGACGAACTGGCGGTCTATGGCGGCTTCTACACCGACGGCCCGGAACATGGCTTTTATGACGAACGGAATGAAGTGCGCATGCTCCCGGCGGAGGTGCTCAACGATTTCTGGGCCCTTGATTTCAGTGCGGGCTACAGACGCCAGATGGACAGGTTCTGGGCGCAGCACAGCGACAACTTCTGCGTGCTTGCCAAGGTTCGATACCTGGCTTCTGCGGGAGAAAGCCTGAGCAGAAACCAGCTGTCGGCGACGGATTTCGACATGCTGCGCAGCGTCCTGGCGACCGGGCCGGGACCTGCAACGCTCGCGCAGCTGCGTGAGCCAATGCCTGCGACGTCAGCGGTGTCGGTGTTCCATCTGGAACTGGGCGCGTTCAAGGCCCGGGACATTCTGCGTATCGTCGATGAAAACGGACGTCAGATCCTGTATGTCTGCGGTGCGCAAACGCCGTTCTACTGCTTCGATACCCACCACCAACTGTACGAATGGTTGAAGGCGCAGTTCCTTTCCATCAGGACTCGAGAAGCCTTTTGCGCCCGCTTCCTGCATTCGGCGAGTGACTGGGAGACGCACCGCGCTGCATTCCAGCGCGATGTGGCTCAGCTGCTGAGCAATGATCACGACGACGCTGGGGCCAATCGACTCGTCAATCGCGGGGCGGAGCCGATTCCGGGGGATCCGTTTGTCTATCTGCGGGATGTCGCCCGTCACGACATGACGTCCGACGCCACCACCCTGCTGACCGATAACAGCGATCTCCGCAAGCAGATCTGGCTTGGCTATCTGAACGCCTTTCTGTCCGTGTTCGGCAATCTGGCGCCGCTCGGCTGGCCACTGGCATTGGCCGTGGTGGGCGCGAGTCTGATCAGCACGGGGTTGAATATCGATCAGGCGGTCAACGGTAAAAGCGCCGAACAACGCAGGCGGGGTATCGTGGGTGCCATCGCCAGCGCTATTTATCTGTGCTTGAACCTGCCGCTGCTGTCGCGCATGGGAGCTGATGTCAGGGAACCCATGAAGGCACCCAGCCCGATGGGGCCAAACGCAGGTGCCAATGCAATACCCACTCTTCTGGCGACCGATCCGTTGTCGGGCATGAGCGACAACGCTGTCCTTGAATCGCTGACGCCAGTGTCGGAGGAAGGGCCCTATCAAGGGGCATACCGGCTGAGCAATGGCGAAACATGGGCGATCATCGAAGGGCAGGCGCATCGTTTGAATTTCGATGAGAGCCTGGGCAGCTGGGTCATGGTCGATCCCCATAACCCGTTCGCGTTCAATGGCAGATGCCCGGTTCGATTCGACGGGCAAGGCCAGTGGGAACGGCTTCCAATCCCGGGCCTGTCTGGCGGTGCACCCATGGATGCCGGCGCCGTGACGATCAGTCCGCCGCCCGCCACGCCCGTTGCCAATGTGCAATCGGCGTTCTGGGATCGCTTCATGCAGCTCAACCTGTTTGATGAGCAGCTTTATTCCGAGGCGGCGCTGGCGCGGCAACAGGCAGCGGTCGAGGTGTTCTGCATGGAACCGCATGAAATTATCACCACCGACTCCGAGGGTGAAGACGTGCATTTCGACCAGTGGGGCGCCAGACACCGCGTGTTCAAAACCGCAGACGGTGAATTTGTCGGCTCTTCCATCACGCACTACACCCATGAAGACGATGCGTATAACCAGTTTTTGCGAACCGGCGTGGCGATCTATTCCGATCAAGTCGCGCTGGTGCAAAGGCTCGCCGAGGACGTCACCACGCTGGGGTACAACAATGATGTCGCGCTATACCGGGGCGGTAGTGGGGCGCGGGGTACGTCGGGCGCCTTTTTCCGTACCGGCGACGTCACCGTGGGTGATGTGCTGGTCAATACCGACATCACCTCATTCAGCGAAAACCCTTATCAGGCGCGCACCTTTGCCAGCAGTCAGGCAGGCGTCCATGCCTCTGCCACCGATGCGCCGATCCGCTTTGACGACACCAGCGTGGTGTTCGTGCTGCCGGAAAAAAACTACTTGAGCGCAGCACCGATCGCGCCGTTTTCTGCGAGTCCGGAAGAGGCCGAGGCTATTTTTTTACCCGGTCACTACTTTCAGATCGACAGCATCGAACAAGTCGTCGGGACGTTTTACCGGTTCATGAAAGTCCAACTGCGCGAAGTGACCGGGCCAGTCCCGGGCCGAAAATTGCTCGACATGCGGACCGCTGAGCCTTTCATTCGCCAGAATTATGCGGCGCGACTGGGAGGCGCCGGGCGGGTGCTGGTCGATCGTTTTTTTCCGATTCAACAACCCTGAACAGCCTGCTCATTTCGTAACCAATAATTATCTATAGCGGCCCTGAATGCCTGTCGGTGGACTCTACGGGCTCACTCGCTGACAGGATGTCGGGTTATGAAAGACAGAAAGGATACGACCGCTCTGGAGCGCAGAGCTAACGAGCTTCGGCGCAGTCGCGACAGCTCGCGAGTCGCGGGCTGGCGTGACCAGAGAGGCGAGGACTGGGAAGGCAGTGGCTGGAATGAGCCACGTGTGCCGCGCGACGAAAACGGGTGGCCCATCGAGCCGGCCCCCGGGAAAGAAGTCGATGCTGATGCCATGCTGCTGAGCGACTGGCTCGGTCAGCAGCACGTGCGCTACGAATCTCCCCGCGAGTTGGCGCACAGCCGGGCCGCAGATTTCGTTAGGCAGCACCTGCTCGACCTGGATCCCGATGACCTGCTCATCGCCACGTTGTACCTGAATACGCTCGACACAGCGCCCCAACGCGCCAACATCGGTCACTCATTCACGCTGACCGACGCGCTGATGCATAACTGGCAGCAGGAGGGTAACGGCGACTGGTTCGATCATCTTGGTCACTTGCAGGCGTATCGGGAGGGCGGTTATCCCGCACGCGTCTCGCCGACGCCCCTTAACCTGCCGGATTGCTTCGCCTATGAAGCCATTTACCGCAGAACTTCCCCTCAGCGATTTGATGCCTCTACTCACACGTCCATCGATCCCAAAGCGTTCAAGGCCTTCGTATGGGATAACGCATTGCTCGATCACTACGAGAGCATGCTCAATACGTTCTGGGAAACGCATGGCAGTGACTACAACCTGCTTATCAAGGCTGCCTTCCTCAAGTCGGCATACATCCAGTACTCCGAAGGCTCGATGAGCCTGGAAGACAAAACGCTGGTGCTCAAGTCCTTGGGCTTCGATCCGGCGCAGCCCTGGGAAAGGCTGACGTTCGAAACATTTCGCGATGCACCGCTCGCTTCTACGGTCACGTTCCGCGAGCTCATTTTGTATCGCTACACAGCAACCGACATCATTGTCATCAGGGATGAACAGACAGGCCGGTTAGTGGTTTATATCCCCGGCAACTCGTCGCCTTTTCATGGGTTCGAAGATCTCGTAGCGTTTCAGAACTGGATCGCGCTTCAGTGCAGAGACACCCGCAAACGGCAGGCCCTGGAGCGTCATTTCAAACTTGAAGACGACAGCGACGGACTTTTTCTGAGCGGTCTTCAGACGACTCTGGCAGGTCTTGCGGTCTTTCCGCATCTGCTGAACGGCGCGACAGGGAGCTGGCCGCCTTACAGGGAAATCTCGCTCGGTGCCGCACTTTCTCCTTGGCCTTTTTCCCATTTTCGCCAAAGTCTGCAGGATCGGCAGCGCTCTGATGCCGCGCTGAGTATCCGCACGCAAAGCGACTATCGCAAAGAAGCGCTTGCACAAGGGTTGTCCACCGCCATCAACGTCACGGGAGCCATCGCCATGGTCGTGCCCGAGCTGTGGTTGCCATTGGCGGCCATGTCGGTCGCGCTTCTGGGCCTGGGGGCAGACGAGGTGGTTGAAGGCAAGAGCTACGAAGAAAGGAAAGCCGGGGTTGGCCGTGTTGTCTTCGGTGTTTTGAATGCCGTACCCGCCATTGCCCAGGGAGCCGGCGAGATTATCGACGCAGCCGCTGCAGCGCAGCGTGCAGGCGAAGTCATTCCGGGTGCTGCAGACGAAGTGGGGCAGGTGATCGAGAGTCGGAGCGCCGAGCAGAAAGCTGCAGCGTCTGCACAGCAGCAAGAGATCGATGAAGAGATGGCGCAGCAGGCGCGCGCGCGCGCCGACGAGGATGCCAGCGCACGGGAGGCGCGATTGGCGCAGGAAGAGCAGAGTCGCCTACTGCGCAAGGCTCAACACGAAGCGGGTTATGACAGCGCGAAGGCGTTTGGTGTCGAGCCTGAGGGCCTTCGATCATTACCCCCACTTTTACGTGCTGAACTGGCCAGGTTCGAGTACAGCGAGCCCCTTGATCTTTCGGGCAGCTGGACACGCGATGACTTCGGCGCCGTGTACAAGGCCGTCGATCCAGCGTCAGGCGAGGCCGTTTATTTCGCCAGGATTCATTCAAGGATCTACCGGGTTGAGCGGGTCGATTCGGTCAAGCAGTACCGAATTTTCTCTCCCGAAGATGCGGCCATCAAAGGTCCTTATATCAAGCGTCTGAATGGATTCTATTCAGACCTGGATCTGAGGCCTGGTCTGCGTGGAGGGGAAGGCTATGGCGATGCCGTCGCAGCGGCGTCTGCGAAAGACGAGGGTGTGACTGCACCTGTCGAACGGGTTCGGGCACAACCGCGGGTTCAGATCGATGTGCCGATGGACGGAATTGAGCAAAGGACGCTGACTGACAGCTCTGGTCATCAGGTGCATCGGTTCTACGCCATGAACAGGCCGGAAGGTACAGGCGTTTATTACGATGCTGACGTCGCGTGCTGGAGAAATAAAATAACCGAGGAGCTGCTTTGGCTGGATAACAACGGCAAGTGGAGCGTGGGGGACGAGCGTCGTTATCTGAGCGTCAAAAGCCGCCTTCGCGCCGGTGTGAATGACACGGTTTACACGTTTCCGCGGCTGCCAGGCGTGTCTGCGAAGTCTTTGCCCATTGATCGCACGATTCATCAGATCTGGTTAGGCGATGGATTGCCCGGACCGCACCTGATCGAGACGATCAAACAAAATATCAGGACCAGTCCGGATCTGAAGTTTGCACTTCATATCGATATCGACTACTCCGCAACAGTGGACGGCTTGACCGCCGAGCAGCAATTGCAGGCTGAATTTGCCAGCTTTCCCCAGATGACCATTTCAAGCCTTCAAGACGAGCAGTTCTTCGATGGGTTTTCCCTGTACGAGCAGGAAAGTGCCGAGCCCTATGCCTACTTCCGCCACGGCCAGAACCAGAACCTTGCGGCGGCTGCGGATGTGCTCAGGTATCGGCTGATCAGGGAGTACGGGGGCATCTACATGAATTGCGATGACGTCCTGGCCCAGTCGTTCAAGGGGCAGGAGCTTGCCGCAGGCCCTTCTGATGTGCTGGTGGGCCGACCACTTAAATCCGAAACATTCATGCATCCGGGCCCTGCAAACAGCCACTTTGCCAGCCATCAAGGTAACCCGGTGCTCAGAGCAATGGAGAAGGAGCTGCATCAGCGATTCAAACTGGGAGAAGAGGCGTTGGGCGCCCTCAGACATTCATCCAGAGACACCCAACCTTATCTCACCGGAGTTTCTCGTATGACGGGATCCGGTCTGTTCCTGGACGTCATTAAAAAGTCTCGACCCGATTACGCAGGGCTACTGACCGGGCGCTATCGGACAACAGGCAACATACTCTCCGCCACCTATTCAGAACGCTTGGAGGAAGTGGAAAAATTCTATCTACCCTTCGCCAACCGACTGAAAATCGAGTCGGGTGGGGAGAACTTTCGGGGAGATGGGTCGGGCGTCACAGAGGATGTCTCTCCTATTGAGATCCCCGAGATCCTGCCACCGGCCCAGAGTGGTTTCTTGCAGCCGGATGCTCCCGCTATCAAGGTGGCGATTCCCATCGACGGCGTCAGTGAATCTGGCGGGCGTTACTCGATCATGCTCGATGGCAGACAGCGCGGGGTCATTTACGATGACGACGCGAAAACCTGGAAGCTTTCGGGCACCGAATCGAGAGGGCTGAGGCTGGACCAGAATGGAGACTGGCAAGCGCGAAGCGTGCTCGATGAGCCGCAGCCTATCAATCCGAACGCTAGCCTGGAGGTTGTAGAGCTGCCTCGGCTGCCCACCATGCCCAATAACCTCAGGCCGATACCGAGAAAGATTCATTACATCTGGGTTGGCAGCAAGCCGCTGGGAGAGGCGCGGATGGAAAACCTCATCAGAAACGCTAATCGCAGCCCCGATTTTCAATCCGTTTTGCATGTGGATGTGGACAGTCAGGAAGCGTTGGATCTTATCCGCGCAAGCGTAAAAAACCGTGCGCCGTCGCTGGCGGTGTCAAACCTGCATGATGAAAACTTCTTTGCCGCTTTCCTTCGCGGCAGGCATCAGGCGCTGTATCACAAGGCAAGACATGCAGCGGGCAAAAGCTATGCTGCCGCCTCCGACATCCTCCGCTACCCCCTGATCGACACCTATGGCGGCATCTACATGGATTCTGATGATGTGCTGACCTCTGCTTTCAGTGGCGTTCATCTTGAGGCGGCCCATGGCGACTTGCTGCTCGGCAAAGCGGTTGCCGTGCCCTCGCTGGAGTTTCGCGGCTATAACAACAGCCTCTTCGCCAGTCATGCGGGGAACCCTGTCCTTGCTCGCCTTGGCGAAGAGCTTGCCGTGCGAAACGATGCGCAGCCTGCGTTTTTTGAGACGCCTCCTCCTCAGGTTGATCATTCCACGCCAGTCAGCGAGTTGCTGACCTCGCAGGCGATGAAGCAATACCGCAAGACGGTGTTCGAGCTGACGGGACCAACGCTGTTCAATGATGTGTTGCGAGAGCAGCGGCCGGACTACTACCACTTGGGCATCGATCCGCCCGGCAACCTGCCCGTTCGCTGCGCAGCGTTTCAGCGGCAGCTGGAAACGTTGCAGGATCATTTCTTCCCATTCCAACGCAAGGCGCCTGTCGAAATCGGAAATGGCCATGACTGGTAGCGGGTGAGCGCAACACTCAGAACCAGGCGTCTTGCATTGCCAGACACGCATCATCCCGGCGCTCGAGGATCGCCAGTTCATGATGGCAACCCGGTACTTCCCATGTCAGGAAGTACCGGGCGGCCTGCAATCTTCCCTTGTAGAAGTCAGTGTCGGCTTCGTTGTCAGGGTTATGCGGCGCGACTGGGAAGTGCCGGGCGGGCGCTGGTTGATCGTTTTTTCCCCGTTCAACAACCCTGAACAGCCTGCTCATTTCATAAGCAATAATTATCTATGGCGGTCCTGCGTGCCTGTCGGTGGACTCTAAGGGCTCACTCACTGACTGGATGTCGGGTTATGAAAGACGGAAAGGATATGACCGCTCTGGAGCGCAGAGCTGACGAGCTTCGGCGCAGTCTAGACATTTCGCGAGTCGCGGGCTGGCGTGACCAGAGAGGCGAGGACTGGGAAGACAGTGGCTGGAATGAGCCACGTGTGCCGCGCGACGAAAACGGGTGGCCCATCGAGCCGCCCCCCGGGAAAGAAGTCGTTGCTGATGCCATGCTGCTGAGCGACTGGCTCGGTCAACAGCACGTGCGCTATGAATCGCCGCGTGAGTATGCACGCACCCAAGCTCAAGCCTATCTTTTCCAGCACCTCCTGGAAGAGACCGATCCGGACGAATTGCTGATCACCACGCTGTATATCAATGGTCAGGATGCTGCGCCCCAGAGGGCTAATATCGCGTATTCCATGACGCTGACCGACGCGCTGATAAGCAATTGGCAGCAGAGTGGCAACGGGCAGTTCCTCGAGCACCTCTCGACCCTGCGCGATTACCGGGACGGCGGCTATCCGGTGCGGATTTCCGCCGAACCGCTGGAGCTGTGGGACTGCTTCGCCTACGAAGCTATCTACCGAAAAACCAGCCCCCAGCGCTTCGACGCTTCCACCCACGTGGCGCTGGATCCGCTGACGTTCAAGGCCTACGTCTGGGAGGTGGATCTGCAGGCGCACTACCAGGCCACACTCACGCACTTCTGGGCCGAGCATGGTGCCGACTACAACCTCTTGATCAAGGCCGCACTCTTGAGGTCAGCGTATGTGCAGCACGCCGAAGGCTCACTGAGCACTGAGGACAAGTCGCTGGTATTGCGCGGACTCGGGCTCGCTCCTTCCCAGACCTGGGAGGCACTGACCTTCAAACACTTTGCCGATGCGCCGCTTCCCCACGACATTACCTTTCGTGAGCTTGTCCTGTACCGATATGTCGCCACTGACATCATCGTGCTGAGAGATGAACAGACTGACCGGCTCGTGATGTACGTCCCCGGCAATTCGTCGCCCCTGCACGGATTTTCAAACCTGCCCGCACTGCGCGCCTGGATCGCGCTGCAGTGCAAGGATGCGCGCCGACGCAAAGCACTGGAACGCCACTTCAGGCTTGAAGACGACCCGGACGGGATCTTTTACAGCGGCATCCAGAAAACCTTGGCAGGCCTGGCGGCATACCCACATTTCCTCGATCAAGCGACCGGTTACTGGAACCCCTCCAACGAGGTTCATCTCGGCGCGGCGCTCTCGCCCTGGCCGTTTTCGCACTTCAAAACCGCTCTGCAAGCCCGCCTCCAGGCGGATGGCAATCAACTTATTCGCAACCGCGCCGACCACAACAAGGAGGTGGCGGCCCAGGCCTTAAGCAATGCAATAGCCGCCACAGGCGCGATCGCTATGGTGGTGCCTTACTTGTGGGTGCCTTTGGCGGCGATGTCGCTGGCGTTGATCGGTCTGGGCGCTGATGAGGTGATCGAGGGCCGGACGCTTGAAGAGAAGAAAAATGGCACGGGCCGCATCGTCTTCGGCGTTTTGAATGCCGTACCGGCGCTTGCCGAAGGTGCTGTGACAGCCGGCAGTTTGCTGGGCGCAGCCGCGCGTGCGGGGGATCAAGCCATACCGGGAGCGGCGGATGAAGTCGCAAGCATGACCGGAGCTCGGACCGAGGCCGAGCGAAGTGTGGCGCGTGCCCGGCAGCAAGATGCCCACGCACAACAGGCTGAAGAGGCCGTTGAGCACGCCAGCGAATCGTCTGATGAAAGGGCCGCGCGCCTGATCGTGGAAGAGCACCAGAGGCTGGCAATCAAAAGCCAGCACGCGGCACGCTACGACAGCGCGATTGCCTTTGGGGTTGAACCGCAAGGACTGCGAGCACTTACCCCGGAACTTCGCACGGCGCTCGCCCGATTCGAATACAAGGCGCCACTGGATCCGTCAGGCACCTGGAAAACCGATGAACTAGGCGCCGTGTATGACGTGAGCCGCCCTGGAACGGGTGAACCCCGTTACTACGCTCGCGTGCATTCAAAGCTCTATCCCGTCGAGCGCGTCCAGGGGGCCGGCCAGTACCGGATTTACGCGCCTGACGATGCCCGGCTCAAGGGGCCTTACGTCAAGCGGGTCAAAGGCTTTTACTCTGACATTGACCTGCGGCCCGGCCTGCGGGGCGGCGACAGTTTCATTGAAGAGTTGCCCCCGGTGCCACTGCCAGTCGGGAAGGACGGAATCGTGCTGACGCGCGCCCAGCCACCCGTGACGATCGAGATGCCCATGGACGGTATCGAAACGAGGTGGGTACAGGACCAGGAAGGAAATCGAATACCCCGGTACTTCGCCAGCAACGTTCCCGAAGGGACGAAGGTCATTTACAACGCTGAGATAGCCTGCTGGGAGTCGGGCACCAACAAACTGCTCTGGCTGGATAGCAAAGGGCGTTGGCGTTCAGGAACCGAGGAGGCCTACCTGAAAGTCAGGGACAAATTGAGACCGAGCGTGGGTAACGTCTTTTACACCTTTCGGCGCCTGCCGGGCTTTCCTGCCAATCCGCAGCCCATCGAGCAGCTGGTGCACCAGGTCTGGCTGGGCCGGCGGTTGCCGGGCGAAAAACTGATCGAAAACATCAAATCCAACATGCGCATCAGTCCCGGGCTGAAGTTCACGATGCATGTGGATATTGACGACACGGCAGCGCTGGATGGTTTGTCCCCTCAAGCGCAGCTGCAAAATGCATTCGCCGACTTTCCCAACATGACCATTTCCAGGCTGCAGGATGAGCCTTTCTTCGAGGGCTTCATGGGCGATCCCCATACCTCGACAGCGTTTTCCTGCTTTCGCCGAGGAGAATTGGAAAACTTCGCCGCAGCCTCGGATATCTTGAGATACCGATTGATCAGGGAGTACGGCGGCATCTACGTGGATTGCGATGACGAAATAGGTCAATCATTCTCGGGAGCCGAGCTGCTGGCCGGGCCCCATGACGTGCTGGTGGGCAGCACGGTGGAAAGCCCGATTTTGTCATTCAAAGGGCCCAATAACAGCCATTTTGCGAGCCTCCCGGGCAATCCGGTGTTCAGGGAAATGGAGCAGGAAATTCATACCCGCTTCACCAGGCAGCGTGCCGCCCTGGAAGCATTGTCACCCTCCCGACACCAATCCAGCACGGCGATGGCTGCCTACATGACGCAGATATCGGAAGTCACCGGTCCCACGTTGTTTCTGGACGTGCTCAAAGAGACCCGTCCCGATTATGCCGACCTGCTCGACGACGGGTTCAAGATCGATACCAACGTGTACTCGTCCGAATACTTCGAGCGGCTGAATCGGGTGAAAGACTTTTATCGCCCATTCGCCTCACGGTTCAGGATATTTCCGGGCGCCGAAAACTCCTGGAACGCACCCGGGGCGTGATTCACACCTTGTCGCAGTTTGACTGCTGACGGTTTCGCCCTTGTTAGGTGGCGAGCTTAAAACCATTCGTCCTGCATCGACAGGCACGCATCATCCCGCCGTTCCAGTATCGCCAGTTCATGGTGACAGCCCGGTACTTCCCACGTCAGGAAGTACCGGGCTGCCTGCAACTTGCCCTTGTAGAAGTCGGTGTCGGCTTCGTTGTTCTTCTCCAACCCCTCTTGGGCGCGGATCGCCTGCTCCAGCCAGCGCCAGCCAATCACCGCATGCCCGAACGCCTTCATATACAACGCGGAGTTGGCCAGTGTTGCATTGACCTTGCCCTGGCTCAGATCGGTCAGCAGACCGAGGGTCACCGTTTGCAGGCGGGCGACCAGTTGCTCCAGCGGTTGCCGCAGTTCGGTCAGCGATTCATGGGCCTGGGCGCGCTCACAGGTGTCAGCGATCAAGCGAATCAGTTGCTTGAGCCCCGCGCCGCCGTTCTGTGCCAGCTTGCGCCCCAGCAGATCCAGCGACTGAATGCCGTGGGTGCCTTCATGAATCGGGTTCAGGCGGTTGTCGCGGTAGTACTGCTCCACCGGGTAATCGCGGGTATAACCATGGCCGCCGAGAATCTGGATCGCCAGTTCGTTGGCCTTCAGGCAGAACTCCGAAGGCCAGGACTTGACGATGGGCGTCAGCAGATCAAGCAGCTCGTGGGCGTGTTTGCGCACGTCCTCGCTGTCGCCCGTCTGCGTGTCGTCGAACAGCCGAGCGGCGTACAGGCCCAGGTCAAACGAACCCTCGACGTAGGCTTTTTGCGTCAGCAGCATGCGTTTCACGTCGGCGTGCTGAATGATGGAGACCGGCGCGCCGTCCGGTGACTTGCTGTCAGGCAGTCGGCCTTGCGGACGTTCGCGAGCGTATTCCAGCGAGTACAGGTAACCGGCATAACCCAGCATCACCGCGCCCATGCCGACGCCGATGCGTGCCTCGTTCATCATCTGAAACATGCAGCTCAGGCCCTGATGCGGCTTGCCCACGAGATAGCCGACGCAGTTGCCGTTGTCGCCGAAATTCAGTGCCGTGGAGGTGGTGCCGCGCCAGCCCATCTTGTGAAACAGCCCGGCCAGAATGACGTCGTTGCGCTCACCGAGACTGCCGTCGTCGTTGACCAGAAACTTCGGGACGATGAACAGGGAAATGCCTTTCACCCCCGCGGGTGCGTCGGGCAGTTTGGCGAGGACCAGATGGACGATGTTTTCGGACAGTGGGTGATCGCCCCCCGAGATAAAAATCTTGTTGCCGCGCAGGTGATAGCTGCCGTCTTCCGCAGGCTCGGCGCGTGTGCGGATGTCCGACAGCGACGACCCGGCGTGGGGTTCGGTCAGGGCCATGGTGCCGAAAAAGCGGCCCTCGATCATCGGTTGCAGAAAGCGCTGCTTTTGCTCGTCGGTGCCGAAGTTTTCAATGAGATTCGCCGCGCCCATGGTCAGGAAGGGGTATGACGCCGTCGCGGCATTGGCGGACTGGAAATGGGCAAAACAGGCTTGGGACAGCAATGTGGGCAGCTGCATGCCGCCGGCCTCGAAATCCCGCGCTGCGTTTAGAAAACCTGCTTCCAGAAACGCGTTCACAGCAGGTTTTACTTCCGGTATCAGTACTGCTGCGCCGTTCTCGAAGCGCGGCTCGTTCTCGTCATTTTTGCGGTTGTGGGGCGCGAAGTATTTCTCCGCGATGTTGCGCGCCGTGCTGATCGCTGCATCGAAGGTTTCCCGGCTGTGCTCGGCAAAACGTTCGCGTTGGGTCAGCGCCTCTGCGTCCAGCACTTCATACAGCTCGAAAGCCAGATTGCGGGAACTGAGCAGCGTCTCGGACATGGCGGCGTACCTTTCTTGGGAATGCCGTCGAGTCTAGGGGCGAGGAGAAGGGGTGAACAGGATGATTGATGCGGGTGATGGGGCGCTCAAACGGCGACCAAACGGCAAGAATGCATCGGCGCCACCGCAAAACGGATGGCGCCCACACTGGCCTCTTCCCGGCTGACGCCGGTCCCACTGAACAGCGCGCACTGAGTGGGACTGGCTTCAGCCGGGAAGGCCTCTAGCCGATTGTCATGAGGCTCGCGTTACCGCCCGCTGCTGCGGTGTTGACGCTCAGAGCACGCTCGATCACCAGACGCTCCAGCGCGATGTTGGTTTCGCCTTTGGACAGACCGTGCACACCGACGATCGCGCCGCTGCGTTGAGCGACCTGTTCGCAGATGGCGCGCAGCTGATCGGAATCACCGTGGTGCAATACCGCGTCAATGGCGACCTCGTCCTTGTTCCAGTCGGCGACCAGCTTGATGCGCGACTGAACGTCCTTCGGCAGGCGGTTGCGCAGCGACTTGCCCGGCTCAAAGTCCGGCACGATCGCTGTACTGCCCACCGCCATCACTGCGGCCAGTTGCGCCAGCAGATCCGTCTCGTCCTCGGCCAGGCACAACACGTGTTCACGCGGCAGGATGCTGTAGCTGTTGCGCTCGCCGGTCGGGCCCATGAGTGTGCGGGTCACGCCGCTTTGGGATTGCTCGGCGAACTGGCTGCACAGAGTCTCCAGGTCGCTGAGTTGCTGACCGCCCGCCCAGGCCCTGAGCGCATTCAGCGGCTTGAGCATCGCCTCTTGCATGCGGGTGTCCGGCGCCTGTTGCGCATCGCGGGCGGCGAAGGATTTTTGCACGGCATCGGCGGGACGCGTCGACAGCAAACGGTACAGGTACAGCGGACCACCGGCTTTCGGACCGGTGCCCGACAAACCTTCGCCACCAAACGGCTGCACACCCACCACGGCGCCAACGATGTTGCGGTTGACGTACATGTTGCCCGCGTTGACGTTGTCGATCACCTTGGCGATGGTCTCGTCGATGCGTGTGTGTACGCCCAATGTCAGGCCATAACCGGAAGCGTTAATTTGCGCGATCAACGCGTCCAGCTCCCGGCGCTTGTAGCGGACGACATGCAGTACCGGGCCGAAGATTTCCCGTTGCAGCTCGTCGAAGCTGTCCAGCTCGATCAGCGTCGGCATCACGTAGGTGCCGCGCTTGATCTCGTCGCTGTCGGCAATGGCGACTTGATACACATTACGGCCTTTGTCGCGCATGGCCTGAATGTGTTTCTCGATACCGGCCTTGGCTTCCTGATCGATCACTGGGCCGATGTCCACCGACAGGCGTTCCGGGTTGCCCAGACGGCTTTCAGCCATTGCGCCTTTAAGCATCTCGATGACGCGGTCCGCGGAATCTTCCTGCAAGCACAGCACACGCAGTGCGGAGCAGCGTTGGCCGGCGCTGTCGAACGCCGAGGACACCACGTCGATGACCACTTGTTCGGTCAGCGCCGAGGAGTCGACGATCATCGCGTTCTGGCCGCCGGTTTCAGCGATCAGCGGAATCGGCCGGCCTTGGGCATCGAGGCGGCCGGCGACATTGCGTTGCAGCAAACGGGCAACCTCGGTGGAGCCGGTGAACATCACGCCCTTGACGCGATCATCGCCGACCAGCCGTGCGCCGACGGTTTCACCGCGGCCCGGCAGCAGTTGCACCACGCCTTCGGGAATACCGGCTTCGAGGAGAATGCGGACGGCCTGCGCGGCAATCAGCGGTGTCTGTTCCGCAGGTTTGGCGAGCACCGGGTTGCCGGCCGCCAGGGCTGCAGCCACCTGACCGCTGAAAATGGCCAGCGGGAAGTTCCACGGGCTGATGCACACCACAGGGCCCAACGGGCGGTGAGCGTCGTTGCTGAAATCGTTGCGTGCCTGTACCGCGTAGTACCGCAGGAAATCCACAGCCTCGCGCACTTCGGCAATGGCGTTGGCGAACGTCTTGCCGGCTTCGCGGGCGAGCAAGCCCATCAACGGTTGTATCTCGGCTTCCATCAGGTCGGCGGCGCGCTCAAGGATTGCGGCACGTTCGGCGGGCGGCGTCGCCTGCCAGATCGGTCCGGCGCTGAGGGCGCTGAGCAGGGCGTTATCGACGTCTTCCAGGCTGGCTTCCTGTACGTGGCCAACGACGTCACGCAAATCGGACGGGTTCAGGACCGGCGTTTCAGTGCCAGCGCTGACCGGGCTGCCCAGCATCGGGCCGGCCTTCCAGTCGTTGTGCGCCGTGGCGAGCAGGGCAGAAGACAGCGATGCCAGACGATGTTCGTTGGCCATATCGATGCCGGCGGAGTTGGCGCGCTCACTGCCATACAGGTCGCGCGGCAGCGGAATGCGTGGATGCGGCAGGCCGAACCCGCCTTCCTGGGTGGCCATGCGCTCGATGCTGGACACTGGGTCGGCAACCAGTTCCTGAATGGATATCGATTGGTCTGCAATGCGGTTGACGAAGGACGTGTTGGCGCCGTTTTCCAGCAGTCGACGCACCAGGTACGCCAGCAGCGTTTCATGGGTGCCGACCGGTGCGTACACGCGGCACGGTCGGTTCAGCTTGCCATCGGCGACTTTGCCCACGACCTGTTCATACAAGGGTTCGCCCATGCCGTGCAGGCACTGGAACTCGTACTGACCGGGGTAATAGTTCTGTCCGGCGATGTGGTAGATGGCCGACAGCGTATGGGCGTTGTGGGTCGCGAACTGCGGGTAGATGACTTCCGGCACCGAGAGCAGTTTGCGTGCGCAGGCGATGTAGGAAACGTCGGTGTAAACCTTGCGCGTGTAGACCGGGTAGCCTTCCAGGCCCTCGACCTGCGCGCGCTTGATTTCGCTGTCCCAGTACGCGCCTTTCACCAGACGGATCATCAGGCGATGGCGGCTGCGGCGGGCCAGGTCGATGACGTAGTCGATCACGTAAGGGCAGCGCTTCTGATACGCCTGGATCACGAAACCGATGCCGTTCCAGCCGGTCAGTTGCGGTTCGAAGCACAGGCGTTCGAGCAGGTCCAGCGACAGCTCCAGGCGATCGGCTTCTTCGGCGTCGATGTTCAGGCCGATGTCGTATTGCTTGGCCAGCAAGGTCAGCGACAGCAGGCGCGGGTACAACTCGTCCATCACGCGCTCGTACTGCGCCCGGCTGTAACGCGGGTGCAGCGCGGACAATTTGATGGAGATGCCAGGGCCTTCATAGATGCCGCGACCGTGGGAGGCTTTGCCGATCGAGTGGATGGCCTGCTCGTAGGACGCCAGGTATTTCTGCGCGTCATGCTCGGTCAGGGCCGCTTCGCCGAGCATGTCGTAGGAGTAACGGAAGCCTTTCGCCTCGAACTTGCTGGCGTTGGCCAGAGCTTCGGCGATGGTCTCGCCGGTGACGAACTGCTCGCCCATCAGGCGCATGGCCATGTCGACGCCCTTGCGGATCATCGGCTCGCCGGACTTGCCGATGATGCGGCTCAGCGAGGAGGTCAGGCCTGCCTCGTTGTGGGTGCTGACCAGTTTGCCGGTCAGCAACAGGCCCCAGGTGGCGGCGTTGACGAACAGCGACGGGCTGTTGCCCAGATGCGGGTGCCAGTTGCCGGTGCTGATCTTGTCGCGGATCAATGCGTCGCGGGTGCCTTTGTCAGGGATGCGCAGCAGGGCTTCGGCCAGGCACATCAGCGCCACGCCTTCCTGCGATGACAGCGAGAATTCCTGCAGCAGGCCCTGGACGATGCCGGCGCGGCCACCGGCGCTCTTCTGGTTGCGCAGCTTTTCAGCGATCGACGCCGCGAGCTTGTGCGTAGCGTCGGCCATCGGGGCCGGCAGGCGAGCCTGCTCAATGAGCATGGGCACCACTTCAGGCTCGGGGCGGCGGTAGGCGGAGGTGATCGCGGCACGCAAAACCGACTGGGGAAGGATGCTTTCGGCGAATTCGAGGAACGCCTGATGGCCGTTGTCCGCGGGCAGGTCACCCTGGTCATCGGCGTCTTTGCTACCCTGACCACTGAGTTCATTCAGGGTCGCACCGCCCTCGAGCTTCTCCAGATAATTGAAGATTGCCTGCTTGATCAGCCAGTGGGGCGTCCGGTCGATAGACTGCGCCGCCGCTTTCAATCGCTCACGGGTGGGGTCGTCGAGTTTGACACCGAGGGTGGTGGTGGCCATTTCTTATCCTCATGACAGCCACGGTCATGTGGCTTAGCTGCGGCAAGATTAGCCGCGGGATTGAAAGGGTGCAACCGGGTGCAACCGCTTTTTTCAAAGTGTTTCCAAAGTGCCCTGTATTGAGTCGAACTGGCCTGGCCTCGCCCGGTTCGGGTGCCTGCTTGGCCAAGGCTCTAGCTGGCTGTTACCCTGCAAATACGGGGTATATGGCACTTTGATCTAAATTGTAAAAAAGCCATGGAATGGCGTTTTTCGGGTTGCACCTGCGCCAGAGTGTCCTCTAGGATGCGCCGCTTTGGTGCATTCAAGCGGTGTGCAGCGGCGAGGTTCTCGCCAGCCCGCAACACACGCGAGCGGCCAATCGCGAACCTGATGCCTCAGGGGGACTTCGCTCTGCTCGCGCCTATAAAAACAACGCCGGAACCTAACCGATGAGTGTCAGCAACCCTACCTTGATCACTTTCGTGATCTACATCGCCGCGATGGTCCTCATAGGGCTCATGGCCTACCGTTCCACCAATAATCTCTCGGACTATATCCTCGGCGGGCGCAGCCTCGGCAGCGTGGTCACGGCGCTTTCGGCCGGTGCGTCGGACATGAGCGGCTGGCTGCTCATGGGCTTGCCGGGCGCGATCTACATGTCCGGTCTGTCGGAAAGCTGGATCGCCATCGGGCTCATCATCGGCGCCTACCTGAACTGGCTGTTCGTTGCCGGTCGCCTGCGGGTACAGACCGAACACAACGGCGATGCGCTGACCCTGCCGGATTATTTTTCCAGCCGCTTCGAAGACAACAGCGGCTTGCTGCGGGTGATTTCCGCCATCGTGATTCTGGTGTTCTTCACGATCTACTGCGCTTCCGGCATCGTCGCTGGCGCGCGGCTGTTCGAGAGCACCTTCGGCATGTCCTACGAAACCGCGTTGTGGGCAGGCGCTGCGGCGACGATTGCCTACACCTTCGTCGGCGGCTTCCTGGCGGTCAGTTGGACAGACACCGTGCAAGCCACCCTGATGATCTTCGCGCTGATCCTTACGCCCATCATCGTGCTTCTGGCGACCGGTGGGATCGACACCACGTTCATGGCGATCGAAGCCCAGGACCCGAGCAACTTCGACATGCTCAAAAACACCACCTTCATCGGCGTTATTTCGCTGATGGGCTGGGGCCTGGGCTACTTCGGTCAGCCGCACATCCTGGCGCGCTTCATGGCCGCTGACTCGGTCAGGTCGATCGCCAAGGCCCGTCGCATTTCCATGACCTGGATGATCCTCTGCCTGGGCGGCACCGTTGCCGTCGGCTTCTTCGGCATCGCCTACTTTTCGGCGCACCCGGAGGTGGCAGGTCCCGTCACTGAAAACCACGAGCGCGTCTTCATCGAGCTGGCCAAGATCCTGTTCAACCCGTGGATTGCCGGCGCTCTGCTGTCGGCCATCCTTGCGGCGGTCATGAGCACGCTGAGCTGTCAGTTGCTGGTGTGTTCGAGTGCGCTGACCGAAGATTTCTACAAAGCCTTTCTGCGCAAAAGCGCGTCCCAGGTTGAGCTGGTGTGGGTCGGCCGGGCCATGGTGCTGTTGGTGGCGCTGATTGCGATCGCCTTGGCGGCGAACCCGGAAAACCGCGTGCTGGGTCTGGTCAGCTATGCCTGGGCCGGCTTTGGCGCCGCGTTCGGGCCGGTGGTGCTGATCTCGGTGATCTGGAAAGGCATGACCCGCAACGGCGCACTGGCGGGGATTCTGGTCGGCGCAATAACAGTGGTGGTGTGGAAGCATTTCGAACTGCTGGGCCTGTACGAAATCATCCCCGGCTTCATCTTCGCCAGCATCGCCATCGTGCTGTTCAGCGTAATCGGCAAACGCCCTACGCCGGGCATGCTGACGCGCTTCGAAGCAGCGGAAAAAGAATACAGGGCGGCGTAACGGCTGCCTGCTCAAGAGCCCGAGCGACACAAGCGCTCGGGCTCCCTTGTGCGCGCATCAGCTCTTGTTGTGGTCGGCGTCCAGGTTGAAGAACATGGTCTTGCCGCCTTCGCTGGTGTAGCCCGTGTTGTCCTGGGTGTAGACCCCGGCCTTGAAGTACAGCTGCTGTTTGCTCCAGGTGGCGCTGATCCGGTCGTTCCAGGCCATGCCGTGGGCGGTCACGCTGAGCAACCCGGCTTTATTGAGGTGGATGACGTAATTGAACGTCTCGTTCAGGCTCACGTTTTCCGCCACCGTGATCACGCGCGCTTTTTTGTCGGTGGGGTGGTAGCGGACCTTGGCGACGATGTTGCCCATGTGCGTCGCTTCCAGGTACTGATATTCGAGCTTCAACAGCGGCTGCGTGCTGTCGTAGACGTGGATCTGACCGATGACGACCCTGCCTGAAGATGGCACCTGGAGAACCTTGAGTTTGGCATTCAGATAATTGTCGGCGTCCTGGTAGTACCAGTTGTGCAGCGTGCCGTTGGACCAGGTCTCGCGTAATTCGGTGCGCGGGTAGATCGCGTTGGCGGTCTTGCTTCCGGTAACCGGAGCCCAGAATGTGATGTTCGATGAGCCGGACTTGAAGTATTTGCCGTCGTAACCTTGAAGCAGTTGTTGTGTCTCGATGGTGGCGGGGGGCGAGCCCACTGGAATGCTCAGATTCCACGTTCCCAAATCAATCATGTCTAGTCGTCCGATATGTCTCATTGCCAGCAAAGTTGCGGGCGAAAGGGGGTTGGGGGCGGCTTTTTATACGGTTCCACGACGCATTTGTTAACGCGAATCTGTCGGATGGTTGACGTCAAAGTGCCGCTATCTTTGCTGCAGCTCAGGGTGTTCCTGACATTGAGCGCCGTTACCGTTAGTCGGTTGGATGGCACTTTTCGAATCGCACTACTATGGCTACCTTCTTTTTTCTCCAATCGAAGCTAGAGTAATGGCCAATCAGTCCATCAGCGGGGCCATTCCCCGGGCAGTAAAGTGAATGATGAGTAGCAGCATGGAATGCGTGCAGTCCCTGCCACCCAGTGGCAAATCAGTATTGTTGGTTGTTGATGATTATCCGGAAAATCTGGTGACCATGTGCGCGGTACTGCAGCGCCAGGACCGGGAAATCATCACCGCCGCCTCAGGCATGGAAGCGTTGGGTATTTTGCTGGACCGAGATGTCGATCTGGTGCTGCTGGATGTGCAGATGCCGGACATGGATGGCTTCGAAGTTGCCCGCCTCATGCGCGGCAGTCTGCGAACGCGATTGACGCCGATCATCTTCCTCACCGCCAACGAACAATCCCGCGACTCGGTGCACAAGGGTTACGCCAGCGGCGCAGTCGATTACCTGTTCAAGCCCTTCGACCCCAATATTCTCAGGCCCAAGGTTCAGGCGCTTCTGGAGCAGCAGCACAATCGGCGTGCCCTGCAGAAGCTGAGCCGCGAGCTGGAATCGGCGCGGGCGTTCAACGCCTCGGTGCTGGCCAACGTGGCCGAAGGCATCCTTGTCGTCACCGAAGACGGCGTCATCAGTTTCGCCAATCCGGCGATCTGCCGGTTGCTGGGCATGACCGACGGCGAGCTGCGCGGGACCGGGTTGTGCACTTACCTGCACGAGCCCAGCGTTGGCGAATGGACAGATTCCGGCTTTTATCATCACTATCGCCGTGCCGACACCTACCGCGTCCACGACGCCGTGCTGCGAACGCCGGAGGGGCGTCAGGTCCCGGTTGCGTTGTCCTGCGCGCCGCTGCCCGCCGAACAGCGCGCGATGGTGCTCAGCGTGCTCGACATGTCAGTGGTGCGTGACCTCTATCGTCAGCTCGAACATCAGGCCGTGACCGACTCCCTCACCGGCCTGCTCAACCGCCGCGGCTTCTATCAGACGGTCGAAGGGATGCTGCTGCGCAACGAACACGCGGGCAAGTATCTGGTGGTGTTGTACCTGGACCTCGATGGCTTCAAGGATGTGAATGATTCGCTGGGTCATGACGCCGGCGATCAGGTCTTGCAGTGGGTCGGCGCGCAATTGAAGGACTGCCTGCGCCCTTATGACGTGCTCGCGCGCATGGGCGGCGACGAGTTCGTGGTGGTCATCGACGGGCTGGACTTCCCCGAACACGCTGCGAAGGTGGCCGAAAAGCTGATCGAGAGGGTATCTGCCCGGCGCATGATTGACGGGGTCGAAGCCACACTCGGCGCGAGTATCGGCATCGCGGTCTACCCGGACTGCGGCACCAATCTGGATGGCCTGCTGCGCGCGGCGGACATTGCGATGTACGAAGCCAAGCGCGCAGGGCGTCAGCAATACCGCTTCTTCGATCAGTACATGAATGGCCGCGCACGCTCCCGTCTGATGCTCGAAGAGAGTGTGCGCACGGCGATCGATGGCAAAGACTTTTCCATGGTCTACCAGCCGCAGGTCAACGTGGTCACCGGCAAGACGCGGGGTTTTGAAGCGCTGCTGCGCTGGCATCATCCGGACGCGGGCGATGTCCCGTCAGGGGTATTCATTCCGCTGCTGGAGGAGACGCGTCTGATCAACAAGCTCGGCAGCTGGATTTTCGAGCAGGGTGCGGCGCAGCGCCAACGCTGGAGCGATGTATTCCCCGAGGATCTGGTCATGAGCGTCAGCGTGAGCCCTGCGCAATTCAGCCTGCCGAATCTGGCGGCCGAGTTGCAGCGCGCGATGCAGATTCACGGCCTGAAACCCCGGCAATTGGAAGTCGAGATCACCGAGCCGTCGCTGCTCCACAACCTGGTTCACAGCCGCAAGCAACTGCAGGACCTGCATGACATCGGCGTGCGTGTGTCGCTGGACGATTTCGGCGCAGGCGACAGCTCCCTTGCCCATCTGCGCAACCTCGATCTGGACACGCTGAAGCTCGATCGGCACTTCATTGGTGGCATGCTGGGATCGTCGCGAGATCTGGCCGTCGCACGCAGCATCATTGACCTGTGTCGCATGCTCGACATCGAGGTGATTGCCGAAGGCGTCGAGACCTACGAGCAGTATGAGTGGCTGGTCGACAACGGCTGCCAGATCATTCAGGGCTTCCTGATTGCTCACCCGATGCCGCCATTGGAAGCAGAGCGTTTTGTCGAGCCGGTCGATCTGCCGGTCGCGTTACAGCTGCTCGGGCAGGACTGACGCGGTAGACTCGCATTTTTCCCGCGACCCGATCCGACCATGACTGTCACTCCCCCCATGCCGCTCAAATACCTGCAGGCTTATCCCGAAGGCCTGCAGGATCAGGTTCGGCAGCTGATCTCGCAGGACCGGCTCACGGATTATCTGCAGCAGCGCTACCCGGATCGTCACGAAATCCAGAGCGACAAGGCGCTGTACGCCTATGCGCTGGCGCTCAAGCAGGAATACCTGCGCAACGCGCCGAACATCGACAAAGTGCTGTTCGATAACCGGCTGGACCTGACCCATCGCGCGCTGGGCCTGCACACCACGGTGTCGCGGGTGCAGGGCGGCAAGCTTAAATCCAAGAAGGAAATCCGCGTGGCTGCGCTGTTCAAGGAGGCCGCGCCGCAGTTTCTGAAGATGATCGTGGTCCACGAACTGGCGCACTTCAAAGAGTCGGACCACAACAAGGCGTTCTATCAGTTGTGCGAACACATGCAACCGGGCTATCACCAGCTGGAATTCGACCTGCGCATCTACCTGACCTGGCGGGACATGCAGACGGCCGTGCGCTGATCAGCCGCTAGCGCTTTTCAAGGAAGTTTTAATGGAAGTCAGCAAGACCAAGAGCAGTTTCTACCGCCGCCTGTATGTGGCGTATCTGATCGACAGCGGCATCGCCAGCAGCGTACCGGCCTTGACCGACGTCACCGGCATGCCCCGTCGCACCGCCCAGGACACCATCGCGGCGCTGGCTGATCTGGATATCGTGTGCGAGTTCGAACAACTCGATGGCGCCCGCAATCATGCCGGCGGTTACCGGATTCGTGATTGGGGCGCGATTGACCGCCGCTGGATCGAGGGCAATCTGCAGACCATCAAGACAGTGCTGGGGTATCCCTGACGGCGTGTCAGGGTTTGTTTATTTAAGGGCTTCCCGGCTGAAGCCGGTCCTACAAGGGGTCCGAGTCCGGATGAATCCGGTCCAACAAGGACCATCGGGGTTCAGATGCCGGATCAGTCGAGATCGCGGCGCATGCTGATGTGGGGAATGCCGTCCTCGACGTACACCTCGCCCACCGGATTAAAGCCGTAGCGGCTGTAGTAACCCTGCAAATGCGCCTGGGCCGAGAGGAATATCGGCTGGTCCGGCCATTGGAGTTCCGCGTGTTTCAGCGCCTGAACCATCAATTCATGGCCCATTCCCTTGTTGCGCATTGACGGTGCAGTCACCACGCGGCCGATGGTCACGTCACCGTTCTGCTGGATCGGGTCCAGCAAACGCAGGTAAGCGACCAGCTGATCATCCTGCCACGCCATGAGATGGCAGGTATCGCCCAGCAAATCCTGGCCATCGACGTCCAGATACCAGCATTTCTGCTCCACCACGAACACCTGCGCCCTCAGTTGCAGAATGGCGTACAGCTGCTCTTTTCCAAGGTCGGTATGGTGTTTGCAAATCCAGTTGATAGACATGACGCCGGCCTGCGAGAAGAAGTGGATGCCGGATACTAAACGCATATCGGCGCAAGCCCAAATTCGCGGCGAGCAGCACTAGACACTCATTCAATCAGCGGTGAGTCATTTTGTTGAACTGCGGCACAAACATCGCAGTGTTATGAGTTGTGCAAAGCGCAAAATGAGTCTTCACTGAAGGCCAGTTGCCACAAGGAAGCTGAGCATGTCGCGTTTGCTGTGCGCCGCAGGGCTGTTGGGAATGATGCTGATAGCCCAAGGCGCGGTCGCGCAGACATTGCGTCTCGCTGGCGATGCATGGGCGCCCTATGCCGACGTGTCATTGCTTCACGACGGCCTGTCCACTGACCTGATTCGCACAGCGCTGGGCCGCGCCGGTTATGACACCGAATACGAGCAGGTCCCCTGGGCGCGGGCGATACTCGGGCTGAGCGAAGGGCGATACGACATCGTTATCAACGCCTGGTACAGCGAAGACCGCACGCGCATCGGGGTTTTCTCCGCGCCGTACCTGATCAACCGCTTGCGTTTCCTGAAGCGCAAAGACGCCTCCATCGACTTTCAGAGCCTGTCGCAGCTGCACGGCTATTCCATTGCCGTCGTGCGTGGCTACGCCTATTCGCCCGAATTCGATGCCGATGCCGAGCTGAAAAAGGTGCCGGTGGCGGGTTTCTCGACCGCCGTCAGGATGCTCGCAGCGGGCAGGGTCGACTTGACGGTGGAAGACGAGTACGCGGCGCGATTCGCCCTCAATCGCGAGCCGGCTGACGTACAGGCCAGCGTTGAATTCCTGCCCAAGTCATTGAGCGAAAACAGTCTGCACATGCTGGTCAGCCTCAAGCGCGCGGATCATCAGCAGATCGTTCTGGATTTCGACAAGGCTATCGCCGACATGAAAGCCGACGGCACTTACGACAAGCTCATCAAGCTGCACGGTCTGTGAGGTCGGGTTCTTTGACGGGATCTTTGATCAAGTGCGCTGCCAGGGTGCGCAACGGCCCCAACTGACGGCAGATCAGCGCAAGCTGGGTTTGCACCAACCGCTGGCCTTCGTCGATTTCTTCCGGCATCTGTTCCAGGCTCGTCGCCAGCGCCTCCTCTGCGTCGCTTTGCACCGCCACCGGCTCACGCATCGCCAGGCTCTGGGCGATTTCATCGATGCTCGCGGCAAGGCTGGCCCCGGCGCCCTCGATCAGTTGCTCGCGCACTTCGGGCGGCAACGGTGTTTCCCGATGCGCCCCCAGGCCCGACAGGTAACTGAGCAGGGTGTGCGACAGCACCAGGAAGCGGAAACCCACGTCGGCCTCTTTGCGGAAATGTCCGGGCTCCATGAGCATGTTGGCCAGCGTGGTGGACAGCGCCGCATCGGCGTTGTGGGCGTTGCGCCGGGCCAGTCGATAGGCCAGATCGTCGCTCTTGCCGTTCGCGTATTGCTGCATGATCTGGCGCAGGTAAATGCTGTTGCACGACAGCGTGTTGGCCAGCACCTTGTTCAGTCGACGACCTTGCCAGTCCGGCAGGAACAGGAACACCGCCAGGCCGGCGATCAGGCTGCCCAGCAGCGTGTCCAGCAGGCGCGGCAGGAACACGCCGTAACCGTCGCCGACCTGATTGAAGCAGAACAGGATCATCACCGTGATCGCCGCCGTCGACAGCGTATAGCGCGTGGTGCGGTTGACGAAGAACACCACGCCGGCCAGCACCGCGCACATCGATTGCAGGACCGGCGTGGTGATCAGGTCGAACAGAATCCAGCCCGCCGTCAGGCCAATGGCGGTGCCGATGATGCGCTGCCCGAGTTTGCGCCGCGTGGCGCCGTAGCTTGGCTGGCAGACAAACACCGTGGTGAGGATGATCCAGTACCCCTGGGACGGGTGGATCAGGTGAACCATGATGTAACCGATGACCAGCGCCAATGGCAGGCGCAGGGCGTGACGGAACAGCAGCGAGGTCGGCGTCAGTTGCAGCCGCAGGCGCGTCCAGACGTCCTTGAGGTTGCGCGGCGAGCGGTCCAGCAGGCTGCTGTCGGTGGCGTCCGCCAAGGCGTCGGGGTTGCTCGCATCGCTGAGCAGCCGGTCAAGGGTGCCAAGGTTATTGGCCAGCGCCCGCAACGAACGCAGCAGCCCGCGCCACGCCGGATTGCTCTGAATGCGCAGGTGTTCGAGGGAGGCGCGCAGATCATTCAGCGCGTGGGCGAAGCTGTCGTCATAGATGAACGGCTGGCGCAGCTGGATCGACGCCGACAGGTCACGGCAGGCGCGACCTTGCTGGCGCAGCAGGCGCTGGCAGCGAAACAGTACGTCGCTGTGGAAGAACGCTTCGGCCAGGGAGTTGTAGGGATAGTGCGACGAACTGGCACGTTCATGGATGTCCTGGGCCAGAAAATACAGCTTCAGGTAGCGACTGACCTTCGAGCCGGGGCGGCCACTGCCCACACGGTTAAGGATGATTTCCTTGGTCACGTTGAGCGCGCCGACGACCTTGCCATTCTGCTTGGCAAGCTCCAGTCGCTTGGCTTCGATATCCAGGGTGCGAATCGGCTCGAACAGCTCTGATTTGAGCTTCAGGTAAAGGCCTAACTCACGAAACAGTCGGGCCAGGGCCTGCTGCACCGGCTGATTGGAAAACAGCATCTGCCACAGCACCGACAGCAGGCCGTACCACGCCGCGCCCGCGACCAGCAGCATGGGTTCGTGCCAGAAATCAGTGACTTCGCCGCCGCGCTGGTCGACGCCGATCATGGTGTAGACCGAGAGAATCAACGTCGCGTAGGCAATGGCGCCATAGCGCTCGCCCAGCGCACCAAGCATCGTCAGGCAGAACGCCGCGAAAGCAAACGCGCAGATGAACACCACGGGGTAGGGGAACAGCAGTTCCACGGACAGCGCCGCAATGCTGAAGCACACCAGCGTCACGGCCAGCGCATTGAGGCGGCCTTGCCAGCTGTCATCGGTTTCCGACAGGGCGCTGGCGATAATCCCGAGGAACAGCGGGATCAACTGGGACATCTCGTTCTGGTACCAGCACAGCGCCATGCTGCCGGTCAGCGCGATGAAAACCCGCACGCTGTAGGAAAACTTGTCCAGCGCCCAGAGACGGCGGAATGTATTGCGCAACGATGTCGATGCCATGAACGCTGACGGCCTTGTTCGCGATTGATTTTGCTGAGGGATATGTACAGCGCCGGATGCGCGCTGTACATCCGGTTAGCAAAATTTATTCCGGGGCGGATGCCAATACCTCAAAACGCACCTTGACCCCAAGGGTGCCTCTCTCATTTGCAACACGCACTTGTAGGAGCAATCGGAGGTAACGACGGTCGCGAAGGCGCAAGGTCAGGCACTGAATGTGTATTGCCTGACCCGGCCTCTTCGCGACCGTCGTAAACTCCGATTGCTCCTACAGAGATCGCGTGCGTGTGTGACGTTGTAGGGTTGCTCGCAACGACTGCTCAGACGAACTGCGCCGCCGCATAGGCCGAGGCCCAGGCCCACTGGAAGTTGAAGCCGCCCAGATGCCCGCTGACATCCAGCACCTCACCAACGAAGTACAAGCCCGGCGATTTCAGGGACTCCATGGTCTTCGACGACACTTCACGGGTGTCGATGCCGCCCAGTGTCACTTCCGCGGTGCGATACCCTTCGGTGCCCGCCGGTACCACTTGCCAGCTCGCCAGTCTGGTGGCGATGTCGGCCAGTTCAGCGTGGGTGTACTGCTTCATCGGCTTGGACACAAACCATTGCTCGGCAATCAGGTTGGCCATTTTTTTGGTGAAAATCTCGCCGAGCAGCGTCTTCAGCTCGCTGTTCGGGCGTTCGGCCTGTTGCTCGGTCAGCCAGCTGTGGGCGTCATGGTCGGGCATCAGATTGATTTCGACCGTGTCGCCGGGCTGCCAGAAGGAAGAGATCTGCAGAATCGCCGGCCCGCTCAAGCCACGGTGGGTGAACAGGATGTTTTCGCGAAAGCTGACGTCGTTGCAGCTCACCAGGCAATCGACCGCCGTACCGGTCAGCTCGGTGCACAGCTCTTTCAACTGATCGGTGATGGTGAACGGCACCAGGCCCGCCCGGGTGGGCAAAAGGGTGTGGCCGAACTGCTTGCCGACCTGATAACCGAAACCGGTCGCCCCCAGCGTCGGAATCGACAGCCCGCCTGTGGCGATCACCAGCGACTCGCAACGGAGTTCGCCCAGGGTTGTTTTCAGCAGGTAACCGCTGTCGGTTTTCTCGATGCTCTGCACCGAGGTGTCCATGTGCAGGCTCACGCCGGCGGTGTCGCATTCGGCCAGCAGCAGATCGAGGATGTCGCTGGACTTGTTGTCGCAGAACAGCTGGCCGAGTTTCTTTTCGTGGTACGGCACGCTGTGCTTGCCCACCAGCTCGATGAAATCCCACTGGGTGTAGCGGGCCAGTGCGGATTTGCAGAAATGCGGGTTCTGCGAGAGGAAGTTGGCGGGCTCGGTGTACATGTTGGTGAAGTTGCAGCGACCGCCGCCCGACATGAGGATTTTCTTGCCCGGCTTGTTGGCGTGATCGATCAACATGACCTTGCGCCCGCGCTGGGCCGCAGTGAATGCACACATCAAACCTGCGGCGCCGGCGCCGATGATCACAACGTCAGTAACGGGCAAAGCGGTGTCCTCGGAATATCGGGAAGAAGATCGTGCCAACGCTCTGCGTTGGTATGCATACCGTGACGCTCGGCGTCACGCTTGGGCGCAGAGCGCCCGGCCCGGCGTTACCACGCAGAGCGTGGGAACGATCAATAAGCTCACTCCGACAGGTTGCGCGGCCTTGTAGGAGTGAGCTTGCTCGCGATCAGGGGGCGACGCTGTACTGGGTGGATTAAAGAATCCGCACGCGCAACGATTTGCCCTTGATCTTGCCGTTGTTCAAACGCTCCAGCGCCTGCTTGGCCATGCTGCGTTCCACGGCGACGTAGGCCTGGAAATCAAAGATCGCGATCTTGCCCACCTGAGTGCCGGGAATGCCTGCTTCGCCGGTCAGCGCGCCCAGAATGTCGCCGGGGCGCAGTTTGTCTTTGCGGCCGGAACCGATGCACAGCGTGGTCATGGGTGGCAGCAGCTTGCCGCCTTCCTTGCGTTCCAGCTGGTCGTACTGCTGCCAGTTGAGCGGCGCTTTCTGCAGTTCTTCAACGGCGCGGGCGCGTTGGCTTTCACCGGGGGCGACGAGGCTGACGGCGATGCCGGTCTCACCCGCACGACCGGTACGGCCGACGCGGTGGATGTGGATTTCCGAATCCCGCGCCAGCTCGACGTTGAGCACCATGTCCAGACCATCGATGTCCAGACCGCGCGCAGCGACGTCAGTGGCCACCAGCACCGAGGTGCTGCGGTTAGCGAACATCGCCAGCACCTGGTCGCGGTCACGCTGTTCCAGATCGCCATGCAGGCCGACGGCAGACATGCCCTTGGCGGTCAGGTGATCGACCACTTCCTGAACCTGCTGCTTGGTGAAACAGAACGCCACGCAGGACTGCGGACGGAAATGATCGAGCACGCGGACCACCGCTTCGAGGCGTTGCTCGGGGGCGATTTCGTAGAAGATCTGCTCGATCTGGCTGTCGGCGTGGAGCGCTTCGACCTTGACGGTCTGCGGATCGCGCATGAATTTCGAGGACAGTTGCTTGATGCCGACCGGGTAGGTGGCCGAAAACAGCAGGGTCTGGCGACGCTTGGGCGTCTGCTCGATGATGTCGGCGATGGCGTCGTAGAAGCCCATGTCGAGCATACGGTCGGCTTCGTCCAGCACGAGCGTGTTCAGGCCATCCAGCACCAGCGAACCCTTGCGCAGATGCTGCTGAATGCGACCCGGCGTGCCGACGATGATGTGCGCGCCGTGTTCCAGCGAGCCGATCTGCGGGCCGAAAGACACGCCGCCGCAGAGGGTCAGGACCTTGATGTTGTCTTCGGAACGGGCCAGACGACGGATTTCCTTGGCCACCTGGTCGGCCAGCTCACGGGTCGGGCAGAGCACCAGCGCCTGGCAGCCGAAGTAGCGCGGATTGATCGGATTGAGCAGGCCGATGCCGAATGCAGCGGTCTTGCCAGAGCCCGTCTTGGCCTGGGCGATCAGGTCCATCCCCTTGACGATCACCGGCAGGCTCTGCGCCTGAATCGGCGTCATCTCGGCATAACCAAGGGACTCCAGGTTAGCCAGCATGGCGGCGGAAAGGGGCAGTGAGTTAAAAGCGGTGTTAGTCACGGGACGGGCCTGCAAAACAAAATGTCGCGCAGTGTATCAGGTCGCGACCCCTGCCTTGGGGCCGCGCGCGATAAATGGTGAGTAGGTCACGCCTCGATCTCGGGCTCCGGTTGCGGTTTGCGCGGTGGCGCTTCGGGGGCCATGCGGGGCGACAGTTGCAGGAAGATCGACGCTGCCAGCATCGCCAGCACGCCGACACACAGGAAAGTCAGCTGAAACGCGCCGAGCACGTCGCTGACGTCGCCCGTTGCCACGTCGTCGCTGAATCCGCCCAGCAACGCGGCCGCGCAGGCGACACCGAGACTCAAGGACAACTGCGCGACCACCGACAGCAGACTGTTGCCGCTGGCGGCACTGGCGTCATCGAGATCGATCAGCGTCACAGCGTTCATCGCCGAGAACTGCAGCGAGTTGACCCCGCCCAGAAACGCCAGATGAATGAGCAGCAGCCAGTACGGCGTGTTGGCCGTGACCAGCGCCATGCTCGCCAGCAGAATACCCAACAGCAGCGTGTTACCGGTCAGCACGATGCGATAACCCAGTCGCTCGATGGCCTTGGTTGCCAGCGGTTTGGCGAACATCGCCGCGAGGGCCAGGGGAATCATGCTCATGCCCGCATGTGACGGTGAGTAACCCAGCGCGACTTGCAGCATCAACGGCAGCAGAAAGGGCAGGGCGCCGCTGCCCAGGCGCGCGAACAGATTGCCCATGATGCCCACCGCGAAACTGCGGGTCTTGAACAACTGCGCCGAGAACAACGGCGCCTCCACGTGACTGGCGCGCAGCCAGTACGCCGCCAGACAGGCCATGCCGCCGAACAGCAGCATCACCACCCGCAAGTGCGGCAAGTGCAGTTCGCCCAGGCCTTCCAGGGCAATGGTGATGAGCACCATCGACGCGCCGAATAAGCCGAATCCCACCAGATCAAAGCGCGTACGGCCGCCGCCCTGAAGATCGGGGATGAATTTGCGCACGGCAAAACAACCCAGAATCCCCACCGGAAGGTTGATCAGGAAGATCCAGTGCCAGCTCAGGTATTCCACCAGCCAGCCGCCGACCGTCGGGCCCATCAGCGGGCCGAGCAGGGCGGGCATGGTGATGAAGCTCAACGTGCGCACCAGCTCGGTCCGGGGGTAGGCACGTAGCACGATGAGCCTGCCGACCGGCATCATCAACGCACCGCCGAGGCCCTGAACCACCCGCGCGCCCACCAGCATGCCGATGGAGTTGGACACCGCACACAGCAACGAGCCGAAACTGAACAGCAGGATGGCGCTGAAGAAGATCCGTTTGATGCCAAAGCGGTCGGAAATCCAGCCCGACGCCGGGATCAACAGGGCGATGGTCAGCATGTAGGCGATGATCACTGACTGCATGCGCAATGGGTCTTCCGCCAGCGAACGGGCCATGGACGGCAGCGCGGTGTTGAGAATCGTGCCGTCCAGGCTTTGCATGAAAAAAGCGATGGCGATGACCCATGGCATCCAGCGCAGGGTGCGGGCGTCCAGCTGCGGTGTTGAGGTCGGCATGTGGATCGAGGGTCCTTATGGGTTGTGCGGGTAACGGGCCAATTATTTCTCAGATGTCACTGCATGGAGCACGATCCCGGTGCAAGCTCTCACTGCTGGGACACGGTCCCGGTAGAAGGTCTCACTGCCTGGAACGCTTGCCCTGTGGGAGTGAGCTTGCTCACGAAGAGGCCTTTACAGCCGCTGCATCTCTATCGCCAGCATTCGCGAGCAAGCTCGCTCCCACGGAGGGTAATTCCAAGCCTTACAACGTCAGCGTCAACCCACTCAGCAGCGCACCCGGCAGCAGATTCGAGGCGGTCTGGCGCTGACTGTAGGTGCTTGTCGACAGCAGGAGTTCCCTTTCTGTGGTCAGTTGTTCCAGTGCCGTGCCCAGCAGGCTGAAAATGCTGTCGTCGAAGCGCATGGTGTTGACCGGCGCCTTGATCTGCCCGTCCTCGACCCAGAACGTGGCAAAGCGCGTCATCCCGGTGATGCGCCCGGCGGTGCGGTCCGAGAAATTCAAGTACCACAGATTGCTGATATACAGGCCCGTGCCCAGCGCTTTCAACACCTCATCCAGCGCCAGCGAACCGCCTTCCATGCTCAGCGCGCTCGGCGACTCGCCCCAGCCTGCGCCATTGGCGACAAGGCCATATTCGGCGGCGCTGCGCGAGTCGATCATGCGATCCCGAGCCACGCCTTCGGCCACCAGCGACAGGTCCATGCGCGGATAACCCTCGCCGGAAAACGCAGGGGACAACGAGCCGCTGACCTGCTCGTTCAAACTCACCAGCGGACTCAGCGTGGATTGGCCGTCGTACAGCCGCTGCAAGGGACTGGTCTTATCCGCCAGCGACTGCGCGGAGAAACCACCCCAGCACAGCATTCCGATGACTTCCTCCAGTGCGGCAGGTGCCAGATAGGCACGGTATTTCCCGGGCGCGAGAGCGTGGGCAGGGCGTCCAAGAAACGTCAGTTGCTCACGGGCCAGCCCAAAGCGCCGTGCAAAGCCTTCGTCCGTCCACGTATGCCCGGCGTAATTGGCTTTTACCGCCTGGCCGTTCTCGTGGAACAGGCTCCAGTCGAAATTGAAACTGTTGGCCTGGTGCCAGCCCAGCGCACCGCTTGAACTGGCGAAGCCGCGATAGATCGGCCCGGCGGCGTAGATGCCGACCAGATCCAGCCCCTCGCCCAGTTGCGCGATCTGCTCGACGACATGGGCGCTGTCCGGCAATGGCGTTTCCTGCACGTTGCTGCTTTGCCAGTCCTCTTCGTTCAGCTGCAGATAAGGATCTTCCGGCAACAGCGTCAGGGTCTCGCGCAACTGAGTCAGGGCTTCGCTCAGGCGCTGTCGATCCACCTCGGCATCGCCCGACAGCGTGAGATTCAGGTTGGCGTGACGGCCTGCGGCGATCAGCTTGAAGGTCACGCTGGCCTGCTGCACGTGGCCGGCCTGACGCACCTTGGCGTGGTTGAAGCGAATGAAGTCCGACGCTTCGGCGTCATAGCTGAGGGTATAACGCTCGTCCGCTGTGACCGCGGCGTGCAGCCATTCGGCCAGGGCCTTGAATTGCGCTTGATGGGACATCATACGTCACCTCCGAAAACATCAACGCTCGCGAACACGCACGCGGGCGAGGCGTGCCCCACGCGGATCACTTGATTGGGCTCGCCTTTGCCACAGTTTGGTGTGCCGAGGACCTTGAAGGTGCTGGCGTCGCCGACCGCGCTGAGGTTGCGCCAGAACTGGGCGGAGATCGCGCGGTAGTTCGGGTTTTTCACCACACCCTTGAGCTCGCCGTTCTCGATCAATTGGCCCCACTCACAGCCGAACTGGAATTTGTTGCGCGCATCGTCGATCGACCACGAGCGGTTCGTGCTCATCAAAATGCCGTGCTCGATGCCGCCAACAAGCTGCGCCATCGACTGGTCGCCCGGCTCGATATTCAGGTTGGCCATGCGGTCGATGGGTGCGCGGTTCCAGCTCGACGCGCGGCTATTGGCGACGCCTTCCATGCCGCTGCGGTATTGCGACAGCGCGCCGCCCAACGGCCTCACCAATACGCCGTCCTTGATCAGAAACTGCTTGCTCGCCGGTGTGCCGTCGTCATCAAAGCCGTAGCTCGCCAGTTGCTCGGGGATCTCGGGATCGAAGGTCACGTTGAGCAGCCTTGAGCCGTATTGCAGGCTGCCGAAGTCGCTGGTTTTGACGAAGCTGGTCCCGGCGTAGTTGCGCTCATCGCCGAGGATGCGGTCCAGCTCCAGGGGGTGGCCGATGGATTCGTGGATTTGCAGGGTCATCTGGTCGGGCGTGAGCAGCAGGTCGCGCGGCCCGGTGGGCGTATTCGGCGCCATGACCAGTTGCAGCGCCTGATCGGCGACGTTGACTGCGGCGCCAATGATCCCGCAGGACGTGATGACTTCTGCGCCGCCTTGCTGGCCGAAGTTCTCGCGACCCAGGCTGCGCGTCTGGCTGTCCTGGCCGTCATAGGCCGTGACGGTCAGCCCGGGAAAGACGAAGCGCTGGGTCTGACGAATCTCGGCGCCGGCGTTGTTCAAGTAGATCTGCTCGACGTTCTCAAGGCCCAGACTCACCTGCCAGTTGACCAGCCGCTCGTCCCTGGGCACCGACGCCGATTCGGCGTTGAGCAGGGCATAGCAATCGCTGAGCGAAGGAAATGCGCTGTGCAGGTTAGGCGAAAGGTAGTCGGCACGGGCGGTGGCGACAGCATGGTCGTGCAGGTCGAGGAGAGAATGCGGGGCCAGTTGCCGCGCTTGAATCTCCGCCTGCTCCAGCGCGGTCTGAAGCCCGCGCTGTGAGATGTCGTTGGTGGCCGCGTAGGCTTCCACGCCATTGATGCGCACGGTGAGCATCGCGCCTTCGTCGATGCTCAATTGCGGCGGCTCGGCGACGTTCTTGCGCACCGACAGATGCTGGCTGGTCTGTTTGACGTAACGCAGGGAGAAAAACGGGGCGCTGCTCTGCAGGGCGGCGAACCGCTGTTTGAGCTGAGCGGAAAAGTCGAACATGCAGGAAGGCTCCTTGGCGATTCGGACAGGCAACGGCCCGAATCATAGCGCGGATGATCACTGCAGAGGGGAGGGATGCCGGTGGAGGCACGTCGGCGCCGGAGATGTATCTAGTGAGATATGGACTGGTGGGAGCGAGCTTGCTCGCGAAGAGGCAAGAACATCCGCTAAATTTGCGGCGGTAATAATGCCTTCTTCGCGAGCAAGCTCGCTCCCACATGGTCCGGGTGTGCTGCACGATTGCACAGCATCCCGAAGGAATCTCCAAGAGCGCTGGCGTTTGTTACTGCGCCAACGGGCCCACTTCGCGCATCGGCTTGCCACGCACCGGCGCGTCGCCGGCGACGTAGTAATCAGCAGTGCTGCGCGGCAGTGGAGCACGACCGCGGATCTTGTCGGCGATTTTTTCGGCCATCATGATCGTCGGCGCGTTGAGGTTGCCGGTGGTGATCAGCGGCATGATCGACGCATCCACCACACGCAGCCCTTCCATCCCGTGCACACGGCCCTGACTGTCAACGACCGCCATTTCATCGGTGCCCATCTTGCACGAGCAGGACGGGTGATACGCCGTCTCGGCATGTTCGCGGATAAACGTGTCCAGTTGCTCGTCGCTCTGCACGTCGATGCCCGGGCTGATTTCGCGGCCACGGTACTGGTCCAGCGCCGGCTGCTGCATGATCTCGCGGGTCAGGCGAATGCCGTCGCGGAATTCCTGCCAGTCCTGCTCGGACGCCATGTAGTTGAAAAGAATGCTCGGGTATTCGCGGGGATTCTTCGATTTCAACTGCACGCGGCCACGGCTTGGCGAACGCATCGAACCCACGTGCGCCTGGAAGCCGTGCTCCTGCACGCCCTTGCTGCCGTTGTAGTTAATCGCGACCGGCAGGAAGTGGTACTGAATGTTCGGCCACTCGAATTCTTCGCGCGAACGAATGAAACCGCCCGCTTCGAACTGGTTGCTGGCGCCGATCCCTTTACCGAGGAACATCCACTCGGCGCCGATGGCCGGCTGGTTCCACCACAGCAGCGACGGGTACAGCGAGACCGGCTCTTTGCAGGCGTACTGCAAATACATTTCCAGGTGGTCTTGCAGGTTCTCGCCTACGCCCGGCAGATCATGAACGACCGGAATGTCGAGCTTCTTCAGTAACGGCGCAGGGCCGACGCCGGAGCGCTGCAGGATCTGCGGCGAAGCAATGGCGCCGCCACACAGCAGGACTTCCTTGCGAGCGCGCGCTTCGATGCGGGTGTCGCTGTCGCCGACCATGTAGGCCACGCCGACGGCGCGCTTGTTGTCGAACAGAATTCGATCGGTCAACGCGTGAGTGACGATGGTCAGGGTCGAGCGCTTCTTCGCTTCGTCCAGGTAGCCACGGGCGGTGCTGGCACGACGGCCGAATGGCGTGACGGTGCGGTCCATCGGGCCGAAGCCTTCCTGCTGATAACCGTTGAGGTCGTCGGTGCGCGGATAGCCGGCTTGCACGCCTGCTTCAACCATCGCAGCGAACAGCGGGTTGTTGCCCGCTTTAGGTGTGGTGACGCTGACCGGGCCTTCGCCGCCGTGGTAGTCGTTGGGGCCGATGTCGCGGGTTTCGGCCTTGCGGAAGTACGGCAGGCAATCGAGGTAAGACCAGTCTTCTAGCCCCGGGTTTTTCGCCCAGCCGTCGTAGTCCATGGCGTTGCCGCGGATGTAGCACATGCCGTTGATCAGCGACGAGCCACCCAGGCCCTTGCCGCGACCGCATTCCATGCGGCGGTTGTTCATGTGCGGCTCTGGCTCGGTCTCGTAGGCCCAGTTGTAGCGACGGCCTTGCAGCGGGAACGCGAGGGCGGCCGGCATCTGCGTGCGGAAATCAGCGCGATAGTCCGGGCCGCCTGCTTCAAGCAACAGCACGGTGACGCCGGCGTCTTCGGTGAGACGGGCTGCCAGGGTGTTACCGGCCGAGCCGGCACCGATGATGATGTAGTCGTATTCCTGGGACATTTGAAATGCTCCCTCTTGAAAGTAGTCGGAGGTGCGCAAGTCCTGTAGGAGTGAGCTTGCTCGCGATGAGGTCATAGCCCCAATGTTGCTGGCGGCTGACACTCAGCAATCGCGAGCAAGCTCGCTCCTACAGTGAAATGCGTGTTGCCGGTGCGGCTTTACAGGATCAGAACACCGACGCGTAATCGCCCAGCTCGACCTGCACAGACTTGATCCGGGTGTACTGCGCCAGCGAGCTGATACCGTTTTCGCGGCCCACACCCGACTGCTTGTAGCCACCGACCGGCATCTTCGCGTCGGACTCGCCCCAGGCGTTGATCCAGCAGATACCGGCTTCCAGTTGATGGATCACGCGGTGCGCGCGGTTCAGGTCCTTGGTCACGATGCCGGCGGCCAGACCCATTTCGGTGTCGTTGGCGCGGCGGATCACTTCTTCTTCGCTGTCGTAGCTGAGGATGCTCATGACCGGGCCGAAGATTTCCTCTTTGACGATGGTCATCTCATCGGTGCAGTCGGTGAAGACCGTCGGTGCAACGAATGCGCCGTTGCCCAGCTCGCCCTCGGTCAGACGGTCGCCGCCGATCAGCAGTCGGGCACCTTCTTCCTTGCCCTTGTTGATGTAGCCAAGCACGTTTTCCATGTGCGCGAAGCTCACCAGTGGGCCGAAGTTGGTGTTGTCGTCCTGCGGGTTGCCGACGCGGATGCGTTTGACGCGCTCAAGGATTTTCGCCTCGAACGCTGATTTCAGTGCGCTCGGCACGAACACACGAGTGCCGTTGGTGCAGACCTGACCCGAGCTGTAGAAGTTGGCCATCATCGCAATGTCAGCCGCGCGGTCCAGATCGGCGTCGTCGAAAATGATCAGCGGAGACTTGCCGCCCAGCTCCATGGTCACCTCTTTGAGCGACGAGCTCGACGCGCTGGCCATGACTTTCTTGCCGGTCTGCACGCCGCCGGTAAAAGAGATCTTTTCGATGCGCGGGTGCTCGGTCAGCCAGCTGCCGACGTCGCTGCCGGCACCGGTCAGTACGTTGAACACGCCGTTCGGCACGCCGGCTGCGGTGTAGATTTCTGCCAGTTTCAGCGTGGTCAGCGAAGTGACTTCGCTTGGCTTGAAAATCATTGCGTTGCCGGCGGCCAGCGCAGGGGCGGACTTCCACAGGGCGATCTGGATCGGGTAATTCCACGCGCCGATGCCGACGGTGACGCCCAGCGGCTCGCGGCGGGTGTAGACAAACGAGGTATCACGCAGCGGAATCTGCTCGCCTTCGATCGCAGGCACCAGGCCGGCGTAATACTCCAGCACGTCAGCGCCGGTGACGATGTCGACGTACTTGGTTTCGGAGATCGCTTTGCCGGTGTCCAGGGTTTCCAGTTCGGCCAGTTCATCGTTGCGTTCACGCAGGATGTCGACGGCACGACGCAGGATGCGCGAGCGCTCCATGGCGGTCATGGCGGCCCAGATTTTCTGGCCTTTCTCCGCGCTGACGACCGCGCGTTCGACGTCTTCTTGGGTTGCGCGCTGAACCTGGGCCAGGACTTCGCCATTGGCCGGATTGATGGCGTCGAAAGTCTTGTCGCTGCTGGCGTCCACGTAGCCGCCGTCAATGTAGAGTTTTTGCAATTCGAAACGGGCCATAAAATCCTCGCAGTAATCTGGGTGGGTGACGACCGAGTGCGCCGTGCGCTGCCTTGATCGTGGTGCCGGCTGCTTCAGCTCGGCGCTTTTGCCAGTTGAAAGTCCATGTACTCGTAGGCGATCCGTTGCGCTTGTTCGGTGTCGAAGGCGTCGCCCGAAAGCGCGCCGCGCAGCCACAAGCCGTCGATCAATGCCGCCAGCCCCCGGGCTGCGCTGCGTGCTTCATCCAACGGCAATGCGCGACGGAACTGGCAGCAGAGGTTGGAATACAGGCGGTGATCGTTGATCCGCTGCAGCCTGTGCAGCGAGGGCGAATGCATGCTGGTTGCCCAGAAGGCGAGCCAGGTTTTCATCGCCGGACCGTTGACCTGACTGGAATCGAAGTTGCCTTCTATGATCACTTTCAAGTGAGCCCGCGGGCTGTCATCGTTCAATGCCCGGCGCCGCTCGGCGACGCTGGCGATCAGCGCATTCATCAGGTGGCGCATCGTCGCTGCGATCAGGCCGTTCTTGTCCTGAAAGTAGTGACTGATGATGCCGTTGGAGACCCCCGCCAGTTTGGCGATCAGCGCAATGCTGGCATCGCCCATCCCGACCTGATCGACCGCCGTAAGGGTGGCCTGGATCAACTGTTGACGCCGAATGGGTTGCATACCGACCTTGGGCATCTGTAGGGCTCCTTGATGTGCCAGGTGATCGTGAGTGGCTGTAAACGGCGTCCACTGTAAAGCTTTTTAATTGAACGTTCAATCAACAAAAAAGTGCGGGCGCAGGAAAACAGCCGCAAGCGCCAAGTTTCAAGCTGCAAGAATGGGCGTGGAAACCCTGCTCTTGCAGCTTGCTACTTGCTACTTATAGCTGACTCTCAGCCGTGATTCTTGCCCAGCAACGCGTGGTACAGCTCGCTGTCGCCGAGGATGCCGACCAGCTGGTTGTTCTCCTGGAGTACCAGCTTGTTGCCGGTGTGATAGCGGATCTGCAAGGCGTCGCGCATGCCGATGTCGGAGTGAACAACCGTCGGTTTGCGCCCGAGGGTTTCCACCGACTGGCCTGGCTCCCAGCTTTGCAGATCAAGGGCCGCGCCATGCTGGTGGGCGCCGGTGATTGCGTTGCCGTCGGACAGATCAATCCATGTGTCGTCGCTCGGGTCCAGGCAGACCTGAGAACCGTTGATGCGCGTGCACTGGGTGATCGGACGCATCAGGCTGCGGCCGCACAGTACGTTGAGGGGGTTGGTGTGGGCGACGAACGTACGCACGTATTCGTCGGCGGGGTTGAGCACGATCTCTTCCGGCACGCTGTACTGAATGATCCGGCCGTCCTTCATGATCGCGATGCGGGTGCCGAGCTTGAGCGCTTCGTCCAGGTCGTGACTCACGAAGACGATGGTCTTGTTCAGCTTCTTCTGCAGCGCCAGCAGTTCATCCTGCAGGCCCTGACGAATCAGCGGGTCGAGGGCCGAAAACGGCTCGTCCATCAGCAGAATGTCAGCGTCCATCGCAAGTGCCCGGGCCAGGCCGACACGCTGTTGCATGCCGCCCGACAGCTCGTCCGGCTTCTTGTTGCGCCATTGGGTCAGGCCGACCAGCTCAAGCTTTTCGTCCACCAGCGCGCGCCGCTCTTTCTCGGGGCGGCCCTGCATTTCCAGACCGAAACTGATGTTCTCGCGCACCGTCAGCCACGGCATCAGGGCGAACTTCTGGAACACCATCGCGATGCGTTTGGTGCGCATCATCTTCAGCTCGGCGGGGGTGCAGGCGGCGATGTTGATCTGCTTGCCTTCGTGCTCGACGAACAGTGAGCCGCGGCTGACCGTGTTCAAGCCGTTGATGCACCGCAGCAAGCTGGATTTGCCCGAGCCGGACAGGCCCATCAGCACGCAGATCTCGCCTTTGTTGATCTCCAGCGTGGCCTTTTCGACGCCGACGATCTGGCCGGTTTTCTTGAGGATTTCAGCCCGCGTAAGGCCTTGGTCCAGCAGTTTGAGAGCCTCACGCGGGTCTTTGGAGAAGACGACGTCAACCTGATCGAATTTGATGATGCTCATGCGTCGGCCCTCACTTTGGCGTCCGGTTGTTTGCAGATCCGGTCGAGCATGATCGCCAGCAATACGATCGCCAGGCCTGCTTCGAAGCCCAATGCGATATCAGCAGTGTTCAGTGCGTTGACCACAGGTTTGCCCAAGCCGTCCGCACCCACCAGCGCGGCAATCACCACCATCGACAGCGACAGCATGATGCACTGGGTGATGCCGGCCGCGATGCTCGGCATGGCATGGGGCAGTTCGATACGGGAGAGCAGTTGACGGCGCGAGCAGCCGAAGGCTTTGCCGGCGTCGAGGAGTTCTTGCGGGACATCACAGATGCCCAGGTAGGTCAGACGGATTGGCGCGGCGATCGCAAACACCACCGTCGAAATCAGGCCCGGTACTACGCCGAGGCCGAACAGGGTCAGGGTCGGAATCAGGTAAACGAACGTAGGAACCGTCTGCATCAGGTCGAGGACGGGGCGCATGCAGGTGTAGAACATCGGCTTGTGGGCGGCAATGATCCCCAGCGGCACGCCGATCACCACGCAGACCGCCGTGGCGAACAGCACCTGCGCCAGGGTCTCCATGGTTTCCTGCCAGTACCCCAGATTGAGGATCAGCAGAAAGGAAATGATCACAAATGCGGTCAGGCCCCATTTGCGCTGAATGAAGTGGGCAAGCAGGGCAATCAGGCCGATCAGCACGAAGGGGTTGAACCAGGTCAGCCCGCCGGTCAGGCCGTGAATCATGGTTTCCAGTGACGAAGCGATGGCGTCGAAGGTGCTGGCGCCGTGCTGCGTCAGCCATTCGACAAAGCCGGCGATGTACTGGCCCAGGGGGATTTTATGATCAGTCAGCATGATGTCGGTTGTCCGCGTGCGGGATGAAAAGAGGACAACAGGCGGGCGTACCCGCCTGCCTGTCGAGTTACTTCGTCAGCTCGGCTTTTGCGGCTTCCAGGCCAGGTTTTCCGTCCACGGTGGTGACACCCGCCAGCCAGGTGTCGAGTACTTGAGGGTTGGCTTTCAGCCACGCTTTGGCGGCCACTTCAGGCTTTTTCTTGTCGTCGAGGATATTGCCCATCAGCGTGCTTTCCATCGGCAGGGTGAAGGACAGATTTTTCAGCAATTGACCGACGTTACTGCACTCGGTGGTGTAGCCCTTGCGCACGTTGGTGTAGACGGTGGCTTTGCCGAAGTCGGGGCCGAAGAAGTCATCGCCGCCGGTGAGGTACTGAATTTTGAAGCGGGTGTTCATCGGGTGCGGTTCCCAGCCCAGAAACACCACGTCGGTGTTGCGTCGCGAAGCGCGGTCGACCTGGGACAGCATGCCCGCTTCGCTCGATTCGACGACCTTGAAGCCTGCGTCTTTCAAGCCGAAGGCGTTCTTGTCGATCATGCTCTGGATCAGGCGGTTGCCGTCGTTGCCCGGCTCGATACCGTAGATTTTGCCGTCGAGTTCTTTCTTGAATTTGACGATGTCGGCGAAGTCGTGAAGACCCTTGTCGTACAGAGCCTGGGGAACGGCGAGGGTGTACTTGGCGTTCTCGAGGTTGGCGCGGACGGTCTCGACGGTGCCGGCGTCGCGGTAGGCCTTGATGTCGTTTTCCATGGTCGGCATCCAGTTGCCGAGGAAGATGTCCATGTTCTTGCCATCGGCCAGCGACTTGTAGGTCACGGGCACAGAAATCATCGTGGTTTTGGTTTTGTAGCCCAACGACTGCAGCACGACGCTGGTGACGGCGGTGGTCGCCGTGATGTCGGTCCAGCCCACATCGGAAAAATTGACCATCTGGCAAGCGGCAGGCTCTGCGGCCTGGGCCAGGATCGGAAGACTCAGCGCAACGCCCAGCAATAGCCTTTGTGAACCTTTCATGTTGGACTCCTTTGGTGTTTTCTTCTCGGCATCAACCGCAGCTGATGCGTTTTCTGGTGTCGGCGAGTCAAGTTGGAAAAACAGCTCCATCACTGCGTCTGGCGATTGAGTCGACAACGATCATGTAACAGGGAAAAACAAACGCCTACAGGGGGCGTCGTATCCAGTACACAGGGCGTCGTATCCAGTATCAGTGACGTCGCTTACAGGTTTTTTCCCTGCTCGCCGAATGATTCCCGGGACAAAAGCAGAGTGACGATACGGCAAAAAGTGCCGGAATCGGCAGCCGATCGTGTTCATGTACCGGTTAAAGCAGACGCGACGTTGGTGGGCATGGGTGAGTCGGTGTGAGACGCCGCCCTGCAAAACAAAAGGCTGATGATGCCGCCATCTCGATGGATCGCTGCTTGAGCGTAGCAGCTCCATCGCCGGCCGCGTGGCGCGCCGGGAGCCCTGTTTTCGGAGGTTTGCGGTCAATGGCAATCAGCGTGTTCGACCTGTTCAAGATCGGTATCGGCCCTTCCAGTTCCCACACCGTCGGCCCCATGCGGGCTGCCGCATTGTTCGTCCAGGGCCTGCGCGAACGCGATCAGCTGGAGCAGGTGAACCGCGTTGAGGTACGGCTCTACGGTTCGTTGTCGGCGACTGGCGTCGGCCATGGCAGCGACAGCGCCGTGATCATGGGCCTGATGGGCGAGTGGCCCGACGCGATCGATCCGTCGCTGATCGGCCAGCGCATCGCCGAGCTGCGTGAAACCGACACATTGAAGCTCAATGGCAATCACCCGATTTCTTTCGTCTGGCAGCGCGACATGCTACTCATCGACGAAAACCTGCCGTTCCATCCCAATGCCATGACGCTTGTCGCGTTCAGTGAGCAAGGCGAATTTCATCGCGACACCTATTACTCAGTGGGCGGCGGTTTTGTCGTCGATGAAGCCCAGGCCGCCAGTGGCGTGCTTGATCGCGACGAAACACTGCTGCCCTATGATTTCTCCAGTGCGGACGAACTGCTGATGCTCTGCGAAACCCACGGCCTGCGGGTGTCGCAACTGATGATGGAGAACGAGAGGGTCTGGCGCAGCGAAGATGAAATCCGCGCCGGGCTCATGCACCTGTGGCGGGCCATGCAGGCGTGTGTCGAATTGGGCTTGAAGCACGAGGGCATCCTGCCGGGCGGCCTGAACGTGCGTCGTCGGGCAGCGCGTCTGCACCGCAGCCTTCTCGAGCTGAACAAGCCGAACGTGATTGGCTCGACGTTGAGCGCGATGGAGTGGGTCAACCTGTTCGCGCTCGCGGTCAACGAAGAAAACGCCGCGGGAGGGCGCATGGTCACGGCGCCCACCAACGGCGCGGCGGGAATCATTCCGGCGGTGCTGCATTACTTCGTCAAGTTCAGTGATGAGGTGAGCGAAGCCAATGTGGTCGACTATCTGCTGGGCGCCGCGGCCATCGGCATTCTGTGCAAAAAGAACGCATCGATCTCCGGCGCCGAAGTCGGCTGTCAGGGCGAGGTCGGTTCCGCATGCGCCATGGCGGCCGCCGGCCTGGCGGACATCCTGGGTGCCACCCCGGCGCAGCTGTGCAACGCGGCCGAAATCGGTCTGGAACATAACCTGGGCCTGACCTGCGATCCGGTGGGTGGGCTGGTTCAGGTGCCGTGCATCGAGCGCAACGCCATCGCTGCGGTGAAAGCCATCAACGCTGCGCAAATGGCCCTGCGTGGCGACGGCCAGCACTTCATCTCGCTGGACCGGGTCATTCGCACCATGCGCGACACCGGCGCCGACATGCACGACAAGTACAAAGAGACGTCCCGCGGCGGGCTGGCGGTCAGCGCCGTCGAATGTTGAGTCGATAACGCCCGCTTGCCGGGATAGAAGCAGGTGCATACGCAGCCGCCTGCTCGCTTTTCGCCCACGCCGCACTGAGCCCGCTACGTTTTGGCGCGCGCTTCCCCTTGAGCTGGCGCGATGCCATCTGAATCCGTAACCCATCGCTACCCGCCGAGCACCCCGTGCGTCGGGTGACACTCCCGGACCGCCTGCCGATTCGATGGTTCACACAAGTGCTACGGAATTGCTCATCCCGCCCGCCGCGTCTGCGGCTCAGCGTCCCTCGGGGTCGCGATTTGAATCGTCATGTCGCTGCCGAATAGACGCTTCGCGACGTCGCAATCAGGGGTTGTTGAATGCTCATTCAACTTTAGGCATGGCATTTGCGTTGCAATGACAAAGCTCTCCACAGATGAGGGCGATACAACAAGAGCCTCCTGCCGGGGCCATCAACCGTTTTACGCGTGAGGAGAAATTGTGATGACTTCGTTCAACTCCGGGGCTCAACCCCAGAACCGTGCGCCCCAATCCATCGGCTTCCTGCTGCTGGACAACTTCACATTGATCTCCCTCGCGTCAGCGGTCGAGCCACTGCGTATGGCGAATCAGTTGTCAGGCCGCGAGCTGTATCGCTGGACCACACTGACAGCGGACGGTGGCCAGGTATGGGCCAGCGATGGTCTGCAGATCACCCCCGACGCCGCCATGCACAAGGCGCCGGTGCTCGACACCGTGATCGTCTGCGGTGGCGTCGGCATTCAGCGCACTGTCACCCGCGAACACGTCAGCTGGCTGCAGAGCCAGGCGCGTCAGTCCCGTCGTCTGGGCGCGGTGTGCACCGGCAGTTGGGCATTGGCCTGCGCAGGTTTGCTGGACGGATTCGATTGCAGCGTGCATTGGGAATGTCTGGCCGCGATGCAGGAAGCTTTCCCCCGCGTTGCCATGAGCACGCGCCTGTTCACCCTCGACCGCAACCGCTTCACCAGCTCGGGCGGCACCGCACCGCTGGACATGATGTTGCACCTGATCAGCCGCGATCATGGTCGTGAGTTATCCGCCGCCATCTCGGAGATGTTCGTCTACGAACGCATCCGCAACGAACAGGATCACCAGCGTGTGCCGCTCAAGCACATGCTTGGCACCAATCAGCCGAAGCTGCAGGAAATCGTTGCGCTGATGGAGGCCAACCTGGAGGAGCCGATTGATCTGGACGAACTCGCGGTGTATGTCGCCGTGTCCCGGCGTCAGCTGGAAAGGCTGTTCCAGAAGTACCTGCACTGCTCGCCATCGCGCTATTACCTCAAGCTGCGCCTGATCCGCGCCCGCCAGTTGCTCAAGCAAACGCCGATGTCGATCATCGAAGTAGCGTCGGTGTGCGGGTTCGTGTCCACACCGCACTTCTCCAAGTGCTACCGCGAATACTTCGGCATCCCGCCACGGGACGAACGCGTCGGCTCCAACACCGCGCAGCAGGTGGGTATGTTGCCGATCCCGCAGTCGATCGTTCTGGCGCCGTTGTCCGGGCCGCTGTCGGCGCTGAGTCAGGCGCGTAATGAATCGACGTTTGCGAGCGTGCGATTGTGAGGCGATGATTTAGCCAGACGCCATTGGAAAAACGCTAGAACCCCGGATAGGAGCGCGCTCGCGATGTGCCGATTCAGACGATTAGGACATCGTCTGAGCCGTGCTTTTGCGGGCAAGGTTCTTATCGAGCTCGTAAATGGGCAGCCTCATTAAAAGATTATTTTCCGCTTTACGCCCTCGCGCTAAATCCTCCCGTTTTAGATTTATTTGAACCTGTCCGCTTCTGTTTATAACTGCCTTGCCGCGTCGGTCGCGGGGAGTCCTATTGTTAAGTTGTGGCAGTTACTGTCATTTCTGCCAGTTTACGCGCCTGAGCGGCCCGACGTATAAAGTCAGCAGGATCTCCGTGGCTCAGTTTCTTAAGGATTGCTCATCGAGCAAGGATGCTGAAATGAAAACATATGGCCTGATTTTTTTGATGGCGCTTATTCTGGGATGTACTAACAATCCGGATATTTCTTCCGGGTCGCGACAAGTCAATGCAGTAGATGGCAACGCCGTAGCGGCCTCTATCCAGCTTGCGTACCAGGATACCCGGCATGATTGTGGCAACGCGTCGAAGCCAGCCTTTTTATGCGCAGGCGTGCTCTTTAGAGGCACGAGCACTTCCGGTGCCCATCACGCCTGGAACCCTGCGCCGGGGAAAACCGGTGTTTCGTTCTCCTACGTGCGCAAGGACGCTAACTTTGACCATCTCGCCGTGGGTACTGATAACGGGTTTATCTTTTATCCGATTCTTTCCGCACCGTCTGGAAAAGATCATATGTATGTCCTGTGCTCGTTTCCTATTGACGGTTATACCTGGATACGGGCCCAGCCAGGTTGCGGAGAAAGCTCTCGATATCCCGGCGTGAGCGGGCGTTGCCAGTCTCAGGGCATTTCCACCGCAGATCAGTGGAAAGCCCATTTCGACAAGGGACCATCAGGTGCAGACAGAGAGCTAATCTACGGTTATGTCTGTGCTTTTGATGTAAGCACTGAGATGAATGCCTTAGGTGCCGAGTCTTTTTATCAGTCACTGAGGGCCATGCATCTTTTGCCTGCTGAACTAAAGCACCGTTACAATGAGTTAATTGTTCAAGCGTGGGCTCAGGACATTCCGGCAAAGCTTCCCATTCAAGCGTTTTTTTATACTTCTGTCAGTGGGTTAGTAAGCGCAAAGCACAATCAATGGGATTTTTTCAATAACACAGGTGGAATCTTCGTTCCGATCATTCATATGACGCTGCCAGCAGTTGTCACTGGCGACGCGACATTTACTTATAACCCGGCAGACCAATATTGCCAGCCTGATGCAACTTCCTGCTTGTGACGGGCGTTGTAAGTTTGCCGTGTTAGTACGTTAGCCAGAGCTCAAACTAGCGGGGCATTGTTTCTGTATATCGCGAGCGCCGGCAACAGCTGCTGATCAATCGCCTGGCGCACGGCTGGCAAAATCGTTGCGCTGCCGCTCAGCAGTTTCTCCACCAGTTGCCGCAATGCCCGAGCGCGATCTTCATTGAGGCCGCGCACCGCCTGTGCGCACGCCTGTTCCGCGCTGAGGCCGGAGGGTACTTCGAGACCGATCGCCCTGAGTTGGCTGATCAGGTCGTCCTGGTCGATGAGGTCTGCGTGCATCATGACGTGCGCTCCGTTCTTGAGGTTGGCCTGATTCTGGTGGTGCGCGCGTGAGCTCGGCAAGCGCTCGCGTCGCTGATGTCTGGCATACGCATCACCGTGTCGTTTTCGGCTATGTAACTGTTTAGTTCATTTGGCATAATCGCCTCACTTACATTGCACGGGGTACGGTTTGGTCACCCTCTGGCCCGCGCAGATGCCTCACCCCGGTTTTGTAACGGCTTAACCGGGGATTTTTTTGCCTGTCGTTTGGGCTCCCACGAGCGGCAGGGCATGAGCGGTCTGCGCAACGTCGGATGGTTTGATAAACTCCGCAGCCTTCCAGGAGCCGCCATGAACTACCGTCACGCCTTCCACGCCGGCAACCATGCCGACGTCTTCAAACACATCGTTCTGACTCGCTTGATCGCGCTCATGTCGCGCAAAGAACAGCCACTCGCTTACCTCGACACTCACGCGGGCATCGGCCTGTATGACTTGCAGGGCGATCAGGCCACGCGCACCGGCGAATGGATCGAAGGCATCGGCCGTCTGTGGGATGCCGAAGACGTGCCTGAAATGGCGGGCGGTTACATCGACGCGATCCGTCACATGAACCGCAAGACCGGCGAACTGCGTTACTACCCGGGCTCTCCCGAACTGGCCCGCCGCCTGACCCGCGAACAGGACCGCGTGCTGCTCAACGAAAAGCACCCGGAAGACGGCGCGCTGCTTAAAGACAACATGAAATACGACCGCCGCGTCGCCGTGCACCTGGGCGAAGGCTGGCACGTGCCCCGGGCCTTGCTGCCGGTTCACGAGAAGCGCGCAGTGATGCTGATTGATCCGCCGTTTGAGCAACTGGACGAGATGAAGCGCTGCTCCGTCGCCCTCAAGGAAACCATCGCGCGGATGCGCCAGACCGTCGCCGCCATCTGGTACCCGATCAAGGACCAGCGCGCGCTCAAGCGTTTCTATCAGGACCTGGCCGAAACCGGCGCACCGAAACTGCTGCGGGTCGAGTTGTTCGTGCACCCGCTGGACACACCAAACAGCCTCAACGGCTCCGGCCTGGCAATCGCCAATCCGCCATGGGGGCTGGAAGAAGAACTGCGCGAGTTGATGCCATGGCTGGCGAAGAAGCTCGGCCAGACGCAAGGTGACTGGAAGATGGATTGGCTGATTGCGGAGTAACCGCTCTTGGTTTCTGCGGCGTGACGGCTTACGTCTTCCCGGCTAAAGCCGGTCTCACTGAGAGCACGCGTAGTGTCAGTGGGTTCAGCTTTAGACGGGAAGGGGCCATGAAGTGATGCAGCGGACACCGTTCATGTGGGAGTGAGCTTGCTCACGAAGGCGGCATCTCAACCGCTGACTATTCAGCGGATGTAATGGCCCATTCGCGAGCAAGCTCGCTCCCACAATTCGTTCATCTGCCGGAGGATCGGCGATGTCTGCCTCCCCCGGCCAAGGCAGCCTTTGCCGATACCAGGGATGCCAGCGGGTCCAACGCGGCCGATCCCTCTATGGGGTAACTCAGTTCCCCGCCAGACTCGGCGGCATGCAGACGCCGGTGCCGCCAATACCGCAGTAGCCCTGGGGATTCTTCGCCAGGTATTGCTGGTGATACGCCTCGGCGAAGTACACGGTGGGCGCCTGGTCGATTTCGGTGGTGATCTCCCCGAGACCGGCCTTGGCCAGTTCGGCTTGATACACCTCGGCACTGGCCTTGGCCGCCTGCAGTTGCTCAGGTGTTGTCGCGTAGATCACCGAGCGGTATAGGGTGCCGATGTCGTTGCCTTGGCGCATGCCCTGGGTCGGGTTATGCAATTCCCAAAACATCGCCAGCAGTGCTTCGTAGCTGACCTTCGCGGGTTCGTACACCACGAGGACCACCTCGGCATGGCCCGTCAGGCCTGAGCAGACTTCTTCGTACGTCGGGTTCGGCGTGAATCCCCCCGCGTAACCCACAACAGTGCTGACCACACCTTCTTTCTGCCAGAAGCGACGTTCCGCACCCCAGAAACAACCCAGGCCAAAGATGGCGAACTCGACGTCATTGAAGAACGGCCCAAGCAGCGGCGTGCCGTTGACGAAATGGGTTTCGGGCAGGGTCATGGGTGTTTCGCGCCCAGGCAGTGCCTGCTGAGCGGTGGGGAGAGCGTTTTTATTCACAAGAATTTCCGAGCGCAAGACCATGAGGCACATCCTCTCTGGGGCAGGACAACCAACATGCGTTGTCAGTGAAAACCGTATATGGGGTCAGCATCGGCTGATGCAAATGCAGGGCGGCAAGTGTGCCGCACTGATGTGATGCGGGGAAGGGGGACTCAGGCCAGTGGGCCGCGCGGGTAACGACGCAACTTCTCGATCAGCTCTTCGCCCGGAATCGGCTTGTCGAACAGATAGCCCTGACCGACATCGCAGCGATGGCGACGAAGAAACGCCAGCTGTGCCGCCGTCTCGATGCCTTCGGCGACCACGGTCAACTTGAGGTTGTGGGCCATGGCGATGACCGCGGAGGTGATTTCCATGTCGTCCTGATCATCCGGGATGTCCCTGATGAAGCTGCGGTCGATCTTGATCACGTCGATGGGGAATTTCTTCAGGTAACTGAACGACGAATAACCCGTACCAAAGTCATCCATCGCCAGGGTCAAGCCGAGGGTCTTCAGCGACTCAAGTTGCAGGCGCGTGTCTTCGGTTGCCTCCAGCAGCAAGCCTTCAGTCAGTTCCAGTTCCAGCAGCGACGGGTCGAGCTGTTCGTCACGCAGGATGCTGGCCAGCGAGGAGACCAGCTCCGGATCGGAAAACTGCTTCGGCGACACGTTGATGGCCACATGCAGTTTGCCGTAACCGGCGGCGGTCAGTTGCTTGCTCATGCGGCAGGACTGGCGCGCGACCCACTTGCCGATCGGGATGATCAGGCCGGTCTCTTCGGCGACGCTGATGAACTGGTCCGGGCGGATCATGCCTTTTTCCGGATGATTCCAGCGCAGCAACGCTTCCATGCCCAGCAGACGGCCACTGCGCAGGCACAGTTTGGGCTGGTAAAAGACCTCAAGTTCGTTCTGCGTCAGCGCGCGGCGCAGGTTGTTCTCGACGAACAGCTTGTAACTCGCTTCGGCGTTCAGGGCTTCGGTGAATACCTGCACCTGATGCTTGCCGTTGGCCTTGGCCTTGTGCAGCGCCAGGCCTGCGTTCTTCATCAGCGTCTGCGGGTCGCGGCCATGGATCGGCGCGCAGGCCAGCCCCACCGAACCGGTCACGCTGATCAACTGATTGTCGACAAACATGGGCTTGTCCAGCGTGCTCAGCACCTGGCTGGCGACCCGTTGGCCTTCTTCGGGACTGGTGTCGTCGAGCAGTACAGCGAATTCGTTACTGGCGAAGCGCGCCAGAATGCCGGTCGGGCTCAGGCTGTTGCGCAGGCGGCGAGCGAGGCTGATCAGCAGCTTGTCGCCAGTCTGGTGGCCGAGGCTGTCGTTGATGCGTTTGAAGTTGTCGATATCCACCAGCAAAAGACTGATCGGCGTCGCGACGTCCCGGGCAAAGTGCTCGTCCAGGGTTCGGATGAACGCCGGACGGTTGCCCAGACTGGTCAGATTGTCGGTGTACGCCAGACGCTCGATCCGCTGCTGGGAGAGCTTGGCCTGGGTGATGTCCTCGTAGATGCCGATGTAATGGGTCAGCTCGCGGTTGTCGCCGTAGACCTTGGAAATCGACAGCTGGCCCCAGTACGGTTCCAGATTTTTGCGTCGGCTCTTGAACTCGCCCTGCCAGCTGTTTCCGCTGACCAGACTCGAATTCGCGTCGAGCAGCAGCGCGCTGAGGTTTTCCAGCGCCGGCAGCTCCGACAGGCGATGCCCGTGAACCTCATCGGCCGGGTACTGGGTGATCTCGGTGAAGCTCGGGTTGACGTACTCAACCACGCCGTCGCGGTTGACCAGCAAAAACGCGTTGGCGCTCTGCTCCACGGCACGCTGAAACAGGTGCAGGGCGCTGGTGGCGGTGCGGCGGTTGTGGTTGTTGATGGCGTGGGCAAACTGATCGGCCAGCTCACCGGCAAAAGCAATCTCATCGGACTGCCATTCCCGTGGCGTACCGGTTTGCTCGAGACACAGCACGCCCACCACCTGGCCATCGATGCGCACGGCGGCGTCGAGAATGGCGGTGATGTCCTGGGTCCGCAGTCGCTCAACCAGCTCGCGCGTACGCGGATCCTGCTCGACATCGTTGACGTCGATGGCGCGGCTGGTGTGCAGCACGTCCAGGTAGCTGGGGAATTCGCTGATGTCGATCGCGTCGGTCTTGGGGAACGTGCTGGTATCGCGGCGATACTCGGCAATAGGCTCAAGGGTCTTGCCGCTGAGGTTCCACAGGCTGGCGCAGGAGATGTTGTAGATCTCGCAGGCGCTTTTGGTGATCAGCTCTGCGGCTTCCTGCAGCGAATTGTTCGAACTGTAGCGATGGCGCGCCAGGCGCAGAATCAGGCTTTGCTGTGCGCGGACCCGCTCGAGATGCAGCAACTGTTCGCGCTGGGCGCGTTGATTGAGCTCCAGCGCAATCTGCAGACGGGAGTTCTGTACTTCCAGATCGGGGCCGATGATCAGTTCGCCGGGCTCGATCTGCCCATCAACCACCATCAGGTAGCCGCGCAACAGATGCCGGGTGTGTTGCTTGTATCCCTCACCGATTTCCACCAGATTCAATGGGCCGCGCGTCGTGTGCAGGGTGTAGCGGATCAGGTAATGGGCGCTGCCGGCCAGCTGCATCTGCACGGCGTCGTGCAGTTGATAGCGCGCTTCGGGCTCCATGAGGCTGGCGTAAGGCGTGCCCACCAGCGCGCAAAGTTCGACGGCGGGCATGCTGAATTGCTTTTCGCAGTTAGGATCCAGATAGAGCATGGCCCAGCTGGGTTCATTCAGCCGCTCGAAACGCAGCATGCCGAGCCGCGAGGGCACCGGTAATTGCGTCACGACCTCGGCCGCCGGTCTACCGGCAGCATCAGGTTGGCTTTTCATGAAGGAACTCGCTTTCAGGGTGCTGTCGCGCACGGGCAAGGAGCCCGTCTTTAAGTCGCGTGCCGCAAGGTTGCATCATGGCGAACGGGCTGACAAGTCAGCGCGATGGCTTAGTGCTATAAATCTGTCGGCAGACGGTTGATTTACTGGAGGTAATTGATCGGATTGTCGGGATGAGGGTCGAGCGGCTGGTGTTTGTGCATGATCCGTTATCGGCAGCGCGACCGAATACTGTAGGGCCTTTGGAGCTGCTGATGAATCCATTTTAAAAGCGCAAAAAAAGCCCCGCCGGTGAGCGGGGTTGAGGTACGAGCGTGGCAGCTCGAGAAAACGAAGGCCCGTTTCGCGAGAAACGGGCCTTTTACGGCTTACAGCAGGATCGTGCGGATGTCCGCCAGCAATTCGCTCAGACGCTTGGTGAAGCGCGCCGCGGCGGCGCCGTTGATCACGCGGTGATCGTAGGACAGTGACAGCGGCAGCATCAGGCGAGGCTGGAATGCCTTGCCGTCCCAGACCGGCTGCATGGTGGCCTTGGACACACCAAGGATCGCCACTTCCGGCGCGTTCACGATCGGCGTGAAGCCGGTGCCGCCAATGTGGCCGAGGCTGGAGATGGTGAAGCAGGCGCCCTGCATGTCGTTGGCCGACAGCTTTTTGGAGCGTGCCTTTTCCGCCAGCTCGGCCGCTTCAGCTGCCAGTTGCAGCAGGCTCTTCTGGTCGACGTTCTTAATCACCGGGACCAGCAGGCCTTCCGGCGTGTCCACCGCGAAGCCGATGTTGAAGTACTTCTTGCGAATGATGGCTTTGCCGCTTGGCGCCAGCGAACTGTTGAAGTCCGGCAGCTCCTTGAGCATGTGCGCGCTGGCCTTGAGCAGCAGCGGCAGAATGGTCAGCTTGACGCCAGCTTTTTCAGCCACGGCTTTCTGCGCGATACGGAAAGCTTCCAGATCGGTGATGTCGGCCTGGTCGAATTGCGTGACGTGCGGAATGTTCAGCCAGCTGCGATGCAGACCGGTTGCGCCCAGTTGCATCAGACGCGTCATCGGCACTTCTTCGGTTTCGCCAAAACGGCTGAAATCGACTTCCGGAATCGGCGGGATGCCCATGCCGCCGGCAGCGCCGCCAGCAGCAGGCGCGTCCTTGGACTTGGTCATGATCGATTTGACGTACGCCTGGACGTCTTCTTTCAGCACGCGACCGTGTGGGCCGGTTGCCGAAACAGCGTTCAGCTCGACGCCGAACTCGCGTGCCAGCTGACGAACAGCCGGGCCAGCGTGAACCTTGGCGCCGTTGTTCGCAGGTGCAGCGGCTGGAGCAGCGGGCGCAGGGGCGCTTTCAGCTTTTGCAGCCGGGGCAGCAGCGGGCGCCGGAGCAGCCGCTTCCGCCTTGGCCGGAGCCGGGGCAGCAGCTTGTGCAGGCGCCGCAGCCGGTGCAGCACCCGCCACTTTCAATTTCAGGATCAGGTCGCCCGTGCCGACCTCGTCTTCGACCTTGACGCTGATGCTTTCGACAACGCCTGCCGCGGGAGACGGGATCTCCATCGAGGCTTTGTCGGATTCCAGGGTGATCAGGGATTGATCAGCTTCGATGCTGTCGCCCACTTTGACCATCAGCTCGATGATGCGAGCCTTGCCCGACGAACCGATGTCCGGAACGTGAATGTCCTGAACGGTATCCGACGCCGCAGGTGCAGCCGCTGCGGCAGGCGCCGCTTCGGCTTCTGCTGGCTTCTCGGCTGGCTTTTCAGCAGCAGGGGCAGGCGCGGCAGCAGCAGGTGCAGGTGCAGGTGCAGCAGCAGGCTCGGCCGCCGCTTCACCTTCTACTTCCAGCTCAAACAGTTCGTCGCCTTCTTTCAGGCGGTCGCCCAGCTTCACTTTCATCGCCTTGATGACACCGGCTTTAGGCGCAGGGATTTCCATGCTTGCCTTGTCCGACTCCAGCGTCAGCACGCTCTGGTCAGCTTCAATGCGATCACCGACCTTGACCATCAACTCAATAACTTCACCTTCACCGTTGCCGATGTCGGGTACGCGAATTAACTCACTCACAATGTCTCTCCTTAGGAGAACCTGTTCCTCGACTGCGCCGATTCATCTGCGACGAAACAGCCTGGATGCTCATTTACCGAAGTAAATTCCGCATCGGCGGCTGTTTCGCGCACCTTTCAGCGCTCTATTCGATCGTTACGCAGACCTTAGCAGTCCAGCGGGTTGCGCTTTTCAGGATCGATGCCGAACTTGGCAATGGCTTCCGCCACGACTTTAGGTTCGATATCGCCGCGATCGGCCAAGGCTTCCAGGGCGGCCAGCACCACGAAGTGACGGTCAACTTCGAAGAAGTTGCGCAGCTTCTTGCGGCTGTCGCTACGGCCGAAACCGTCGGTGCCCAGAACTTTGTATTCCTTGGTCGGAACCCACTGACGGATCTGGTCAGCGAACAGTTTCATGTAGTCGGTCGAAGCGATCACCGGACCTTTACGGCCGTTGAGGCATTCCTCAACGTAGCTCAACTGTGGCTTCTGACCCGGCTTCAGGCGATTGCTGCGCTCTACGGCCAGGCCGTCGCGACGCAATTCGTTGAAGCTGGTGACGCTCCAGACGTCCGCACCGATGTTGAACTGTTCGCGCAGGATCTTCGCCGCCTCGCGCACTTCACGCAGGATGGTGCCGGAACCCAGCAGCTGCACGTGGTGCGCGGCTTCCTCGGTGTCTTCTTCCAGCAGGTACATGCCCTTGATGATGCCTTCCTCGGAACCGGCCGGCATGGCAGGTTGCGTGTAGGACTCGTTCATCACGGTCAGGTAGTAGAAGACGTCCTGTTGTTCTTCGAACATCTTCTTCATGCCGTCCTGAATGATCACCGCCAGCTCGTAGCCGTAGGTGGGATCGAAGGTGCGGCAGTTCGGGATGGTCGAGGCCAGGATGTGGCTGTGACCGTCTTCGTGCTGCAGACCTTCACCGTTCAGGGTGGTACGACCGGCGGTGCCGCCGATCAGGAAGCCACGGGTGCGGCTGTCGCCTGCTGCCCATGCCAGGTCGCCGATACGCTGGAAACCGAACATCGAGTAGAAGATGTAGAACGGAATCATCGGCTGGTTGTGGCTGCTGTACGAAGTACCCGCAGCGATGAACGACGACATCGCGCCGGCTTCGTTGATGCCTTCCTCGAGGATCTGACCCTTCTTGTCCTCGCGGTAGAACATCACTTGTTCTTTGTCGACCGGCTCGTACAGCTGGCCTACGGAAGAGTAGATGCCCAACTGGCGGAACATGCCTTCCATACCGAAAGTACGGGCTTCGTCCGGGATGATCGGAACGATGCGCTGACCCACTTCCTTGTCCTTGACCAGTTGGGTCAGGATGCGCACGAACGCCATGGTGGTGGAAATTTCGCGGTCGCCGGAGCCGTCAAGGATCGCCTTGAGGGTTTCCAGTGGCGGGGTCGGCAGGCTGAAGCTCTGCGCACGACGCTGTGGCACGAAGCCGCCCAGTGCAGCACGACGCTCGGCCAGGTAACGCGCTTCGGCGCTGCCTTCTTCAGGCTTGAAGAACGGCAGGGCTTCGAGCTGATCGTCTTTGATCGGGATGTCGAAGCGGTCACGGAAGTGACGCAGGCTGTCGACGTCGACCTTCTTGGTGTTGTGCGCGGTGTTTTTCGCTTCACCGGCGCCGGTGCCATAACCCTTGATGGTCTTGGCCAGAACCACGGTCGGCTGGCCCTTGTGGTTCACCGCTGCGTGGTAGGCCGCGTAGACCTTGTACGGGTCGTGGCCGCCACGGTTGAGTTTCCAGATTTCGTCGTCGGACATATCCGCAACCATCGCCTTGAGTTCTGGCGAGTTGAAGAAGTGTTCGCGCACGAAAGCGCCGTCTTTGGCTTTGTAGTTCTGGTATTCGCCGTCAATGACTTCGTCCATGCGGCGTTGCAGGATGCCGTCGACGTCTTTGGCCAGCAGTGGGTCCCAGAAACGGCCCCAGATGACTTTGGTCACGTTCCACTGAGCACCGCGGAACACGCCTTCCAGTTCCTGGATGATCTTGGCGTTGCCGCGAACCGGACCGTCCAGACGCTGCAGGTTGCAGTTCACGACGAAGATCAGGTTGTCGAGCTTCTCGCGACCGGCCAGGGCGATGGCGCCCAGGGATTCCGGCTCGTCGGTCTCGCCGTCGCCCAGGAAGCACCAGACTTTCTGCTTGCCTTCCGGGATGTAACCGCGGTGCTCCAGGTACTTCATGAAGCGCGCCTGGTAGATCGCCTGAATCGGACCCAGACCCATGGAAACGGTCGGGAACTGCCAGAAGTCTTTCATCAGCCACGGGTGCGGATAAGACGACAGACCGTTGCCATCGACTTCCTGACGGAAGTTGTTCATCTGGTCTTCGGTGATGCGCCCTTCCATGAACGCACGAGCGTAGACGCCTGGCGATGCGTGACCCTGGAAGTAGATCAGGTCGCCGCCGTGTTCGTCGGTCGGGGCCTGGAAGAAGTAGTTGAAGCCGATGTCGTACAGAGTTGCACTGGAAGCGAAGCTGGAGATGTGGCCGCCCAGGTCCGGGTCGCCGATGTTGGTCTTGACCACCATCGCCAAAGCGTTCCAACGTACCAGCGAGCGGATGCGGCGTTCCATGAACAGGTCGCCGGGCATGCGTGCTTCGTGGGTAACGGGGATGGTGTTGCGGTAAGGCGTGGTGATGGCGTATGGCAGCTGCGAACCACTTCGTGTGGCCAGCTCACCCATACGGGTCATCAGGTAATGAGCACGGTCTTCGCCTTCTTTGTCGAGAACCGATTCCAGGGCGTCCAGCCATTCCTGGGTTTCGACGGGATCGAGGTCTTGCATGGCTTGCTCCAGGGCGGAAAGGCTTCCAGAATCGGTTGCCTGAGTTTGTTGCGACTGGCCTTGTGGGCAGACGATATAAAATTCTTGGATGACCGGATGGGTCCCCGGCGTTGTGTAGTTTTACTACAAATCTCGGGCTAATTCAGCTTTTTGACTTGTATATACAGTAGTAAAACTACAGCTGAGCGACGTTTTCACTCGTGGTGCAGTGTCCGTTAAAGCAGTGTTCTCAGTGTAAAAATCTGACGAATCGTCGGACCTATCACGTTGAAAACCAGAAAATACCCGTCATCAGCAATTTTTAACCTTTGTTCGACAGTCCGTCCGTTGCGTGTATACAACCGCCGTGGCGGGCTGCCATTTGAACGCCGATCAAGGATAGACCATGAGCCTTCCCCTGCTGGCCGAGCTGCCGGCTGTCCTTCTGCCGTTGGTCACTCGTGCGCGTCAATCCTGGCGCACCGCTCTCGATGCCCTCACAGATGACGCCAGGCATCCATTTCAGGCTTGGCCCGAGGCGCGGCTATTGGCGTTCGATCGTGTATGTGCGGCCAGCGACTTCGTCGCCGATCAGGTTTCACGCGATCCGCTGATGCTGCTCGACCTCGCTGAATCCGGTGAGCTGGAGCGCAGTTTTGCGCCCGGCGAGCTGCTTGGGCACATCGCCAATGCCGTCATTCAGGCTGCCAGCGACGATGAACTGGGGCGTAATCTACGTCGTCAACGCACGCGCCAGCAAGTGCGAATTATCTGGCGGGATCTGACCCGACAGGCTGATCTGGTGGAAACCTGCCGCGATCTCTCGGACATGGCAGATGGCTGCATCGATCTGGCTTACAAGTGGCTGTACGAGCGGCATTGCCAGCAATTCGGCACGCCGACCGGCCGTCGGACAGGCGAGCCGCAGCAGATGGTCATCCTCGGCATGGGCAAGCTGGGCGCCGTCGAGCTGAATCTATCGTCCGACATCGATCTCATCTTTGCCTACCCCGAGGGCGGCGAAACCCAAGGCGTCAAACGCCCGCTCGATAATCAGGAATTTTTCATCCGCCTGGGTCAGCGATTGATCAAGGCGCTGGACCCGGTCACGGTCGACGGCTTTGTCTTCCGGGTCGACATGCGCCTGCGCCCGTATGGGTCTTCCGGTGCACTGGTGCTCAGCTTCAACGCGCTGGAGCAGTACTACCAGGATCAGGGCCGCGACTGGGAACGCTACGCCATGATCAAGGCGCGTGTGGTGGGCGGCGATCAGGAGAAGGGCAGCGAGTTGCTCGACATGCTGCGGCCGTTTGTCTATCGCCGCTATCTGGACTTCTCCGCCATTGAAGCGCTGCGCACCATGAAACAGCTGATCCAGCAGGAAGTCCGGCGCAAGGGCATGGCCGAGAACATCAAGCTGGGGTCCGGCGGCATCCGCGAAGTCGAATTCATCGCTCAGGCGTTTCAGTTGATTCACGGCGGTCGCGATTTGAGTCTGCAGCAGCGGCCCCTGCTCAAGGTGCTGAAAACCCTTGAAGGCCAGGGCTATCTGCCCGCTGCCGTCATCGATGAGCTGCGTGAGGGCTATCAGTTTCTGCGCTACACCGAACATGCCATTCAGGCGATTGCGGATCGGCAGACGCAAATGCTTCCGGACGACCCGCAGGATAAAGCGCGCATCGCGTTCATGATGGGCTTTGCCGATTGGGCGAGTTTCCACGAACAACTGATGTACTGGCGTGAGCGCGTCGCGTGGCACTTTCGTCAGGTTATCGCTGACCCGGACGAGGAAGAAGGCGAGCAGGACCACGGCGACGAAATCGTCGGCGGAGAGTGGCTGCCGCTGTGGGAAGAGTCGCAGAACGAGGAAAGCGCCTGCCTTCAGTTGCAGGAGGGCGGTTTCGCCGATGCGCAAAAGGCGCTGAAAAACCTGAGCAACCTGCGCAACAGTTCGCAACTTCGCTCGATGCAGCGTCTGGGGCGCGAGCGGCTTGATGCCTTTATTCCGCGCCTGCTCGCTCAGGCTGTCGAACACGACAATCCAGATCTGGTGCTGGAGCGCGTGCTGCCGCTAGTGGAAGCGGTGGCGCGTCGCTCGGCGTATCTGGTCTTGCTCACCGAAAACCCCGGCGCGTTGCGTCGATTGCTCACCCTGTGCGCCGCCAGCCCGTGGATTGCCGAGCAGATCGCCCGTTTCCCTTTGCTGCTCGATGAGCTGCTTAACGAAGGTCGCCTGTTCAGCCCGCCCCAGGCGCTAGAACTGGCCGCCGAGCTGCGCGAGCGTCTGACACGTATTCCCGAGGACGACCTGGAACAGCAAATGGAAGCCCTGCGCCACTTCAAGCTGGCTCACCGTCTGCGCGTGGCTGCGTCGGAAATCACCGGCAGCCTGCCGCTGATGAAAGTCAGCGATTACCTGACCTGGCTGGCCGAAGCGATTCTGGAGCAAGTGCTGGCGCTCGCCTGGCGCCACACCGTCGCCCGTCACGGTGCACCGCGCCGACCGGATGGCACCTTGTGCGACCCCGGTTTTGTCATCGTCGGCTACGGCAAGGTCGGCGGCATCGAGCTGGGTCACGGCTCGGATCTGGACCTGGTGTTCATTCACGATGGCGATCCCCAGGCTGAAACCGACGGGGCCAAGCCGATCGATGGCGCGCAGTTCTTCACCCGGCTCGGTCAGCGGATCATTCACCTGATCACCACCCAGACCAACTCGGGCCAGTTGTACGAAGTCGACATGCGCCTGCGTCCGTCTGGCGCGTCGGGACTGCTGGTGAGTTCCCTCGGGGCGTTTTCCCGCTATCAGGAGAACGAGGCCTGGACGTGGGAGCATCAGGCCTTGGTGCGCGCGCGGGTGCTGGTGGGCAGCACCGATGTCGGCCGGCAGTTCGAGGCCGTGCGCGCCTCGGTGCTGGGGCGGGAGCGGGATCTGCCGAAGCTGCGTCAGGAGGTCAGCGAGATGCGCGCCAAGATGCGCGACAACCTCGGCACCCGCACAACGTCGGCAGGCAAGGGGGCGAATGCGTTTGAGCCGACGGCGCGGTTCGACCTCAAGCAGGACGCCGGAGGTATCGTCGATATTGAATTTATGGTGCAATACGCGGCCCTGGCGTGGTCCAGAGAGCATTCCGCGCTGCTTCGTTACACCGACAACATCCGTATTCTCGAAGGCCTTGAGGAGGCCGGTCTGATGGCCGCCGCCGATGCCGGTCTGCTGCGTGAGGCGTATAAGGCCTACCGCTCGGCCGCTCACCGACAGGCGTTGCAGAACGATCCGGGCGTTGTGGCCGGCGACCATTTCGCCACCGAACGGCGCGAAGTGATGCGGATCTGGGGAGCGTTGGGGCTGAGTTGATTGCCATGACGTTGGATGGCAGCAGGACCGGCCCCTTCGCGAGCAAGGTGGAGCGCCACCCCGGTCGCTCCCACGTTAGGTGAGCGATCCTGTGGGAGCGAGCTTGCTCGCGAAGAGGTTGATGAGAACACTGCAGGGTTCGGATCTAACGGATCTATATAAAGCTATGACAGGGAGGCGTCAGGCGGCGTGTGCAAGCATCACGCAGTCTGATGGGCCTCCCTGCTCGTTTCTGGTCGTTTTTGGATGAGCATGAGAATTCTGATCGTAGGGCCCAGCTGGGTCGGTGACATGGTGATGGCGCAGACGCTGTTCCAGTGCCTCAAGCAGCGTCACCCGCAGTGCGAAATCGATGTGCTGGCGCCCGAGTGGAGCCGGCCGATTCTTGAGCGCATGCCCGAAGTACGCACGGCCTTGAGCTTCCCGCTCGGCCATGGCGCGCTGGAGCTGGCCACGCGCCGGCGCATCGGCAAATCCCTCAAGGGCCAGTACGATCAGGCGATTCTGCTGCCAAACTCGCTGAAGTCGGCGCTGGTGCCATTCTTCGCCGGTGTTCCCAAACGCACCGGCTGGCGTGGCGAATTTCGCTATGGCTTGCTCAACGACGTGCGCACCCTCGACAAGCAGCGCTACCCGCTGATGATCGAACGCTTCATGGCGCTGGCCTACGACAAAGGCGCCGAGTTGCCGCACCCTTATCCTAAACCCAGCCTGCAAATCGAAACGGCCAGTCGCGACGCGGCGTTGGCCAAGTTCGGTCTGAGCCTTGACCGGCCGGTGCTTGCGCTGTGCCCGGGCGCCGAGTTCGGTGAATCCAAGCGCTGGCCTTCTGAGCACTACGCCAAAGTCGCCGAAGCGAAGATTCGTGAAGGCTGGCAAGTCTGGCTGTTCGGCTCGAAAAACGACCATGCCGTGGGCGAAAGCATCCGCGAGCGGCTGATCCCGGGCCTGCGCGAAGAATCCACGAACCTCAGCGGCGGCACCTCACTGGCCGAAGCCATTGACCTGCTGTCCTGCGCGGACGCAGTCGTCTCCAACGATTCCGGGCTGATGCACGTGGCCGCTGCGCTGAATCGCCCACTGGTGGCGGTCTATGGTTCAACCTCGCCGGGCTTCACGCCGCCGCTGGCCGACGAAGTCGAGATCGTCCGCCTCGGCATCGAGTGCAGCCCGTGCTTCGAGCGCACCTGCCGCTTCGGTCATTACAACTGCCTGCGCCTGCTGGAGCCGGATTCGGTGATCCAGGCCCTCGGCCGTATTGGCGCCGCGCCGGTCGAGGTCGCCTGACTTGCGGGTACTGCTGATCAAAACCTCGTCACTGGGTGACGTCATCCACACCTTGCCCGCGCTGACTGACGCCATGGGCGCGCTGCCGGGCATCCAGTTCGACTGGGTGGTGGAAGAGGGCTTCGCCGAGATTCCGACCTGGCATCCGGCGGTCGCCAATGTGATCCCGGTGGCGATCCGTCGCTGGCGCAAGAACCTCTGGCAAACCTTCAAAAATGGCGAATGGCGCCGGTTCAAGCAGCGCCTGCGCGACACCCGCTACGATCTGGTGATTGATGCCCAGGGCCTGCTGAAAAGCGCCTGGCTGACGCGATACGTCAAAGCGCCTATCGCCGGGCTGGACAAGACCTCGGCGCGCGAGCCCATGGCCGCTCGTTTCTACGATCGCCCCTACGCCGTTGCCCGCGGCCAGCATGCAGTCGAGCGCTTGCGTCAATTATTCGGTCAGGCGCTGGGTTACCAGGTGCCTGCGGGACTGGGCGATTACGGCCTCGATCGCAGCCGCTTGCTCACTGCCACAAACGACGCGCCGTTTGTGCTGTTCCTTCACGGCACCACCTGGGACACCAAACATTGGCCCGAGCTGTACTGGCGCCAATTGGCCGAGCGCGTGATCGGCCTAGGGCTTGAAGTGCGACTGCCGTGGGGCAATCCGGCCGAGAAGGCGCGGGCCGAACGCATTGCCGATGGCCTTGATAATGCCGTCGTGTTGCCCAAACTCAATCTGGCAGGGGTTGCTCGCGTACTGGCGAGCGCCCAGGGTTGCGTCGCGGTGGACACCGGTCTTGGTCATCTGGCTGCAGCGCTGGACGTACCGACCCTGTCGCTGTTCGGCCCGACCAATCCGGGCCTGACCGGCGCGTATGGCCGGTCGCAGGTGCATCTGGCGGCCGATTACCCCGCTTGCGCGCCGTGCCTGCAAAAGAAATGCACCTATCGACCGACGCCTGAAGATCAGCGTCAGGTCGATACCGAACGCGAGTGGCCCATGTGCTTCACTCGCCTGAATCCCGAGCGGGTAGCGAACCAGTTAGGCGCGCTATTGCTGGCAAAGGAACATCCCTGATGCAACTGGCATTCGTGCTTTATAAATACTTCCCGTTCGGTGGCCTGCAGCGCGACTTCATGCGCATCGCCCTGGAGTGCCAGCAGCGCGGGCATAAAATCCGTGTCTACACGCTGATCTGGGAAGGCGACGTGCCGCCCGGCTTCGAAGTGCTGGTGGCGCCGGTCAAGGCAATCTTCAACCACCGTCGCAACGAAAAGCTCACCGACTGGATGAACGCCGACCTGGCCAAGCGTCCCGTGGACCGGCTGATCGGCTTCAACAAGATGCCCGGACTGGACGTGTATTACGCCGCCGACGGCTGCTACGAAGACAAGGCCCAGAACCTGCGCCACGGCCTGTACAAATACTGGGGCCGCTACCGTCACTTCGCCGACTACGAACGCGCGGTGTTCGCCAAAGACGCAAAGACCGAAGTGCTGATGATCTCCGAAGTGCAGCAGCCGCTGTTCATCAAGCATTACGACACGCCGCTGGAACGCTTTCATCTGTTGCCGCCGGGGATCTCCCAGGACCGTCGCGCGCCGCCGGATGCCGCCGAAATTCGCGCCGAGTTTCGTCGGGAATTCAAGCTGGCCGACGATGACCTGCTGCTCGTGCAGATCGGCTCCGGCTTCAAGACCAAGGGCGTGGATCGCAGCCTCAAGGCACTGGCCGCGCTGCCTGCTGAATTGAAAAAACGCACGCGCCTGTTTGTCATCGGCCAGGACGACCCCAAGGTATTCCAGGTGCAGACCACGACGCTGGGCCTGGGCGATCACGTCACCTTCATGAAAGGGCGCAGCGACATTCCGCGTTTTCTGTTGGGCGCCGACCTGTTGATTCACCCGGCTTACAACGAAAACACCGGCACCGTGCTGCTTGAAGCGCTGGTGGCAGGGCTCCCGGTGCTGGTCAGTGCAGTGTGCGGCTACGCCCATTACATCGCCGAAGCCGACAGCGGTCTGGTGCTTGATGAGCCGTTCGAACAGAACCAGCTCAATCAATACCTGGCCCGCATCCTCAAGGACGACACCGCGCGCAGCACCTGGAGCCGTAACGGGCTGGCATTCGCCGACACGGCTGATCTTTACAGCATGCCGCAGCACGCTGCGGATGTGATTCTGGCGGAGCACCACGGATGAAACTGATCCTTGTTGAACCCTTCAAGACCCTCTGGGCCGGGCGCGATGCGTTCGAGGCCGTCGAGGCGCTGGAAGGCCAGGTCTATCGCGAACTCGAGAACCGGCGCACCTTGCGCACGGAGGTCGACGGCCGCGGATATTTCGTCAAGATCCACCGCGGCATCGGCTGGGGTGAAGTGGCGAAAAACCTGCTGACCGCCAAATTGCCGGTGCTCGGCGCGGGTCAGGAGTGGGACGCGGTCAACCGTCTGCATGAAGTCGGCGTGCCGACCATGACCGCCGTGGCCTACGGCGAGCGCGGCAACAACCCGGCCATGCAGCATTCGTTCATCATCACCGAAGAGCTGGCGCCGACCGAGAGCCTGGAAGACGTCAGCCTGAACTGGCGCAACGAGCCGCCCGAGCCCCGCATGAAGCGCGCGTACATCGCTGAAGTGGCGCGGCTGGTCGGGATGATGCACCGCGCCGGGGTCAATCACCGCGACTGCTACATCTGTCATTTTCTGCTGCACACCGACACGCCGGTCACGCCCGACAGCTTCCGGCTCTCGGTGATCGACCTGCACCGCGCCCAGACCCGACCTGCGATCACCCAGCGCTGGCGCAACAAAGACCTGGCCGCGCTGTATTTCTCGGCCATGGACATCGGCCTGACCCGGCGCGACAAACTGCGGTTTCTCAAGGGCTACTTCCAGCAGCCGCTGCGGCAGATCCTGGCCCAGGAATCGGCGCTGTTGAGCTGGCTTGAAGGCAAGGCCGAGAAGCTCTACCAGCGCAAACTGCGCTACGGGGACGCGCTCTGATGGCGGGTTGGAATCTGGAGCCTGGCTACGCCGCGCTGACGAATGACTTCGGCACCCTCGACGCGGTGTTCGCCCTCAAAGGCGAGCGCCTGACCCGCGATCCGTTGTCCGAAGTCATCCGCGTCGAGCGCGGTGGTGTGAATTACTACGTCAAGCGCTACGTCGCGGCGGGCAAGGGTTTGCGCCGGTATCTGGGACGGCCACGGGTCAAGTCCGAATGGCAGAACCTCAAGCGCTTCGCCAAGTGGGGCATCCCGACGGCAGAAGTCGTCGCCTGGGGCCTGGAGCGCAATGGCGCTGCCTATGATCGTGGCGCGTTGATCACCCGCGAACTGCCGCGCACCGAAGACCTGTCCGAACTGGCACGGGTCAACGACACGCGCCTGGACAGCCGCTCATGGGTCAATGGCGTCAGCCAGCAGGTCGCGCGCTACACGCGGACCATGCACGATCATCACTTCACCCATAACGATCTGAAGTGGCGCAACTTGCTGGTGGACGACCAATCGACGGTGTTTCTCATCGACTGCCCCAACGGCGCGTTCTGGGTCAGCTTCATGCTGCGTTACCGGATCACCAAAGACCTCGCGTGCCTGGACAAGGTCGCCAAATATCACCTGTCGGCCACCCAGCGCCTGCGGTTCTATCTGCAATATCGTGGTCGTGAACGCTTGAATGATTCTGACAAGAAGCGCATCCGCCACATCGTCAGTTTTTTTGAGGGTCGCGAATGAGTGTTTTCATTGCTGACGCCGACCGGGGGCTGCTCGAACGGCACGGTCTGGCGGACTTCGATGCGTTGTGGAACGTAGAGCTCGATGCGGTGGATGAGCCCAACACCGGCCGTGGCGGCTGGAGCAGTGTGTTTCGCCTGGAGCTGGAAGGCTCCGGCTATTACCTCAAGCGCCAGAGCAATTACCTGACGTATACCCTGCATCACCCGTTCGGCGAGCCGTCTTTCTCCCGTGAGTTTCGCAACATCAGCCTGTATCAGAAGCTGGGCATTCCGGCGCTGCATGCAGTGTTCTACGCGGATAGGAAAGTCGACGGCGAGCGCCGCGCAATCCTGATGACCCGCGCGCTGGATGGCTGGACCGATCTGGACACGCTATTGCAGGACTGGCACGAACGGCCGGCCACTGAGCGTCTGGCGATTCTGCAAGCGTGCGGGCAACTGGCGCGCACGCTGCACAAGGCCGGTCAGGTGCACGGTTGTTTCTACCCCAAGCATATTTTCATGCGGGCCCGGGGCGGTGAGTACATGGCGCAGCTGATCGACCTTGAGAAGACGCGCAAGTCGATCTTCGGCCAGCGCGACCGGGTCAAGGACATCGAGCCTCTGCTACGCCGCGCACCGGTCTGGAACGAAACGGAAATCCGCGAGCTGCTCGCCGCTTATCTTCATGCCCCGACCGACAGCGGGTTAGTCGACGCCTGGTGGCAGCGTGTCGCCAAACGGGGCAGTCACAAGCGCCGGGATCGGTGATTTCCGGTTTTTGATGCACACGAGATTTACTGCCTGTCAGATCTGCGATCTGGATTTGGGCTTGATCAAAGAGGGCGCCGATGCGTTTGTCTGAACTGAAAAACGCCGGTCGCACCCCGGCGCTGCCGATGAACGTCGCGCTGGAGGATGCGGCCGGTCCTGCCGAGCTGCAATTGCTCAGCCTGCTGCGCGTCCTGCCTGGTCAACGTTACGTCGGCGCCGGCATCTGGCGCGGGCGCACGGTGCTGGCGAAATTACTGGTCGGTCCCAAAGCCCCTCGGCATTTCCAGCGTGAACGCGACGGCGTACAGGCGCTGGCGAAACAGGGCTTGCCAACGCCGTTGCTGTTGGCCGACGGGCTGCAGGAAGGCGAGGGCGGCTGGCTGTTGTTCGAGTTTCTGGATCAGGCTCAAAGCCTGGGCGATGCCTGGAAATCAGTGGAAAACCTTCCACCGCTGGCCGATGAACAGCAGTCAGTGCTCGGCGATGCCCTGGCCGCTGTGGGTCAGATGCACGCCAAAGGCCTGTGGCAGGAAGACCTGCACCTCGACAACCTGCTGCGTCAGGGCTCGACCTTGTACCTGATCGATGGCGCGGGCATTCGCGTCGAAGAGGCGGGCAAGCCGTTGTCGCGGCAAAAGGTGCTGGAAAACCTCGGCGTGTTCTTCGCCCAGTTGCCCAAGTCGCTGGAGCCGTTCACCGAAGAATTGCTGGTCTATTACCTGCTGAGCAACGGCGAGCACGGCTTACCGGTCGAGGCGCTGCAAAAGCAGATCGACAAGGTGCGCAGTTGGCGCTTGCGGGATTACCTGAACAAGATCGGCCGTGAATGCAGCCTGTTCAGCGTTGAAGACGGGCCGTTTGCCCTGCGTGCGATTCGTCGTGAGGAAGTCGCCGGAATGCTGCCCGTGCTGGAGCAGGCCGACGCGCTGGTTGATGGCGGTCATCTGTACAAGACCGGGGGTGCGGCCAGCGTCGCCAAGGTAGACGCCGCCGGCCGCGAGTTGGTGATCAAACGCTACAACATCAAGAACCTGGCCCACTGGCTCAAGCGTTTCTGGCGACCGTCCCGTGCCTGGCACTCGTGGCGTGAAGGCAATCGGTTGCGCTTCCTCGGCATCGCCACGCCCAAACCGCTGGCGCTGCTGGAAAAACGCTTTTTATGGCTGCGCCGCGAGGCGTATCTGGTGACCGACTTTCTGCCGGGGCCCGACATCATCGAGCGCTTTGCGCCCTACGTCGCCTCGGGCGATGCGCCGGAAGCCGAGTTGCAGGCGCTGGATGCGCTGTTTGCGCAGTTGATCCGTGAGCGCATCAGCCACGGAGATCTCAAGGGTCACAATGTGTTCTGGCAACAGGATCGTTGGTCGCTCATCGATCTGGACGCCATGTGCCAGCACGGCTCCCAGACCTCGTTCGCGACGGCGTTCGCCAAAGACCGCGCGCGGTTCATGCGCAACTGGCCGACGGACAGCGCGCTGCACCAAGTGCTGGAGCAGCGCCTTCCGACGGTTTCAAAGACGCCGGACTGACCGTCAGTCCGCGTGCTTGAGGTTCATCTCCACCAGTGCGTCGATCAATGCCTGCACGTTATCGAACGGCTGGCGATGAACCTGCGGCCACGACTCGCGCTCGACGTAGGCTTTGCCAGCGGTATTGAATCGCACCGGCGTGTGCTTGAGGGTGCGATCCCTTGAGCGATGCACGATCGTTGGCCGCAAAGGCGCGGATTCATCGAGCATGAACATGCCCGGACTGTGCAGTCTGCCGCCGACGGGCGCGGCGAGCTGAGGACGTGGCGGCAGTTCGATCTCTACGCGGAAATCATTCTTCACCCGCACGGTCTCGTGCCCCAGCGCCGCCGGGACCTGTTCGCCCGGATCGATCATGATGCCGTGGCCTTTGCCCTGCGCCACGTCCATCACCCGCACGCCAATCCCCTGTTCCAGCTCGGCAATGCCCGGGACGCTGTTTTTGAAAGTGTTGGCATGGGTTTCACCCACCAGCGCCATCCACTTGTGCGGCCCCATCACCTCCTGATGCTTGCGTATCGTGCGGGATGCAAAGTAGCTGAGCACCTGCTGGCGCGTGGTGCCGGAGTGGGTGGGCAGATGGCGGATGAAGTAACTGGCGGCGCAATCGATCGCGCGGATTTCAATGCCGTGCCGCCTGGCCTGGACCACCAGCCGTTCGAACGAGTACAGGCCTGTCGGGTCGGTCCGGAACGTCTGGTCCATGCGCTTGAGGTCGTGCAGCAGACGTTTGCTCATCAGCCCCGTTTCAGCGAAGCGGTCCAGGTCGGCCTGATGGACGTCCGTCAGCAAATGCTCCATGTACAGCGTCTTCACGTCCTGGCGCGCCAGATGCTCCATGTTGTCGAGGATGAAGCGCTTGCTGGCGCGTGCCGAATGGGATTCGCCGATGACCACACCGGATGTGTTTTCGTACAGCTCTTCGATGAACATGCTCAACGGCGTGTCGGCTTTTACCTCAGGCAGAATCACCCGTTCAGGGAGGGCGAGGTTGAGCACCGAGCGCGCATCTTTTTGCAGCGTGTTCGCCAGTTCGAAGAACTTCTCACGCACCTCCACCAGATGACTTTCGATGAAAAAGTAATCGGGGTTGAGGCCTCTGTGACGGAAGTTGGCCAGGTCATGAAAGATGCTCTGCATGTCGGCAGGCATCTGGTAGCGGTTGTCGATCAGCGATTGCTGAATGGCGCCCAGGGGGTAGTCGTTGCTCCAGGTCGCGGCATCGGCGCGGGTCCAGTAGCCGGCCGGATTCCATTCAAAACCGTGATCACCGGCATAGGGGTTCACCTCGCTCCGGCGGTGGGAAACGATGGCGCGGCGATTCGGGTCCAGACCCCACTCCAGGGGCGAACGTCGTTCGAAGAAGCCATACAGCGCATCGTCCATTGATGTGCCGGATGGGCTGACGGGCGAGGCTGCGCCGGCCCCGTTATCGATATTCGGATTGCCGATCTGTGCCTTGAAATCCGCGCGCGACGCCGCGCTGCTGATGACCGCATCGCTGTCCACGGATATCTGGATCGGCTTCCCCAACGGCACGTCTTCGACGCGCAGGCTGAGTACGCCTTGCAGTTCACTGATGCCTGGTTGTTGCTGCCAGGTGTTGGCGGTGCGGTGGTCGAGCAGCGCGATCCAGCGCCTGCCGGGGTGCTGCTGCACATCGCCGCTGATCACTTTGTGACCAAAGAACACCGCCATCTTTTGTGGCGCGAGGGCATCACCTGCAGCGGATGCCACTTCGTTGCCCGCGTAGTCATAGCTGACCGAGGAACTGAACGGTCGAACGTCGATGCCGTGTCGGTGGGCCGCTTTGATCAGGTGGTAATAGTCGTATTTTTCGCTGCCGTTCTTGAGCGCGCCCTCGTTCACGGTCTCCAGATAGTGCTTGATCATGTGGGAGCCGCTGCGTGTCTTGCTGCCGAGTGCCTTGTATTTCTGCAGCTTGTGCGTGTGCTGGTCGGTCTGCAGATGCTCGATGTACAGCACCTCGACCTTGCGCTCCGCCAGCAACGGCATGTTGTCGATCAGCAGTTGTTTGCTGGCGATGGACGTCGGTGCTTCGCCAATGACCAGGCCGTTGGATTTTTTCAGTGCGGCATCGAAAAAGGCTTGAGTCGTCACGTCATCGGCCAGCACCGGCAACTCGGGTTTACCCGGAAGGGGGGGCTGCTCGAAGAATGCTTTTGCATCGCGGTACAGATTCTGGCGCAACGTCCTGTAGGTCGAACGACCGCCCCGGAAAATGTCATCGAAAAACTCATGCAGACCAAACGGGCCTTCCTCAAAGTGTTCAGCCTGCTTTCGGCTGACGATGCCGAAGACGTAGGGCTGCAGCGATTCCGGCATTTCGTAATCGCTCACGTCGCCCACCGCCGTGGCGGGGCCTGCGGGGGTTTCGTCCAGTCGGCTGAACGAAGGCAGAACGCCGCCTCGCAAGTGCGCTGGCTCAAGCAGCTGCCACTGGCCCTGGCGGTTGAGGCGCACCGTCTGGCGGCCAAAAAAGGCGAACGGGTTGCGCGGATCGACGATCTGCCAGACGGCCAGCCTGGCGTCGTATTGGACCTGGTACGTCTGGCCCTGCATGGCGATGTAAAAGTTGCCACGAACGACGCTGACACCTTGCCCGTGCGGGCGGCTCAGGGGTATGGCATCTGTCAGCGACACATCCACCGCGTGCAGCGGAGGTGCGACGGTATTTGCTGCGACCCGCACCGGCGGGTTGTCCTGCTGCAATGCCCTCCATACGCCGGTCACATCGGTTTGCGCATAACGCCCGGTGGGCTGAAGGGTGTCGGGGATCAGCGCGTGGGTCCGGTACAGCGGGACATGGCGGTTGGCAGACTGAGGCGCGGCCCAGAAGAGTTCGTTCTCCACCGCGACCGGCTGCAGCGTCTCATCGGTGGCATGGGCAACCGAGCGGGCGTACCTGCCAGCGGTTTTTTGTCCGGTCAGGTCCTTTAAAATGCCGCCCAGCCCTTTCATTCCAGAGTGCAGATCGCCCGCAGCGCCCGCCGTGTTGAGCCAGGCGCTGAGCACGTAGAAGCTGGCGGTCGCGTGATCCCGCTCGTCGAGGGATCGCAGCGCGCGATAACCATCAGCGCTCGCGATGATCATGCCGACGGCAAAGCTGGCAGGCGGGAAGGGCAAGGTGACGGCGGTCGCGATTAGCTCAAGGCTGCTCCAGACCTGCCGACAGAGCATGTCCGCGCGACCGGTCTGGGTGTCCTCGACATCCTGGATCTTGCGCTCGATCACCTGGTTGAAGCACACGTCATACAGGTTGCTGAACGGCGCCTTCGGCAGTGCGGGTTTGCGACCGCTGCCTTTCTTCAGTTCAGCCAGGGCGAATGCCAGCGGCATGCCGGCCTTCACCCGGGCGCGGCTCAGGTAGTAATCGCCCATGCCTTCGCTCAGCAGCGTGTTGCTGAACGCGCTAAGTGGTCGGAAGGCGCGGCCGTCCGGTGCCTGCGGCGTATACAGCAGAACCTGCTCCAGCGTGCCCGCCTCAGGCGGCGCGAGCAGGAAGCAGTCGTGAATGACCTCTGCACGAGACGCGATTGCCATCACGTCCACGTTCAATTGCAGCGGATAGACCGGATAGCGCAGGCGGTCTGCCGGGCTGCTCTGATGCATGTTGACGATGGAGAGGGTGAGCCAGTGCAGCTGGGTGGCGTCGATGTGGCCTTTGAGAAAGCTGCGCAAGGCGTCGGCGCGCATTTGCAATTGCGTCAGCAACAGGCTCTGTTGACGGCGCCAGTCGTAGCCCTCGCTGGCAGGCGCCAGCAGTTGCCCGCGAATCATCGCGATGTATTGATCGGCCACCCATTGACCGCGAACCGAGCCGGCGACCTTCTCCGGGCTCAGTGGTGTGAGATCGACGCCCTCGGGGCCGCTGAAGGTGGCGGTGGTATCGGCCGCCGGGTTGAGCAGGCCAAGGGTGTCGTCGTAACCGTCGCGCAGCATCTGGGTGTAGGACAGGGTTTCGCGGGGCGTGTGAATGATGATCCGGTCAGGGTCCACCGTATCCGGCGGCAGGCCGAGCAGCGTGTTGATCTTGCGACTGGCAGTCTGATGAACGTAGGCGTTGAAGTCGATCACCCGGGTGTGTGGAGCGGCTTGGTAGATTTCACCCGCCGCCACGATCGTATCCTCCAGTGCCACCATTTGCTGACGCTGCTCGGCGGATGCCCGCAGGAACCAGTCCGGGGTGTGCAGCCGTTGCTCGGAGAGCATTACCTCCACGCGCGCCGACACCAGCGTACGCAAACCGCTGCTGTAATCGGGGAGGGTTGCGTAGCTGATCCAGTCCTGGGCAGGCGCTGGCTTTTCGCTCAAATCATGCAGTTGGTCTTTCAGGGCGGCTCTTCTGCCGGCGGTGATCTGTTCCAGCAGGAAGTGGTTCATGTCGGCGGACCGGCTCCAGCTCACCAGCTCACCGAGCAACTGACGCTCGTTGTCGAAGCGCTGGAAATGCCGGGCGCGTGGGCTGTCCGGGGTGAACATCAGCAACCCGTCCGGCTGGCCCGAAGCGTCCAGCTTGCGCAACAGCAGCACGCTGCTCAATACGTCGTGACCGTTCAGCTTGATCTGCTGCACGGTCACGGCGGGATTTCGTGGGGCGGCGGTGTCCGGATTCAGCGACTCGATCAGGCTCAGGTCCGAGGGTTGAATGTGGCCTTGCAGCTCTGCCCCGCGGGCCTGGACGATGAGCTGATGATGCATCGCTTCGCCCATCAGGCGCTGGATGGTCGGCGAGCCGAGCGCCTGGCGTTGCGCGGGGCCGAAACGCGTTCGCAGGTCTTGCTCGTTGATGACGTCGGCGAGGTAGGCCGGCGTCAAGTCGCTGTATTCAGGCTCAAGCGGCAGGCCGTTGCAGGTGATTCGACTGTGGATCTGGAAGGCCGAATCTGACGCTGTGTCGCCGGGATGCAGGCCGTAAAGTGCCAGATGCGTCAGTGTTCGGCGGATGGAGAAGGTGTCACCGGTGATGGGTTGCGTCCGTTCGGTGCTGATCAGGACCTCGTCGGGATCGAGGTCAATACCCAGATCATTGGCCAGTCGCGCGCGCAGACGGCTTCGCGCGAATTGTTGCGGGGGCGCGGCGCCGTCCATGACGCTCATCAACGCATTGCGCGATCGCTCGTAATCCATCAGGCCCGAGGCGTAACGCTCACGTTGCTCGGTGCTGGCCATTTCCAGCCAGTCGGGGCGTGCGCGGCGCTCATCGCGGTGGGCGCGACGATCCTGCGCAGCGGCTATGGCGCCGCCCGGGCCCCAGGATTTCGGCTGGTGGAGCAGGTCTTCGAGTCGGGCCTGAAGGGTCTGAGGCGACAGGTTGTGGGCGTTACCGAACAGCGCGTCGATGTCCACACGCTGCTTGGCCAGCAAGCGATCAAAGGCATGGTCGTAGGGCGATCCCTTGATCGGCTGCAGTCGAAAGTCCGAAGGATGGGTGGGCTCAAGAAATACATCACCGCCGGAGGCAATCTCGAGCCAGGCGTCGCGCGTGCTGTCCTGCATCAGGCGCAAGAGTGGCAGGCGCAGGAGTGGGTGATTGATGCGGCGGGCGAGTTCTTGCTGCAATGCCTCGTTCGACACGAAGCCTTCGACGGCCTGGCCGGGCAACCCGAGCAAGGTCTGCCCCGGCTGGGCGGTTGCGACCAGCGCCCCGGCCAGCTCGATGCGACGTTCTGCATCAAGGTGCAGCTCGAGCGCGCTGAACACCACATGCTCCTGGGCGTCCATGCCCGGCAGACAGCGCGCATAGTCGCGGTGCAGCTCGCCTTCTTCGATGTTCAGCAACAGGTCATCGCGCAGGGTCAATTCGATGCAGGTCACGAAGAGCTCGCGGCGTGAAATATCACGGGCACTGGCCTCGGCCCAGAAACGAGTAATGGCCGAGTGCAGCAGCGTTTTCTGCTCCGGGCTCACTGGCAGCGGCGGGGTGTTGAGGCAGGCCTTAGCATCCGGAAGATGCTGGCATTCGGCGTCGAGAACAGCGGCGAGCGTCGTCAGCCGATCAAGCGCAGGCGGGTTGGGTGAAAAGGTTTCCATGGCGTACAGCATTCCTGAGTGATCTCCGCGCAACGAACTTGCGCAAGAGCCGGGCAAGCAGCCCGATGATTCGTCGAGCGATCAATCAATCAGAACGCCGGGGCGCGTGGTGCTAAATAGTTAACGCACGAGATGAGGCGCAAACGTGTAGAGACCGGCTTCAGTTGGGAGGGCGTCATTCGACACGCCGCAAGATTGAGGGTGCACACGTGGGCCTCTTCCCGGCTAAAGCCGGTCCCACTAAAACAGCGAGTTCAGTCAGTGAGATGGGGTGAACGCGGAGGTAGGACCTGCTTCAGCCGGGAAGGCGTCATTCGACACGCCGCAAGATTGAGGGTGCACGTGCGGGCCTCTTCCCGGCTAAAGCCGGTTCCACCGAGGCATCGCGCGGCAGTTCATTCGCTGCGACCACTTCCAGAGCCATTACGCTATAATCCCGCCCTTTAGCTGTCTGCCGCCGTGGCGCCAGACACACCTTATTTGTCAGGCGCGTGATGCCTGCATGCAGACTTAAGAGGCTAGACCCTAGTGGCATTGACGATCCTTGGCCTGTCCGGCGCCCTTAGCCATGATCCTTCCGCAGCCCTGTACATCGACGGCAAGCTGGTTGCTGCGGCCGAAGAAGAGCGTTTCGTTCGCGACAAGCATGCCAAGAACCGCATGCCCTACGAATCAGCGAAGTTCTGCCTCGAACAAGCGGGCATCAAGCCTTCCGACGTCGACGTCGTCGCCATTCCTTTCGCGCCCATCAGCCTGTTCGGCGAAGCGCGCTGGCACTACGCCAAACGTTACTGGTATGCCCCGGACCGTGCCCTTGACGCGATTCTGATGGGCAACCGCCGCTACAAGCGCTATCGCAACAAAATCGTCTGGTGCCTGGAACAACTGGGTTTTGATCCGAAAAAGATCAAGATCGAACCTGTCGAGCACCACCTTGCCCACGCTTCCAGCGCCTACCACTGCTCCGGCTTCCAGGAGAAAACCGCGATCCTCGGGATCGACGGCAAGGGTGAGTACGCCACCACGTTCTTCGGCTACGGCGAAAACGGCAAGATCCACAAGATCAAGGAATTCTACGACCCGGATTCCCTCGGCGGCCTGTATGGCGCGATCACCGAATTCCTCGGCTTCGAGATGCTCGACGGCGAATTCAAAGTCATGGGCATGGCGCCGTACGGCGATGCGACCAAATACGATTTCTCGCGTCTGGCCACCTTTGAAAACGGCGAACTGGTGATCAACACCGAATACGCCAACGTCATCGGCCTGCGTCGCTACAAAGAGAAGGGCAAAGGCTTCTACTTCTCGCCGAAACTGATCGAGTGGCTGGGCCCCAAGCGCGAAGGCGACATCGCCGACGAGCCGTACATCCATTACGCCGCCAGCATGCAGGCGCTGTTCGAGAAGCTGTCGCTGCAGATGATCGACCACTATCTGGGTGACATCCTCAAGGAAACCGGCAAGCTCGCCTTCGCTGGCGGCTGTGCGCTGAACGTCAAGCTGAACCAGAAAATCATCGCGCGCCCTGACGTCAAGGAGCTGTTCGTTCAGCCCGCGTCGGGTGATGCCGGCACTGCCGTCGGCGCTGCCGCGTATGTTTCCCACGCCCGCGGCGTGCCGGTCGAGAAGATGGAGCACGTCTACCTCGGCCCGTCCTATAGCAACGAAGACGTGATCGCCGCCTGCGCCCGCCACCCGAGCAAGCCGGCCTGGCGCCAGATTGACAACACCCCCGAGCGCATCGCCAAAATCATGGTCGCGGGCAACCCGGTGGCCTGGTTCCAGGGCCGCATGGAATTCGGTCCTCGCGCCCTCGGTGGTCGGTCGATCATCGGCTGCCCGAGCATTGCCGGCGTCGCTGATCGCATCAACCATCAGATCAAGTTCCGCGAGCGCTGGAGGCCTTTCTGCCCGTCGATGCTCGACACCGTCGCCCCGCAGATGATCAAGATCGATCACCCGGCGCCGTTCATGACCTTCACGTTCGAAGTGGCGGAAGAGTGGAAAACCCGTGTGCCGGAAGTCGTCCACGAAGACGGCACCTCCCGCGCCCAAGTGCTCAAGCGCGAATACAACCCGCGCTACTACGACATGATGAAGGCGCTCGAAGACCTGACGGGCAACGGCGTCTCGCTCAATACGTCGCTCAACCGTCGCGGCGAGCCGATGATCTGCTCGCCGACCGATGCGCTGAATATGTTCTTCGGCTCCGATCTGGAGTACCTGATCATGGAAGACATTCTGGTGGTCAAAGACGGCGTGGACACCCATGACACGCTCAGCTGAGCGCCATGTTCTCCAGTTCTGCCACGGCTATGACGGGCCGTTCCTCGACTGCGCCCGTCAATACGCCAGCCTGTTCGTGGGCAGGGGATACCGTGTCACCACGGTATTCCTGACCGGCGCCGCCGATGCCGAGGTTGCAGCCAGCTGCGCGTCGGACGAAGTGCTGTTCATGGAGTACAGCTCCAAGGCCATCGGCGGCATGAAGGTGGGAGCGATCCGCGATCTGCGCAAGATCGCGGCATCTCGCAGTTTTGAGTTTTGCATCACCCACCGTTTCAAGCCGACCTACATCGCACTGGTCGCGACCCGCTTGCCGGTGATCGGCGTCCATCATGCGTTTGGTGATTACCGGCGCCGCAGCCGCAAGGTGCTGGCGAACCTGTTCCGCTCCCGCCTGAGCCTGCTGGGCGTGTCCGATGCCGTGCGCGATGACATTCGCGCCTGCCTGCCGAAATGGCCGGTCGAGCGTATCCAGACCCTCTATAACCGCATCGATGTTGATCAACTGAGCGCCACGCTGTTATCCCGTGAGGAGGCCCGAGACGCACTGGGCCTGGCGCAGGATGCGTGGGTCGTGGGCAATGTCGGGCGGCTGCATCCCGACAAGGACCAGTCGACGCTGCTGCGCGGATTCGCCCAAGCGTTGCCGAACCTGCCCGCCGACAGCCAACTGGTGATTCTCGGTCAGGGTCGGCTGGAACAGGACCTCAAGCACCTGGCGGCCGAACTGGGTATCGGCCATGAGGTCATGCTGGCGGGGCAGGTGACTCAGGCCAGCCGCTACTTCAAGGCCTTCGACGTGTTCGCACTGAGCTCCGATCACGAACCCTTCGGCATGGTGCTGCTGGAAGCCATGGTGGCCGGCGTGCCTCTGCTGGCAACCGCCTGTGGCGGCGCGAAGGAAGTCGTTGAAGGCGTGGGCATACTGTTTCCCCTGGGCGGAGCCGAGTCTCTGGCTCAGGGGCTGATCCACCTTTCGCGGATGGACGCCGAGCTGCGGCAGTCCTGCGCGGATGCGATGCTGCAACGGCTGCACGACCGTTTCAGCGATGAGGCGGTAAAAGCAGTTTTCTGGCAATTGCCACAAGTTGTCGCGCTTACCTCGGAAACCTGATTTCATTCGAACCGCTGGCAGCCATTGGCCTCTGATAGCAATGAACACCCGGCTGCATAGCACAGGATATGGATTGGAATGGTTGTAAAAAATTTGCCGGCACGTGCGGGTTACATTGCGGGTTTACTGCTTGCAGTGGTGATGCTGATCATATTTCTCGGGCCGTTCTGGTGGCCCGGTGAGTCAAGTTCCTGGGCTGCGTTCATTCGCGCGGCACTGGTCGTTGCCTTGCTTTGCGCAGCGCCGGCGCTGAGTCGGCGATCATTTTCAGTCAGTCCGCTGACCAACACCGTCCTGCTGCTGTTCGCCTATCTGCTGATCAACAGCCTGATGTCTGACGACGACATGAAATCCTTGCGTCGGCTTCTGCTCATCCTTGTGTTTTTCATCGGCGTCGGCGTGATTAAGGCAAGGGGCACCTTCGACTGGGAAAAAATCCTCAAGCTGTCGGTCGTAGTGGTCGCGCTGTTCGCCACATTTTCCATGCTCAATCTCGCCATCCACGGTGCGTTCGTCCTGGGCTATCGACAGATGTCACTCGCCGGCTCGGGCGTAACCGATGTGGCGGACTTCGGCAACACCATCGTTGCCGGCATGAACTACGGCTTGTTTCTGCTGGCCGGTATCTGGCTGACATTACGCTCAAAGCGCCGTGCCGAAATCGGCCTCTGGCTGCTGTGCTGCGCCCTTATCGCCACGTACATCTACTTCACGTTCGCGCGCAGCGCCTGGCTGGCTTCATCGGCCGGCGGGCTGGTGCTGCTTGGCACGATGACTAGTGGCAAGCTGCGTCGCAATATCCTGATTCCTGCGGCCATCGTAGTCGCGCTTGTGCTCATTTTCGGCTTCAGCGAGCTCGCTTACGAAGTGCAGACCCGCGGTGTGACCGGGCGCAACGAAGTCTGGCTTGCAGTGTTCGAGCGTCTGGCCGGCCATTGGTGGTTCGGGGTTGGCGCGGGTACGCCACTGGGCGAGGTTCACCTCTCGACCGGGCAAATCGTGCGCAACACCCACGGCCTGTATTTCGAGGTGCTCTACCAGTTCGGCATCGTCGGTCTGGCGCTGCTGCTGGCGACGATGCTGCATGCTGGCGCGTGTCTGGCCCGAGCGCGCAAGACCTCGGAGATCGCTCGGCTCTGGCTGGCGATCCTCTGCGCCGGCGGCGTGGTCATGACCGTGGAACTGCACACCTTCGTTGGGTCACCCAATCTGGTATGGGAATGGCTCTGGCTGCCGCTGGCCGGCGCGGTGGCGATCTCCCGGGAGGCGCGGCGTGCTGAGGGTTGAAGCACGGGGCGAGCAACGCTGGCTGGTAGGGCATGATCTGGAAGTGTGCCTGCAGGACTTTGCGCAATCCCGCGGGTCTGTCACAGGGCCGGTGTTGCTGCTGGCGTCCGGACCTTCGGCGAACGAATTCCCGCTTCAACGTTACCGGAGCCTGCCGGTCGTCGCCATGAACGGTTCGATCGTGCGCTGCGTCGACGAGGGCATCCGGCCTTTCTACTACCTGTGCGACGATCCGAATTTCGTCATCGGCCGGCCGGCGCTGGCGCTGATGGGGCTCAGCCACGGCGAGCATCTGGCGATGAGTCTGGATGTGCTTCAAGCCATTCATTCGGCCGACGCCGCTGCCCTGAACGGGAAAAAGATCTATCTGCTGGAGCGGGTTAATCGCCAGGAAGGCAAGGCCGTCATGTCGGATCGAGCCTATGCGTGGTCAATCCGCAACGACGACGAGCTGATCTCCAACTTTTCCCTGCTGCGTCGCAAGCCCAACCGCATCGGCTTCAGCCTGAACCTCAAACGAGGCTACTTCGGCAGCCGAACCATTCCCTTCGGCGCCTTGCAGCTGGTCTGCCATCTGGGGTTTCGTCAGGTGTTCGTGGTCGGCATGGACCTGCGCCAGGGTGGGGGGCGTTTTTACGAGAAGGGAGAAGCGGCTTTGCCCAGCAGCCTGGACGAGGATTTCGAGCAATACATCCTGCCAAGCTTCGCGTTGATGGCCCGCAAGATCCTGCCCCGAACCGGCATGCAGGTTTTCAATCTATCCAGTGCCAGTCGGATGCCGGAGCGGGTCATTCCCAAAATCACCCCGCATCGCCTCGACCAGCTGCTGGGCGTTCAACCCGATCCTTCTACGCAAACAGCGCCTGCAAGCGCGCAGTGAAGTGGGCGCTCCGGCCTTGGGTGTAAGCTGAAATAAAGGCCGTGCCCCCATCGCTTTCAACTAGCCACGCGCGGTCTTCCTTGTACCTGAGCAGGTGCTGGAAATTGCGCAGCCGCTTCGAATCGCTCAGCGCGCGACGCTGGCACTTCATGTCAGAGATATCGATGAGCCCCAGTTTCGCCTCCGGGGTGAGGATCACATTGCCCATGTGCAGCGAGCGAAAGTAGACGCCGCAATCATGCAGGTGGGCGATAAACGTACCCAGTTCAGCCCGCAGTGGCGCGCTTTCACCGTGCTCTTTCAGCACCTGGCGGATGGTCAGGCCGGGCAACGGCGTGTAACGCACGGCATCGCGGCTGATGCTGGCAATTCGGTAGGTGGCGATGACGTCGGGGCAGGGAATGCCACGCTTTTTGAGGGCGTCGATGTTGTCGGCGAAGCGTTGCGCGTAGGGAAACAGCAAGGCCGAGCTGATCAGGCGCTTGCGGCGGAACAGTTTGAGAATGGTGCCGTCCTCAAGTAACAGAACCTTGTCCCCGGATCCGTCCGCTTCGAGCACGGTGGCGTTTTCTCGCAAGGCCAGATAGGCGCTGTGTTCCATTGGGTGCATCGGCATACTTACCTGAACAAATGCGGCATGTTACCCGAGTCGGCCCCGCTTGGGTCGCGGCAGGGGTCGACAAATATGGGTTGTGCTACCATGCCCGCCTAATTTTTTCGTGCGGATTCCCATGAGCAGTCCTGATCCTCAAGCTAAAACGACCCTGGCGATTTACTTTCGTCTATTGACCTATGTGCGGCCGTATATAGGCCTTTTCTGCTTGAGCATTGTCGGCTTTCTTATCTTTGCGTCCACCCAGCCGATGCTCGCCTACATCCTCAAATACTTCGTCGATGGCCTGGCCAATCCCGAAGCCAGCCTGTTCCCCGGCAACCCTTATATTGGTCATCTGCAATTGCTGCAGGCGGTGCCGCTGATGATCGTGCTGATCGCGGCCTGGCAGGGCGCCGGCTCCTATTTGGGCAACTTCTTCCTGGCCCGCGTTTCCCTCGGGCTGGTGCATGACCTGCGCGTCGTGCTGTTCAACAAATTGCTCACGCTGCCCAACCGCTTCTTCGACAACAGCAACTCAGGGCATCTGATCTCGCGCATCACGTTCAACGTGACCATGGTCACCGGTGCTGCCACTGACGCAATCAAGGTGGTGATTCGCGAAGGCATGACGGTCATTTTCCTGTTCGGCGCGCTGCTGTGGATGAACTGGAAACTGACCCTGGTGATGCTGGCGATACTGCCGCTCATCGCCGTCATGGTGAACAGCACCAGCAAGAAGTTTCGCAAGCAGAGCAAGAAGATTCAGGTGGCCATGGGCGACGTGACCCACGTAGCGTCCGAGACCATTCACGGCTATCGCGTGGTCCGCAGCTTTGGCGGCGAAGACTACGAAAAGGCCCGCTTCGAAAAGGCCAGCCGCAGCAATACCAAAAAGCAGTTGGCGATGACCAAGACCGGCGCGGTTTACACGCCGATGCTGCAATTGGTGACCTACAGCGGCATGGCCATCGTGATGTTCCTTGTCCTTTATCTGCGCGGCGATTCCTCTGCGGGCGATCTGGTGGCCTACATCACCATGGCCGGCCTGCTGCCCAAGCCGATCCGTCAGTTGTCCGAAGTCAGTTCCACCATCCAGAAAGGCGTCGCCGGTGCGGAGAGCATCTTCGAGCAGCTGGATGAGCCGACTGAACAGGACCTGGGCACGGTAGAGCGTGACAAGGTTTCAGGCCGTCTGGAGGTCAAAAACCTCACGTTCACCTACCCAGGCACGGAAAAGCGCGTGTTGAACGACGTGAGTTTTGTCGCCGAAGCCGGCCAAATGGTCGCGCTGGTGGGCCGCTCCGGCAGCGGCAAATCCACCTTGGCGAGCCTGATTCCGCGTTTCTACGATCACGTGCAGGGCCAGATTCTTCTCGATGGCGTCGAGACTCAGGACTACACCCTGCGCAGCCTGCGTCGTCAGATCGCGCTGGTGAACCAGAACGTCACGCTGTTCAACGACACCATCGCCAACAACATCGCGTATGGCGATCTGGCGGGCGTGCCGCTGGAAGAAATCAAAAAAGCCTCAGCCGATGCCTATTCCGACGAGTTCATCGACAAGTTGCCTCAGCAATATCAGACCCTCGTCGGCGAGAACGGCGTGCTGCTGTCCGGGGGCCAGCGTCAGCGTTTGGCGATTGCCCGGGCACTGCTGAAAAACGCGCCGCTGCTGATTCTCGACGAAGCGACCTCGGCGCTGGATACCGAGTCCGAGCGCCATATCCAGAAAGCCCTGGAGAAGGTCATGCAGGGCCGCACCACGCTGGTGATCGCCCACCGCCTGACCACCATCGAAAAAGCCGACGTCATTCTGGTCATGGACGAAGGCCGCATTGTCGAGCGCGGTTCCCATGCCGAGCTGCTGGCGCAGAACGGTTACTACACGCGCCTGCATGCCAAACAGTTCGAAGAAGACGAGCCTGTCGAAATCGACCGGGCAGTCGATGCATGCTGAGTCACTTGCGCGCATGGCGTGAGCGAGGCTGGACCCCGATTGATGCGACCACCTACGCCACCACGTGGCAGCAGTTCGGCGGCAGCGTTGCCACGCACCCGCAGGTGATCGAGCGCCTGGCCGGGCTGGCTGACATTCCGGTTCGGTATCTGGGTTGGCTGCAAGACGGCAACGTCGTTGCTGCGGTGGCCTGCTGGGGCCGGGATCTGGCGTTGGCCAAGAACGTGCTGAAGCAGCGTAATCGGCGTGTGTTCGATCTGGGTAACGCGGAAATCATTCTGCCGATTGCGCCCGGTGCAACAGTGCCGGTACGCCAGCGCATGAGTTATGTGTCTGAGTTGAACGCCGGTCAGATCGGCACCCTCAAGCCGCAAGCCGAGAGCCTGGCCATCGCCCGCGCGCCTGAGGACTATTCCAAGAAGTTTCGCTACAACCAGCGCCGCGAGCAGCGTTTGCTTGAGGAGGCGGGCGGGGTCGTGCAGCCGATGCTGGATTTCACGTCCGAGGAACAAGCCCGCATTTACTCCAGCCTGTTTCATGCGCGTTGGGGCTTCGACGTGCCGGGCAAGGACCATCTGGCCAGGGTGTTCGAGCTGATGCGCGAGTTCATGACCGGCTCGATGATTCTGCTGGAGGGCAAGCCCATTGCCGCTCAGGTGCTGTACAGGGTCGAGTCGCCACACTGGGTGTCCGTCGAATACATTAACGGCGGTGTCGATCCGGCCCATCAGGCGTTGAGCGCCGGCAGTGTGCTGAGCTTCGTCAACACCCAGAACGCCTGGGCTGATGCGAGGGCGGTGAACAAGCCATTGCGCTATTCCTTCGGCCGTTCCGATCGCGAATACAAAGACCGCTGGTGCCAGACGGTACCTGTCTACAAGGTTGGATGACATGTCCGGGCGCAAGCAGCAGCTTCTGAAACGACATCGGCGCAACAAGCGTCTGGCGCTGATCATCGGTCTGGTGCTGCTGATCGGCATTGGCATCTGGGTCGCGTGGTGGCTGGTGCCGTTGCTGATACTTGCCGCCTGGATTGCCCATGAGGCCTGGTTCTCCGACCATCTGTTTTATTCGCCCAAGAGCGATTACCACTACCAGTTTCCTGACGCGGTCCAGGCGCAGCCTGTTTCTGTCGTCAATGGCATGCTGCAACTGAGCGAGCCGCTGGGCGAAGGCGAAACCCTGCTACTGGAGCTCGATTTGCGCAGCACCTGGCTCGGTCGCTGGCTGGACCCGTATGTGCTGGCAGGCGACGACCGCCAGGATTTCGAGCGAGGTTTTGCCGGGCGTCGCTACGTGAACCTCACCGGGCAGCGGGACGTCGTCGCGGACAGCACGTTGCGCCTCAAAGGCGGCTTCTGCCGCATCGCCAGCGCCGCCCGCTTATACGTATTGAGCAACCCGGATTACCGCCAGCAACGGTTGATGATCCTCGCGCCCCACGCCGACGACGCCGAACTGGCAGCCTTTGGCCTGTACAGCCAGGCGGCGGATTGCAGCATCGTTACGGTGACCCAGGGCGAAATCGAGGCCGAACGCTACGAACAACTGGGGCTGAACCGCGTCGATGCTGCCCGGCTCAAGGGGCGTTTGCGTACGTGGGACAGCCTGGCGATTCCACTGTGGGGCGGTGTGCCCCAGAGTCAGTGCGTGCAACTGGGCTACTACTGCCTGCAATTGCCGGCCATGGCCCAGTCGCCGGATCAGCCGTTTGGTTCTCGCGAATCGGCAGAGACCGATACCCGCAGCGCGCGGCAGCACAACTCTTTGCTTTTGCCGGGGGATCAGGACGGCGCGCCGACCTGGAACAATCTCGTGGCCGATCTCGCTGCGCTGCTCGACGCTCACCGGCCGGACGTCATTGTCATGCCGCACCCGCAACTCGACCCTCACGCTGACCACATTGCGACGACCCAGGCGTTATACCAAGCGGTGAGCAGAAGCGCGCACACACCCGAGGTGGCGCTGTTCTACGCCAACCACCTGCACGACAACGACCGCTGGCCCATGGGTTTGGCCGGTAAAGGCGTCGCGCTGCCGCCGTTTGTTGAAGCGCCGTCGGTGGATCAGCTCTGGAGTACGTCGCTCAGTTCGGACGTGCAACTGGATAAGGCCATGGCCCTGGCGATGCAGCACGATCTCCAGGGACCGCCACCCCTGAAGAAGCGCCTGCGCCGGCAGATTCAACGCTGGCTGGCCGGTCGCGAATGGCCGCTGACGGGAGACGACGAATTCTTCCGCAAGGCCGTGCGCCGTCACGAGGTGTTCTGGGTGCGCCGCTTTCCGCGCCCTGAGTCGTAACAGTCGATGCACCCTTTAAAGCGCCATCTGAAGCGCTGTTTCAAGCACTAAGGGATTCGAGGCCAACCGGCCAGCCAGCGCTGATCGCTGTGCTAAGATTCCGTCCTTGTCCATTTCTGCCACGGGTTGTTCGATGAAGTTGTCCATGCCGCGTTTTGATCAGGCTCAAGTGTTAGTTGTCGGCGATGTCATGCTCGACCGCTACTGGCACGGTGGCACTTCCAGAATCTCCCCTGAAGCACCGGTGCCGGTGGTCAAAGTTGACCAGATCGAAGACCGTCCGGGCGGTGCTGCCAACGTGGCGTTGAACATTGCAGCGCTGGGCGCCAAGGCGTCCCTGGTTGGTGTCACCGGCACCGACGAAGCCGCCGACAGCCTGAGTAACAGCCTTAAGGCCGCTGGCGTGATCGCCAGCTTCCAGCGCATCGCCCATCAGCCCACCATCGTCAAATTGCGCGTCATGAGCCGGCACCAGCAGCTCCTGCGCATCGACTTCGAAGAACCCTTTGCCACTGACCCCGAGGCCCTGAGCCGCGAGGTTGATGCCTTGCTCGACGGTATCAAGGTGCTGGTCCTGTCCGACTACGGCAAAGGCGCGCTGAAGAATCATCAAGTCCTGATCAAGGCAGCCCGGGACCGTGGTATTCCCGTGCTCGCCGACCCCAAGGGCAAAGACTTCGCGATCTACCGTGGCGCCAGCCTGATCACTCCCAACCTCAGTGAATTCGAAGCCATCGTCGGCCATTGCGTCGACGAGGCAGAGCTGGTCGCCAAAGGCGCCGCGTTGATGAAAGACCTCGATCTGGGTGCGTTGCTGGTCACCCGTGGTGAACATGGCATGACCCTGCTGCGTCCGGATCAGCCAACGCTGCATCTTCCGGCCCGCGCACGGGAAGTCTTCGACGTGACGGGTGCTGGGGATACGGTCATTTCCACGCTGGCAGCCGCCATTGCAGCGGGGGAGGAATTGCCTCACGCGGTCGCGCTGGCGAACCTTGCGGCTGGCATCGTCGTGGGCAAGCTCGGCACGGCGGCGATCAGCGCGCCCGAGTTGCGTCGCGCCATCCAGCGCGCCGAAGGCTCCGAGCGCGGCGTGCTGACCCTTGATCAACTGCTGCTGGCCATCGACGACGCCCGTGCCCATAACGAAACCATCGTGTTCACCAACGGCTGCTTCGACATTCTCCACGCGGGCCATGTCACCTACCTGGAACAGGCCCGCGCCCAGGGCGATCGGCTGATCGTGGCGGTCAACGATGACGCGTCGGTGAGTCGCCTGAAAGGCCCGGGCCGCCCGATCAACAGCGTTGATCGGCGCATGGCCGTGCTGGCCGGTCTGGGCGCGGTGGACTGGGTCATCAGCTTCCCCGAAGGCACCCCGGAAAACCTCTTGACCCATGTGCGTCCGGACGTGCTGGTAAAGGGCGGGGACTACTCGGTTGACCAGGTCGTCGGCGCGGACATCGTCGCCTCTTATGGCGGCACCGTGAAAGTGCTGGGACTGGTTGCCAACAGCTCGACGACAGCCATCGTCGACAAGATCCGCAGTCAGGACTGATCCGACGCCCGCAGCGCAAAGTGGCACCCCTTGCCGCTGCCATTTTTGTATTCGCAGTTCGGTATATGAACGTATGAAAGTCATGTTACTGGTGATGGATGAACAGCGCGTCATACTGGACGGTTTGTACGAAACCGTGCGGCAGCATTGTGACGACTGCGTCATCTTTCGCCTGAGCAAGCAACAGCAGCTGAATCTCGGGCCGTTTCTGGCCTCGGTCGACTATCAGCGCTACGACCGGGTGGTGATCTTCTCCCGGGTCAAACGGCTTGCTCGCCAGCGCGCAGTGCTCAAGTGCATTCCGGGGCTGATTTTTCTTGAGCACGATGCGTATCAGAACTACATGAGCGCCAGCAAATACCACGGCATGTATTCACGCTTGTACCGGCAGCTGCCGTGGAGTCGCGCACTGGTTTCCGGTGCGGTTGTCGCGCGGCGCATGCGCGGCGAGGGCCTTGATGCGGTATTCGTGTCCAAGGGCTACGACCAGGAAATGCTGCGCAATCTCGGCCAACCCCGAGACATTCCGGTGGGTTTTCTGGGCAGCCTGAAAAGCCGCGAGTATTCCCGGCGCAAGCAACTGGTGGAAAACCTCGCGCAGCGCGCCGGCATGCTGGTGACGCGCACGGCCTCTGGCGCCGAGTACCTTGAAACCCTCAATCGCATCAGGGTTTTCGTCAGTGCCGACATCGGCATGGGCGAGTTCATGATCAAGAATTTCGAAGCCATGGCCTGCGGTTGCGTGCTGCTCGCATGGAGCCAGGGTGAAGAGGATGATCTGCTGGGTTTCGAAGAGGGGCGCAACGTCATGTTCTACCGCTCCGAAGACGAAGCCGTCGAGAAGATCCGCCTGCTGCAGAGTGATCCCGAGCTTGCCGCGCGCATCGCCAGCGAAGGGCAAAGATTTGCCGAAGAGCGCTATGCCTTTGCCCGTGTGGGCCGCGATCTGGCCGATGAAATTCAGCGGCCGATGCGGCCGTGGCGGCGTCCATCCGCGCTGACCCGTGCCTGGGTCAAATGGCGCCATGGCATGCAGGTGCCGGCCTGATGACGTTGCCGTCAAACCACGACAGCGCCGCGCCCAGTGAACCCCTTGTATTGCCGGGCGCCGATCAGGACGTGTTTGGCACGCTTCCCGCACCGCTGCGCCAGTGCCTGGCGAACGCTGCACGGGTCATCCTGATCGCCAACAATCCAGCCATCACCCCAGCCGATTTCGATGCCTTGGGCGTGGGCGCCGATGATGTGGTGGTCAGCTTCAATCTGTGCATCAAGGCCGCTTTGTTGAAGCCTGAAAGCGTCAACCTGTTCGTCCACGGCTTCAATGCGCCAGACCGTTACTTCTTTGGCCTGCCCGCCACCGCTGACGTACAGAAGCTCGTTGCCCGGCCTGACTCGCGCTGCTTTACGCTGCTGGTAGGATGCGCCGTGCCGCTGTGCCCGCTGCCTGACGTTGCGCTGTATTGGGACCGCATTCCGTTGCCGGCGCTGGCCGAGCATTACCCGGTCGATCGTCCCAACGGCAAGCGCTTCGTGGGTCCCTCCACAGGGTTCAACGTGCTGGTGCTGCTCGACTGGCTGCGCGCTCATGCCGGTTACCGCTACAGGCTCATGACCCTCGGTTTTTCCAACGAAGCCGGCAAGCTCTGGGGCGGCCACGCCTGGGACTATGAGCGCAACTGGCTGCTGGGCGCCGACGTCGAAGTGATCGCCCTCAAGCCCCGGAGTTGGTGGCGCACGCTGTTGTTTCGTAAATGAACGAGGCCGTCCGCCGCTTGCGCGCGCGTGTCCAGGCGCATCGCCATTGATCCCGGAGAGTTTGTCAGTGCTGAACATTGCGGTCGCGTTTTTTGGTATCCCGCGCAACTCGGAAATCTGTTTTCCCTCCATAGAGGAAAACGTCCTTGGCCAGTTGCCGAAGGGCAGCAACGTCAAATGCTTTTACCACCTCTACAAAATTGACGAAGTGCACAACCAGCGCTCGGCGGAGAAGGGCGAGCTGACGGCCAATAACTACGACGTTTTCAAGCCGATGACGGGGGTTCTCGAACCCACGGATGGCGTGCTGGAGCGCTGGGATTTCGAGCGGGTCAAGGCGATGGGCGACACCTGGGGCGACGAGCACGTCTCTCTGCGCAACCTGATCTATCAGCTCAATTCCCTGCACACGGTCACGGGCATGATGGAGTCGTTCGATCCGGACTTCGTGGTGTTCGTGCGCCCGGACAATTTCTTCCATTCGCCGCTGCCGGGCTATGTCTTTCATTCGCCCCACGCACGACGGCTGAACGCCTATATTCCGGACTGGCAGTGGTGGGGCGGGTTGAACGATCGCTTCGCCATCTGCGGCCGCGACGTGTACCGCGCCTATGGCAAGCGGGTCGAGCGCATCTTCCAGTTCTGCGAAGCGACAGGTCGCAAGCTGCACTCGGAACGCTTGCTCAAGTACGCATTGCTTGAGGCGGACGCCCGGGTGTGCACGCTGCCGACCACTGCTTCGCGAGTGCGCATCACCGGCGCCTTCGCTGAAGAGTCGTTCTCACCGAAGCGCGGGATGGGCAAGCGTGAGAATCGCTATTTCCACTTCTTCGCCCGTCTGCGCACCTGGCGTGACAAACGCCTCTCCGACAAAGGCTAAGCGGCGGCCTATTTGTGCAGGCCGCTGCGAACCAGCCTGACCAGTCGCCGCGCCTTGATTCGCAGCTTGGTCAGTCCTGATTTGGGCTTCTTCTTCGGTGTGAGGCCCTGCTGCACCAGCCAGTCCTTCCAGCGAATCCGCTCCTCGCGCACCACCCAGCCTTCTTGCGGGGCGAAGCTCTCGGCCAGATACAGGCCGCGCGTACCGGCAGGGGAAAGCTTGTCGTTCTTCAGGGTGTACAGCTCGGGCAGGGGCGAGCCGTTTTCCAGCGGCATCAGGTACAGATCCGGTTTGCTGCGATTGAGGCGCGCCACCAGCTCGTTGTTCTCCAGGCTTTCATCGACGTGAAACAGGCTCAGCGGGCGAGCTTCTTTCGGGACCTCCAGGCGCATGTCGTAGATCAGTTGCAACGACGCCGTCGGCAAATGCACGTAAGCGCGGGGCCGTTCAATCAGGGTCAGGCTCCCGCAACGTACAGGGCGTGCCGCGCCGGAAAGCGGCGTGAGGCGAAAGGGCATCGCTTCGCGGTAATGCAACGCTGCCGCATAAGGCGCTGGCAGCCAGGTTTCATTGAAGCGCCCACCGAGCCAGCCTTGCGGCGTCTCGATCAGGCATTCCTCGGCGACTTCCTGCACCGCCGTGTGCAACGGCAGGTTGAGTTCGTGGGCGGGAACGTAGCCGGAGATCAGCTTGAGCACCACATCGCCACGGTCCTGACGGCGCTGGCGAACCAGCACCCAGTAATCGCGGTTTTGCCAGCGCAGGGTCAGGCGCACCGAGACGCCGAGATTGGCCAGTTCGGTGGAAAACCGTTCGCTGTCCTCCACGTCGATCTTGCGACGCCGGGCCAGGGTCTGGGTGAAATTCAGCGGCATCCCGATGCTCTGGTAGGTCAGGCTTTCCGGGGTGGCTTCGACAAATAACGGCAGGGTCTTGAAGTTGCTGGGGTTCTTTCGAATCAGGGTTCGCGGCATATCGGCTCCTTCTTGCGTTGGGGTCGGCCGTTTGTCTCAGGGCTGACGACGGATCACGGCAGCGGCGGTTGCCACGTTATGGGCCAGATGCAGCGGGTTGATGGTGCCGACGATAGCACCGGTGACGCCGGGATGTTCAAACAGCAGCTCGAAACTGGCACGCACAGGATCGACACCGGGGCTCAGGCAAACGTGCCCGCTGGCCAGCGCTTTTTTGACCAGCACCCCTTTGCCGTGTGCAGCAGCGTAGTCGAGGACCGGCTTTTCGCCCTGTTCGTTGAGGTTGTAGGTGACCATCGCGCAGTCGCCGTCCTGCAACGCCAACAGCCCGCCTTCGACGGTCTTGCCGGAGAAACCGAACCCGCGAATCTTGCCCTCAGCCTTGAGTTCGGCCAGCGTTTGGTAGACGCCGCATTCGTTGAGCACGTGCAGGTCGTTGCCGTCGGAATGCACCAGCACCAGATCGATGAAGTCGGTTTCCAGGCGCTGCAGGCTGCGTTCCACCGACAACCGCGTATGTTCGGCGCTGAAATCATGCCGAGACTGGCCGGCTTCGAATTCCTCGCCGACCTTGCTGACGATCACCCAGTCCTTGCGCTGCCCGCGCAGCAGCGGGCCGAGGCGCTCTTCGCTGCGACCGTACGCCGGGGCGGTGTCGATCAGGTTGATGCCCAGATCCCGCGCCAGCTTCAGCAGCATCTGCGCTTCGACGTCGTCGGGAATCGTGAAGCCGTTGGGGTACTTCACGCCCTGATCGCGGCCCAGCTTCACCGTGCCCAGGCCCAAGGGGGAGACGTTGATACCGAGGCTGCCGAGCGGCCGATGCAGATCGTGCAGGGTCTTCATGGCAGCAGTTGATCCCAGACAGGAATGGCGAGGGGCGGCTTGGGGAAGTCGGTGTGCGGCGGCTGCGGGGTCGGGTGAATGTCATCCCGGGACAACGAGGCCAGCACGCGATCGGCGAAGTCGGGGGCCAGCGCCAGTTTGGTAGGCCAGCCGACCAGCAAGCGACCCTGCACGTCGACAAAGGCGTTGTCCGGGCGCACCAGACCGCTTTGCTGCGGCTCGGCGCGGTCCACGCGGAGGGTGGCGAACTGCGCCTCGCTGAGATCGACCCAGGGCAGCAGATTCGCGAGCTCTTTTTTCGCGGCGGCGATCTGCTCGGCAGGGTCACGGGCGACGCCTTCGGCTTCGGCAATGTCGCCGCCCAGGTACCAGACCCACTGGCCGTCTGCCGCCGGATGCGTTGTGACAGTGATTCGTGGTTTCGGCCCGCCACCCAGGCAATGCGCGTACAGCGGTTTGAGCGTCGGGCCTTTGACCAGCACCATGTGCAGCGGGCGGCGTTGCATGGCTGGCTGGCTCACGTTCAGCGCCTTGAGCAAATCGGCCATGCCTTCGCCGGCACTGAGCACCACACGCTGGGCGTTGATGTCGCGGCCGTCGACGCGCAGGCCGACCAGTTCGCCGTCGCGGCGCAGCGGCTCGATGTCCTGACCCGCAAGCAGGCTGTCGCCCGCCAGCTCCGCCAGTTTTTTCACTAGACTGGGGATGTCGATGACCAGTTCGGCCAGCCGATACACCTTGCCTTTGAAGCGCGGATCCTGGAGCGCAGGGGGCAGGTCGCTGCCCTTGACCTGATCAACGCGCCCGCGCACGGCCTTGCTGGCGAAGAAGCTGGTGAGATTGCCGGCGAGGGTGCCGGGCGACCACAGGTAATGGGCTTCCGAAAGCAAGCGTACGCCCGACAGGTTCAGCTCGCCTTTGCCGGCCAGAGCCTCGCGCCAGCGGCGGGGCATGTCAGCGATCGCTTCGGAGGCGCCGGACAGCGCGCCGTGCAGGGCGTATTTGGCGCCGCCGTGAATGATCCCCTGGGATTTTAATGTCTGGCCGCCACCCAGGCTGGCTTTTTCCACCACCACCGTCGAAAAGCCCTGATGCCGCAGCCGCGCGTTGAGCCAGAGACCGGCAACGCCCGCGCCGACAATCAGGACGTCAGTGGAAATAGCAGATGACATGGGCACCTCAAATGGCGAAACGAATGCCGGCATTATAGGGGAAGGCACTTTTCAGTAACCCCCCCTTAATGACCGGCCGTCTTCGAGAACAGCTGGATGACCACGACGCCTGCGACGATCAGGCCCATGCCGGCGATGGCAGGCAAGTCCAGTTTCTGCCCATAAATAAACAGCGCGGCGATGCTGACCATGACGATGCCCATGCCCGCCCACACGGCGTAGGCCACGCCAACCGGGATGGTGCGAACCACCAGCGTGAGCATCCAGAACGCAATGGCGTAACCGACGATCACCAGCAGCAGCGGGATCGGCGTGCTCAGGCCTTTGACGGCTTTCATGGACACGGTGCCGATGACCTCGGCACAGATGGCGATGGCCAGCAGGTAGTACGCAGACATGGTGTTGCTCCTTTTCAATGGCCGTCATTAAAGCGGCTTTACCCGGTACTGAACAACCGGCGCCTTTCGGGCTGGCGGGGTGGCGGCTGGCGAAATGCGCCGGGCAAGATATGTGCGAAGCTCGATGGAAATCTGACAGCGTTTGGCTGATAAACTCCGCGCCCATGAATAGAACCCTCTACAGCATCCTGTTCCACCTCGGCCTCCCATTGATCGCCCTGCGCCTGTGGCTGCGTTCGCGCAAGGCGCCGGCCTACGCGCAACGGGTCGGCGAGCGCTTCGCCATGGGCTTGCCCGCCATGCAGCGCGGCGGGATCTGGGTGCATGCCGTGTCGGTGGGCGAGAGCATCGCCGCTGCGCCGATGATTCGCGCCTTGCTGGCCCGCTATCCGCAATTGCCGGTCACCATCACCTGCATGACGCCGACCGGCTCGGAGCGCATTCAGTCGCTGTTCGCCCACGAGCCGCGCGTGCAGCATTGCTACCTGCCCTATGACTTTCCGTGGGCAGCCGGGCGTTTTCTCGATCACATCCAGCCGAAGATCGGCGTGATCATGGAAACCGAGCTGTGGCCCAATCACATTCATCAGTGTGCGAAGCGCGGCATACCAACGGTGCTGGCGAACGCGCGGTTGTCAGAGCGTTCGGCTCGCGGCTACGGACGCTTCGCCGGGCTGACTCGGCCGATGCTCGCCGAGATGAGCCTGATTGCCGTGCAGACCGAAACCGAGGCCCAGCGCTTCCGTGACCTGGGCGCTCGGCCCGAGTGCGTCACCGTGACGGGCTCGATCAAGTTCGACCTGACCATCGATCCGCAGCTGCTGGAGCGTGCCGCTCAGCAGCGTGAGCAATGGCAGACCTTGCAGCGTTCGGTGTGGATTGCCGCCAGTACCCACGCGGGCGAAGACGAGGTGGTGTTGGCGGCCCATCGCACGGTAATGGAAACCCATCCCGGCGCGCTGTTGATTCTCGTGCCCCGTCACCCCGAACGGTTCAATGGCGTGTTTGAGCTGAGTCAGCAGCAGGGATTCTCCAGCGTTCGTCGTTCGACGGCCGACCCGGTAACGCCGGAGACCTCGGTTCTGGTGGGCGACACCATGGGTGAGTTGCTGTTTCTGTATGCGCTCGCCGACATCGCGTTTGTCGGCGGCAGCCTGGTGCCCAACGGCGGCCATAACCTGCTGGAGCCTGCGGCGCTGGATAAGCCCGTTCTCAGCGGTCCGCACCTGTTCAACTTCCTCGAAATCGCCGCGATGCTGCGTCATGCCGGCGCGTTGGAGGAAGTTAGTGACGCGGCCGCATTGGCCGCAACGGTACGTGATTTGATCGACCAGCCCGAGAAGGCCAAGGCAATGGCCGATGCCGGAATGGCCGTGATGAAGGCCAATCAAGGGGCGTTGCAGAGGTTGCTGGATGGGATTGGAAGGTTGTTGGGCTGATGTTGGCGAGCAAGCGGTCATCTTGAGGGCTTGCGCATAACGACATCGTGCGTTCCGCGCAAATCCAATGCATGAGCGCGCTTGCCCGGGACTTGGCGCGAAGCGGTAGCAGAGTGGTTGAGCGGGACATGAAGGTGCTACCGGTAAACCTCCCGACGATTGCCCAGTTCGATGACCAAAATGGTTAGCTCGCCGTTTTGGATATCGCAGATTACTCGTAGATCCCCAATTCGATAGCGCCACAGCCCGCCCTTGGGACCTGTTAGCCCTTTCCCCACGCTGCAAGGGTCGTCTCTGACAGCCACCCGTTCGTCCATGAAGTCAAGCACGCGCCGGGCGGTTTGCTTGTCGAGCTTCTTGAGCTGTTTCTATGCCGTCTCGGTGTACTTAATCGTCCAGGCCAAGCTCTTTCCTTACATCGCTGGATGAATAAGTGGCTTCCTTGCCCTTTCGGACGCGTTCGAGTACGTCCGCTGCCAGGTAATACTCTTCAAGCTCAGGTAAACCTTGCTCGATAATTTCACGCAAATAAAAGGCTTTGGTCCGGCCGGTGCTAGCCGCGAGAACGTCGAGACGTGCTTCAGTCTCGGGGGTGAGGCGAATTGAGGTAGGCATGCGACTTCTCCGCAATACATGTATTCACTGTATCGCGCGGATGCTACTCGGGTCGCCGGATCCTTTCAATCGGCCTGTCACCGCTCCGTCGGCCGCTCGAAGTTCTTCGCCGCTTCTTTCGCCAGGTCCGGCGGCAGGAAGTCTTTGTCGGGGTTGTAATCGGCCTTCAGGAAGCGCGAAAGATCCTGCAGATCCCCAGGACTCAATGTGCCGGCAGCCTGCTTCAGACGCAGGTTGTCGAGGATGTAGTCGTAACGGGTGTTGTTGTAGTCGCGCACCGACGCGTACAGCTGACGCTGTGCATCGAGCACGTCGACGATGTTGCGCGTGCCGACCTGATAGCCGATTTCCGTGGCTTCCAGTGCGCTCTGGTTGGAGATGATCGACTGTTTGCGCGCCTGCACCTGCTCGACATCGGTGTTCACCGCGCGGTGCAGGTTGCGGGTATTTTCCACCACCTGGCGGCGCAGTCCTTCACGCTGCTGCTCGCTCTGACCGAGACGAGCGTAAGCCTCGCGGACCTGAGAACTGGTCAGGCCACCGCTGTAAATCGGGATGTTCACCTGCAGGCCGATGGTGCGTTGCTCGACGCTGCCGTGGAAACTCTGGCCGGTGTAGTTCGGGTTGGTGAAACCCAGCGGGTCGTTGTCGCCCTTCTCGTACTGCGCCACCGCGTCGACGGTGGGTGCGTGGCCTGCCTTGCGTTGACGCAGGGTTTCTTCGGCGGCGCTGACGGCGTAGTTGCTGGCCAGCAAATTCAGGTTCTGCTGCGTTGCCGTGTCGACCCAGGCCTTCGCGTCGTTGGGCGTTGGCGCGAGCACCGGCAGGGTGTGCACGATGCCTTCAATGGAGTTGTAGTCACGGTTGGTCAGGGTGATCAGCGCCTGAAAGGCATCGTCCACCTGGCGCTTGGCGACGATCCGCGCAGCGCGGGCGGTGTCGTAACTGGCTTGGGCCTGGAGCACGTCGGTCTTGTCCGACAGGCCGACGTCGAAGCGTTCATTGGCCTGATCGAGCTGGCGCTTGAACGCCGCTTCCTCTGCTTTGGTCGAGGCCAGATTGTCCTCTGCGCGGAGCACGGCGAAGTAGTCTTCGGCGCTTTGCAGAATCAGGTTCTGCTCAGTGGCCGAGAGCTGCAGGATCGCCTGTTCGTTGACGTCCTTCGCGGCCTTGAGCTGGAACCAGCGGTCAGCACGGAAGATCGGCTGACTCAAGGTCGCGCGATAGACCGTGCCACTGCGGCTGATGACGGCAGAGGGCTGGTCAATCGAGGTGCGGGTGGCATTGATGTCGGCGCCGCCGGAGATGTTCGGCAACAGACCGGCGCGTGCCTGAGGCACGATTTCCTTCTGCGCGTCGTAGCTGGCGCGGGCTGCAGCAAGGTCGGCGTTATTGTTGACCGCTTCCTGATACACACTGACCAAACCGGTCCTGGTCGGCAGCGGCATGTCTGCTGCCCCGGCCATCGCATTCGAAGCACACGACACGGCAATGGCCAGTGAAAGTTTGCGCAGCATAGACATTCCCTAGTAATTCAAGCGGTATGAAGACGGTGACGTTGCGTCTGATCCAGATGGCTTTGGCGACGCGTAGCGAGTGTAGTTCCAGCGGGTAGGGACAACAATCGGGCAAATCAGCCATTTAACGCGCGTTTGAATTCCGCGCTTGGCGTTTGGCCTGCGCCGCGACTAGACTGACGCCGTTCTTGTCGGGGTGCCTTGATATGAGGCTGAGATCGGATAATCCGGATCCCGTTGAACCTGATCAGGTTAGCGCCTGCGTAGGGAACAAGATTTCTCGTCTCCCGGCGAGTCCTCTTGAGTGTCGTCCGGGGTCGTCTTTGTTCATTTTCTGAACAGTCCGCGCCTTTCGATTCTCAGCATCCATGCCGTCTCAGGGTGCATCCGTCCGTGTTCATCAGGCTCAAGCTCCGACAATTCATTCCGCTGCTGGATGATGTCTGGAGAGCCCGTGATGAGTACAACACTAAAAAACGCCAATCTGAGTGAATCCGCCCAAGTCGACTCGGGGTCGGTTCAACCGTTTACCCGCTCGCAGAAAATCTACGTCCAGGGCTCGCGTCCGGACATCCTCGTGCCCATGCGCGAGATCAGCCTGGACGTCACGCCGACTGCCTTCTCTGAAACAAAGAGCTCTGGAACAAACAGCGGCGGCGAGATCAACGCGCCGGTCTGTGTGTACGACACCTCCGGCCCGTACACCGACCCCAACGTCATCATTGACGTGCGCAAGGGCCTGGCCGACGTGCGCTCTCCGTGGATCGAGTCCCGCGCTGACACCGAACGCCTGCCGGGACTGACCTCGAACTTCGGTCAGCAGCGCTTGGCCGATGCCGAACTGACCCGGCTGCGTTTCGCCCATGTGCGCAATCCGCGTCGGGCAAACGCGGGCGCCAACGTCAGCCAGATGCACTACGCGCGTCAGGGCATCATCACCGCCGAGATGGAATACGTCGCCATCCGCGAGAACATGAAGCTGCAGGAAGCCCGCGCCGCTGGTCTGCTCATCCAGCAGCACCCCGGCCACAGCTTCGGTGCGAGCATTCCGAAAGAGATCACCCCTGAGTTCGTGCGCGAAGAAATCGCCCGCGGTCGCGCGATCATCCCTGCCAACATCAACCACGTTGAGCTCGAGCCGATGATCATCGGGCGCAACTTTCTGGTGAAGATCAACGGCAACATCGGCAACAGCGCGCTGGGTTCGTCCATCGAAGAAGAAGTGGCGAAACTGACGTGGGGCATTCGCTGGGGTTCGGACACGGTCATGGACCTGTCCACCGGCAAGCACATTCACGAAACCCGCGAGTGGATCATCCGCAATTCGCCCGTGCCCATCGGCACCGTGCCGATTTATCAGGCGCTGGAAAAGGTCGGTGGCGCGGCCGAAGACCTGACGTGGGAGCTGTTCCGCGACACGCTGATCGAGCAGGCGGAGCAGGGCGTCGACTATTTCACCATTCACGCCGGTGTACTGCTGCGTTACGTGCCGCTGACCGCCAAGCGCGTGACCGGGATCGTCAGCCGCGGCGGTTCGATCATGGCCAAATGGTGCCTGGCCCATCACAAGGAAAACTTCCTCTACACCCACTTCGACGACATCTGCGAAATCATGAAGGCCTATGACGTCAGCTTCTCCCTGGGCGACGGCCTGCGTCCGGGGTCGATTGCCGACGCTAACGACGAAGCGCAGTTCGGCGAGCTGGAGACCCTCGGCGAGCTGACCAAGATCGCCTGGAAACACGACGTGCAATGCATGATCGAAGGCCCGGGCCACGTGCCGATGCAGTTGATCAAAGAGAACATGGACAAGCAGCTCGAGTGCTGCGACGAGGCGCCGTTCTATACGCTCGGCCCGCTGACCACCGACATCGCACCGGGTTACGACCACATCACGTCGGGGATCGGCGCGGCCATGATCGGCTGGTTTGGCTGCGCGATGCTGTGTTACGTCACGCCCAAGGAGCATTTGGGATTGCCGAACAAGGATGACGTCAAGACCGGGATCATTACCTACAAGATCGCCGCCCACGCAGCGGACCTCGCGAAAGGACATCCCGGTGCGCAGATTCGTGACAACGCGCTGAGCAAGGCGCGGTTTGAATTCCGCTGGGAAGACCAGTTCAACCTCGGGCTGGACCCGGACACCGCGCGCGCCTACCACGACGAGACGCTGCCGAAAGACTCGGCCAAGGTCGCGCATTTCTGCTCCATGTGCGGGCCGAAATTCTGCTCGATGAAGATCACCCAGGAAGTGCGCGAGTACGCCGCCAACCAGAAGATCACCGCGGTGGACGTGTCGGTCGACGAAGGCATGCGCGAACAGGCCGAGCGGTTCAGGCAGGAAGGCAGTCAGCTTTACAAGAAGGTCTGAGCGGCAAGCGGCAAGCGGCAAGCGGCAAGCGGCAAGTCACAAGTTGCAAGGAAAAGCAGGCCGCGATCACGCTCTGCGTGGTAATGCCACCCCTGACGCTCTGCGTCACTTAGGACGCTGAGCGTGGGCACGATCAATCATAAGTTTCAGCGAGACACAAAAGTGAACACACCCGGCACCTATTCACCCGACGCCCCCGTACCCGCCGCCAAGCGGGTTTTTGGCGGGCGCGATCTGTTCTCTCTGTGGTTTTCCCTCGGCATCGGCCTCATGGTCCTGCAGACCGGCGCGTTGCTTGCGCCGGGATTGGGTATGTCCGGCTCGATGCTGGCGATCCTGCTCGGCACATTGGTCGGCGTATTGCTGCTCGCCGCGGTTGGCGTCATTGGCAGTGACACCGGCCTGTCATCGATGGCGGCGCTCAAGCTCAGCCTCGGCAGCAAAGGCGCAGGCGTTCCGGCGATTCTCAATCTGCTGCAACTGGTGGGCTGGGGCTCCTTCGAAATCATCTTCATGCGCGACGCCGCCAGCCTGTTGGGCGCGGGCGCTTTTTCCGAAGGCAGCCTCTGGGCCAACCCCATGCTCTGGACCCTTGTGTTCGGCGCCCTCGCGACCCTGCTGGCGGTGAGTGGTCCGTTGGCCTTCGTTCGGCAAATTCTGCGCAAATGGGGCATCTGGCTGCTCTTGGCGGCGTGCGCCTGGCTGACGTTTAACTTGTTCAGCAAGGCCAATTTAACGGCCCTGTGGTCGCGGGCGGGAGATGGTTCGATGCCGTTTGCCGTCGGCTTCGACATTGCCATCGCAATGCCGCTGTCGTGGCTGCCGCTGATTGCGGACTATTCCCGCTTCGGCAAGCGCGCCGCCGGCGTGTTCGGTGGCACAGCGCTGGGCTTCTTCATCGGCAATTTCTGGCTGATGTCCCTTGGCGTGGCGTACACCCTGGCCTTCGCGCCAAGTGGTGAAGCCAATGCGCTGTTGCTGGCGCTCGCGGGTGCGGGGATGGGCATTCCGTTGTTGCTGATCCTGCTGGACGAATCGGAAAACGCGTTCGCCGACATTCACTCCGCTGCCGTGTCGAGCGGGATTTTGCTTAAGGCCAAAGTCGAGCACCTGGCACTGGCCATTGGCGTCATCTGCACGCTGATCGCCTGCTTCGCGCCGCTGGCGCAGTACCAGAACTTCCTGCTGATGATCGCTTCCGTGTTCGCGCCGCTGTTCGGCGTGGTGCTGGTGGATCACTTCATCCTGCGTCGCCGTCGTCAGGGCGTTGCGACAGCGGGCTTGCGCTGGATGACGCTACTGGCGTGGATCGGCGGGATCTGCACTTACCATCTGCTGGCGAACCTGTATCCGGACATCGGCGCAACGCTGCCCGCACTCGTTGTGGCGGGTGTGTTGCAATGGGTTTTGGCGCGGGGGAGGTCGCCTGCATTCGAGGCCGATGTGCGGCATTAACTCAGCGGGCCGGGCCTGGAACAGAACAACCAGGCTCAGGGCTGACGGGCGACTCAAAGCGAGTCGAGGTCCGGGAATCCCCAGTCTGTCAGCGGAGTGAGCTGGGACAGAAACGTGAGGTGCTCGATTGTCTTGACCTTCTGTAGATGCTTTAGATCGGCCGGGCCGCCGAGTGCGATAGCCGGGACAAAACCGTACATCTCATCGGGCTCCAGCGGTCCGAGTGCTGTTAGTGCTTTTTCAAACAGATCTTCAAAGTCGTTCGACGTGTGATCAAAGGACGCAAAGAAGATTTTGATCTCGTCATCAAAACGTTCGGCGGGTATGTGTCGAGTGGTCCGCATATATCTGGCATAAACGGCATTGACCGTTAGCCAGCTTCCGGTTCCTTGCTGCCACATGTAGATATCACCAAATGCTCCTCTTGCGATCACATGATAGGTCTCAGGATGTGGAATGCCTGACTCCGACAGCCAACAGCGCATGGTTACTTCGTACTCGGCCGGGTTGACGCACCAAAATACTCCATTTCCGTAGCCGCTCCAGCCATACCGATGCCAATGTAATAACAGTTGCGATGGCAATACCCCTGTGTACTTTTCCATGGATGATAATGGAGCTTCCCTTCTATGTATTTCCGGGCCGACTTCTTCAATCAAGCAAACGTAATATTCGTCCATACCCCTATTTACACCTTTCCAGTCTTGCGTTGATTTTTGCGCTGTCACGCATATCTACGCTCGTTGTGCTCGCGGCGTGATCCAATCCGTCTATTCTGCCTCGCCACTGCGCGCCAATACTTGAATTGACACGTGCATCTCCGAAGTCAGAGATGACGTCTTTCCCTCCTGCAAACAAATCGGGGTTATGCAAAGCGGCAAGGATGCTCATCTTTTCTCGCGCTATGATTTTCGCCGCGCGTCTCGCTCCGAGTAGCGGGGTATCGTCTGGCTTCATTTTGGCCATGGCGTCTTTAATCAAGCCTTCTTCCAGAGCCTTTCTGGCGAGCCGGGCCACCCCCGGATCCCTAACCTTATCACCCGCGTTGAACGCCTCCCGCCCCCGCAGATACTCAGCCACGGTCAAATCATTCAACCCTTTTTCCTGTCCACCCAGCTGCCTGTCGAACTCGGGAATTTTGCTGTAGTGCAGGTTGCTCGCGTTAAAGCATGGCACCTTGTATTCCGGCATGCCCAGCGGTTTTTTCCCGCCTGGTCGATCGGTTTTCCGATGGCTGTCGGATCTAGGCTCCGGTGTGGTCGGCCCACCTGCCCGAGCCCCGGCGGGCTGCAAGTCAGGCCGCCCTTTAAGGCCCTCTTCATGCTTGACCATCCACTGCGCCAGCCGCGCGCCTTTGCTGCTGGCGCGCATCTGACCGGCGAGTAGCGCCATGTTGCCGCGCCCTCGGGTCAAATACTCAACCACCGCGCCGAGCAGCAGGACCACCACTTCGGCATGCCCGCGGGCGATGTGGTGTGCCGCTTGATCGACAACCCACGGGTCGTCCTGTGTGATCGGGTTCAGCCCATCGTTGCCTCGGGTCCCGTCCCAAGCGACCTGGATACCGCGCACGTAGTGGTCCAGCAGCGCGGGCAGACCTTGTACGAAAAACTCAGCGACCGATGCCAGCCCAAGCACCCCGAGAATCCAGCTGCTGGCTTGCAACCCGATCGCCATCCCAGCGAATGCGCCGGGCCCCGCGCCTATGCCACCCGCCAGGGCGCCTACCCCCGCACCCATCGCGCCTCCGGCCAGGGCGCTCCCCGCAATGATCATGGCCATGTCGCCGACGACGCCCATCAGATCGAAGAGCACGTCGGCTATGTCGATTTCCGCGAATCGCTGGCGCAGTAATGCGCTGGCTTCAAATTCGGCGCGGTAAAAAGCAGTTCTGATGTTGTCGACACGACGCAATACAAGTTCGACCGAAAGCGCCTGTTCATTCAGATAACTTCTGAAGTGACCTTGGCCTCTGCTGTTGATTTCATCTCTTAGCCGGTCTTCAATCTCAAACCATGACGGCAGGATATTCCATAAGCGCATCCCGTCTCCCTGACAGTTCCAAAAAGTTCAGGGCGGAACTTAATGATTAAGTCAGGATAGCGTCAATAAACAAGAAGTTTAATAATGGCGCGGTCGGGAAATGTATCTGTTTAAAGTATTAGTTTGCGGGTGGGAAAGTGTATGTGGGAAGTGGCGAGGTATAAGAGTTATTTAAATGAGGCGTTTGCAAGAAGGGGCGTTACAAGATAAAGCCGGCGCCTTTTCGAGCGCCGGCCCAGGTTCTACCGATCAGCTCCGGCCCGGAAACAGCTCAGGCTTGATGATGCCGTTCAACTGCGGATACGGGATCTTCAGCTCGATGTGGCCCATGGCGTAGGGGGCGATGGTTGTCACCGGGTACTTGAGGATCACCGCACCGTACGTCAGAGCAATGTTGGAAGTTTGCTTGAACGCCCACATGTTCTGGAACTCGGTGTCCTTGTCCAGCTTGCTGCTGATCAGCCAGGCCTGATGAGCCAGGCGGGCCTTGTCCCAGAATGCAGCTTCCTGACCCGGGATCAGCATGTCCGCGAGTGTCAGCACGCGCTGCTGCTGGCGCGAATAGTTGATGAACGCGCGGCCCGGATTACCCTGGCCGCTGCCTGAATCAACGTAACTGGACAGTTCAACGACCACGATTCCGTCATGCTGCTCACGTACTTTGGCCTGCAGGTAGCTGCTATTGCGCGCCGGCGCGCGGCTCAGGTATTGCTCCTGATAAGCCTTCAGCGTTGGCGGCACCGGACCATCGCTGTCGCTGCGGGTCAGTTGCAGCAGCGTGCGCTGGACGATCTCGTCAAGTTTCGGCTCATCGGGGAAATGCACGGTGTCGATGTTTACCAGCGGGCAATCATCGGTGGTGCAGCCGGGCTTGATCAGCTCGGAGGCGTCACGCTGAACGGTCAGCGGACTGCGCAGATTGGGTTGGAACAGGCTTTGGCAGGCGCCCAAAATCAGGGCCACGCAGGCCAGTGAAATGATCTTCAGAAAAGACATGTTGATCCTTGGCATCGGCATAAGGGGGCGTCACGTGGGAGGTAACGGCAACGTCCTTCGACTGTAGGTGGCGCAATCAGTTCGCCATCGGGCGGATTAGAGTGCTTTCCCCGGCAGTCGTCTACCCCGGTGACCGGTTTTGCGAACTCAAAGGGCTGCATCCCGCACCACAGCGCGTTAGGATGGGCCCGGACACAGTGCTCAAGCAGTGAGAAACCTATGACGGACAGCAACAGATCGACGCCGACGAATTACGAAATTAAACACCGTGAGACCTGTTTCAAAGGGTTTTACCAGCTCGACCGTCTTCAGTTGCGCCACGAATTGTTCGCGGGCGGCATGGGCCCGGAAATCAAGCGCGAACTGTTCGTTCGCCACGATGCGGTCTGCGTGCTGCCCTACGATGCCAAACGCGATGAAGTCGTGCTCATCGAACAGTTCCGCGTCGGCGTCATCGGCAAGCATGAAAACCCCTGGCTTATCGAAATGGTCGCCGGCCTGATCGATAAAAAAGAGGAACCCGAGGAGGTTGCTCACCGCGAGGGACAAGAGGAAGCTGGGCTAACGTTCAACGCCCTTTGGCCGATCACCAAATACTTTCCATCGCCGGGCGGCAGCAACGAGTTCGTGCATCTGTACTTGGGCAAATGCGACAGCGAGGGGGCAGGTGGGCTGCACGGGCTGGTCGAAGAGGCCGAGGACATTCGGGTTTCGGTATGGTCATTTGACGACGCGATGCAAGCCGTCAAAGACGGGCGCATCGTCAACGCCGCAACTATTATTGCCATGCAATGGCTGGCGCTCAATCGCGCTGAAGTAAGGGGGCTATGGTCGTGAATCTTCTGCGCGAGCGCTACCGTGTCGACCTCGCCGGGCTGCAAGCCGCCTGCGAGGCGAACTACGCGCGCTTGATGCGTTTGCTGCCCGATATGCGCAATCAACAACGCTCCCGCCGGGTCGCCGTGACTCAGGGAGACCAGATGCTGGGCGTGCTGGCGGTCGAGGTTATCCTCGATTGCCCTTACACCACCACGCTGCAAGTGCGCCAGGAACACAGCCTGCCGTGGCTGCCGGTGCCCGTGCTCGAAGTGCAGGTCTACCACGACGCCCGCATGGCCGAAGTCATCGGCGCCGAACATGCACGCCGCTTTCAGGGCATTTATCCCTATCCCAACGCCGACATGCACCAGCCCGACGAAAAGGCCCAGCTCAACGTGTTTCTGGGTGAATGGCTGAGCCATTGCCTGGCCTGCGGGCATGAGTTTGAGGCGGTTCGCTGAGGCGGCGCGACGCTGCGGCCGGACGTTCTGTGCGCAGATGAGAACCAGGCCTCTTTCCAGGTTTGCCGCCGCACCGATCTCACACCATAATCCGGCCACATCCGCTCAAGGAGATGGCCATTGTCGAGCGCATCCTCTCATTCCTCATCCGTGTTGGTCGTTCAACTGACCGACAGTCATCTGTTCGCCGAAGCAGACGGCGCGCTGCTGGGCATGCCCACGCGGGCCAGTCTGGATGCGGTGGTCGAACTGGTGCTGAGCGAGCAGCCGGCGATCGATCTGGTGCTGGCTACCGGTGACTTGTCTCAGGACGGCACGGTCGAGTCGTATCAGGCGTTTCGCGACGCGAGTGACCGCCTGAATGCGCCCGCGCGCTGGATTCCGGGGAATCACGACGAGCTGAGGGAGATGGCGATTGCTGCGCAGAACAGCGACTTTCTCGAACCTGTCGTCGATGTCGGTCACTGGCGGATCACTTTGCTTGATTCTGCTGTTTCCGGGTCTGTCCCCGGCTATCTGCAAGACGGCCAGCTTCAGTTGCTCGCTCAGGCCTTGAGCGAAGCGCCGGAGCGGCATCATCTGGTGTGTCTGCATCATCATCCGGTGCCCATCGGGGCGGCATGGATGGAGCCCATCGGTTTGCGCAATCCCGAGGCGCTTTTTTCGGTGCTGGATCGGTTTCCCCAAGTGCGCGCGGTGCTCTGGGGTCATGTGCATCAGGAATTCGACCAGCTTCGCGACGGCGTGCGGCTAATGGCTTCGCCTTCAACCTGCATCCAGTTCGCACCGAACAGCATAGATTTCGGCCTTGACGACCTTGCGCCTGGCTATCGCTGGCTGCGTCTTCACGATGATGGCCGGATCGAAACCGGTGTTTCACGCATCGCCCCCGACCTGTTCGACGTCGACATCAATGGCGCGGGCTATTGAAAGACATTTCCTTGATGTGCAGCGATTCATCAACAGGCGAGTCTTTGGGCAGTTGACCCTGTAAACTGCGTGGCTTTGCCCTGATGAGCGCCGACAGGCAGCCCGTCCGGGATGTATCGATTGCCGTTTGGGAGGCAACTGCGTGAACCAGGATCGATCGACGCTTCTTTATATTCACGGCCTGAACAGCTCGGCCAGGTCGCAGAAAGCCACACAGCTGACGACGCTGATGGCGCGTTTGGGTTTGAGCGAATACGCGCGCGTGCCCGAGCTGCATCATCATCCGCGGCAGGCGCTGGTTCAGTTGGAGGCCGCGATCGAAGAGCTCGGTCGGCCGCTGCTGGTCGGCAGCTCGCTCGGCGGCTACTATGCGACTCACCTGGCTGAGCGCCACGGCCTCAAGGCTGTGCTGATCAACCCGGCGGTCAATCCGCATCAGCTCTTCGATGGTTTTCTCGGCACCCAACAAAACCTTTATACCGGCGAGAGCTGGGAGCTGACGCACGACCACGTAACGGCGCTGGCCGAGCTGGAAGTGCCTGCTCCACAGGATCCGCAGCGTATTCAGGTGTGGCTGCAAACGGGCGACGAAACGCTGGATTACCGTCGCGCCCAGAGCTTCTATCGGGCCTGTGCGCTGCGCATCGAAGCAGGCGGCGATCACGGCTTTCAGGGCTTCGCTGCAAAAATGCCAGCGCTGTTGAGCTTTGCCGGGTTCGCCCCCGCCTTGCTCCAGGGCGTTGATCTGAGCGGGCTCTGACCCGAGCCATTGCTGCAACAAATATGTAGAACAGTCTTTTAACCAGTGCTACTCCGAAATTTCATGAACGACTTGATGACGAGACCCCATGGCCAATCCCAGCGCTAGCTCTTATAACGCAGACGCCATCGAAGTCCTCTCGGGCCTCGACCCGGTCCGCAAACGGCCGGGCATGTACACCGACACCTCACGCCCCAACCATCTGGCGCAGGAAGTCATCGACAACAGCGTCGACGAAGCGCTGGCAGGCCACGCCCGCTCCGTGCAGGTCATTCTGCATGCCGACAACTCGCTGGAAGTCTCCGACGATGGTCGCGGCATGCCCGTGGACATCCACCCGGAAGAGGGCGTGTCGGGCGTTGAGCTGATCCTCACCAAGCTTCACGCCGGCGGCAAGTTTTCCAACAAGAACTACCAGTTCTCCGGGGGGCTGCACGGCGTCGGGATCTCCGTGGTCAACGCGCTCTCGACCGAGGTACGGGTACGGGTCAAGCGCGATGGCAACGAATACGAAATGACCTTTGCCGATGGCTACAAGGCCAGTGATCTGGCGGTGATTGGCACCGTCGGCAAGCGCAATACCGGCACCAGCGTCTATTTCGCGCCGGACCCCAAATACTTTGACACCCCGAAATTCTCCGTCAGCCGCCTCAAGCACGTGCTCAAGGCCAAGGCCGTTCTGTGCCCGGGCCTGCTGGTCAGTTTCGAAGACAAAGGCACCGGCGAGAAAGTCGAGTGGCATTACGAGGACGGCCTGCGCTCGTACCTGCAGGACTCGGTGGTCGATTTCCTGCGTCTGCCGGACGAGCCGTTCTGCGGCGTGTTCGCAGGCAACAAAGAGGCCGTCGACTGGGCGCTCCTGTGGTTGCCCGAGGGCGGCGACAGCGTTCAGGAAAGCTACGTCAACCTGATCCCCACCGCCCAGGGCGGCACCCACGTCAATGGGCTGCGTCAGGGCCTGCTGGACGCGATGCGTGACTTCTGTGAGTTCCGTAATCTGCTGCCGCGCGGCGTGAAGCTGGCACCCGAAGACGTCTGGGAGCGCATCGCTTTCGTGCTGTCGATGAAGATGCAGGAGCCACAGTTCTCTGGCCAGACCAAAGAGCGGCTGTCGTCCCGCGAGGCGGCAGCGTTCGTCTCCGGTGTGGTGAAGGATGCCTTCAGCCTGTGGCTCAATGCGCACCCGGAACTGGGCATGCAACTGGCCGAACTGGCGATCAGCAACGCCGGTCGCCGTCTCAAGGCGAGCAAGAAGGTCGAGCGCAAACGCATCACGTCAGGCCCGGCACTGCCGGGCAAGCTGGCGGATTGCGCGGGTCAGGACCCGATGCGCTCCGAGCTGTTTCTGGTCGAGGGTGACTCCGCGGGCGGCTCCGCCAAACAGGCGCGGGACAAGGAATTTCAGGCCATCCTGCCGTTGCGCGGGAAGATCCTGAACACTTGGGAAGTCGACGGCGGCGAAGTGCTCGCCAGTCAGGAAGTGCACAACATCGCCGTGGCGATCGGGGTCGACCCGGGGGCTGCAGACATCAGCCAACTGCGTTACGGCAAAATCTGCATCCTGGCCGACGCCGACTCCGACGGCCTGCACATCGCGACGCTGCTGTGTGCCTTGTTCGTTCAGCATTTCCGCCCGCTGGTGGATGCCGGTCATGTCTACGTCGCCATGCCGCCGCTGTACCGCATCGACCTGGGCAAAGACATTTATTACGCGCTGGACGAAGCCGAACGCGACGGCATTCTCGACAGACTTGTGGCCGAGAAGAAACGCGGCAAGCCGCAGGTCACCCGATTCAAAGGCCTGGGTGAGATGAACCCGCCGCAGTTGCGCGAAACCACCATGGACCCGAATACCCGTCGACTGGTGCAGTTGACCCTGGATGACTTCGCCGCCACGTCGGAAATGATGGACATGCTGCTGGCCAAGAAACGCGCGGGCGACCGCAAGAGCTGGCTCGAATCCAAAGGCAATCTGGCCGAGGTGCTGGTCTGATGCGGGGCTGGTTTGCAGCGCTGTTGTTGATCGTCACGCCTGTTTTCGCTGCGCCATTGCCCGAGCTCAAGCTGCTGTCGGAGCATCCTGTGGACGACATGATCGGCGGCAACCTGTCCGGGCTTGCGTCCTGCAACGGCGTGCTGTGGACCGTTTCGGACCGCGACGACACCCTGCTTTACAGCCTCGACACCTCGGCAACGGTCTGGAAAGCCAAGGCGCAGACGCTGGAAATCCCGCCGATCCCGGACAGCGGCTTGTCCGCCACCTTGCGCAGCATGGCCAAAGCCTCGGCGCTGATTCGTGGCGGCGATCTGGACTTTGAAGGTGTGAGTTGCGACGCGGCGGGCAACCGTTACCTCGTCAGTGAAGCCTACGCCGCCGTGCTGGAGGTGCCAGTCGAAGGCGCGCCGGTCTGGCTGGATCTGCCCAAGAAGATCGTCGAGGAAGCACAGACGGCCGGGATGCTGCAGCATTTCAACGCCATCTTCGAAGGCATCGCGGTCAACCCGGCAGGCGATCAACTATGGCTCGCCGCCGAGCGTGACAAGCGCGGCCTGCTGACTGCCAGTCTTGGCAAGGACGGCTGGGCCTGTGATGCCAGCTGCATCCTTCGAGTCGACGCGGGCAATGACATTTTGCCGCCTGAGCTGGGTGGCAAGGCGGTCTCCAAGGACTATTCCGACATCTCGCTGTACAAGGGCAAGCTGTTCACCCTGGAGCGCGCGGCTTACCGAATCTGCCGCCGGACGCTGGCGACAGGTCAGCTGGAAACCTGCTGGTCCTTCGCCAAAGAGGCGCTGCAGCCCAACCGGCTGTATGACCAGAAATACGGCCTGACCGAAGCGCTGATCGTTGACGAGAAAGGCGCATGGGTCGGTACGGACAACAACTTCGGTGCCCGCGCCGATGGCGAAAAACGTCCCGTCGTCTGGCGCTTTGCTGCGCCCGAGGGTGGCTGGAGCGGCAAGCCTTGACCCAGGCACTTCCCGGCAAACGCGCCGGGCGGCTGATGATGATCATCGCCTGGGCGGCGGCGCTGTTTCTGGCGACGCGGTTTTTTGGCGAGTGGGAGCAGCGGCAGGAAAATCCGAATACCATCGTCGCCTCCGAACATGGGGACGGCTATGTCGAGGTGACACTGGCGAGCAATCGTGACGGGCATTTCGTCATGACCGGGCAGATCAATACCCGCCCCGTGCAGTTCATGCTCGACACCGGCGCGACCAATGTCGCCGTGCCGGAGAGCGTCGCGCAGACGCTGCGCCTTGAGCGCGGCGAGCGCGTTCAGGTGAGCACGGCCAACGGACGCACCGATGCATTCCGGACCACCCTGCAACGGTTGCAGATTGGCGACATCGTCCTGAACAACGTGCGCGCCCTGGTGGTGCCCGGTCTGGACGGTGAACAGGTGCTGCTGGGCATGAGCGCCGTGAGACAACTCGAATTCACACAGCGCGGCGGCACATTGTTGCTGCGCCAGACGACAAAATGATGAGGCCCGCATGAGCGACTCCCTTGACCTCAGCCTGGATGGCGTAGAACGCCGATCGCTGGCTGACTTCACCGAACAGGCCTATCTCAACTATTCCATGTACGTGATCATGGACCGGGCGCTGCCGCATATCGGTGATGGCCTGAAGCCTGTGCAGCGACGCATCGTCTACGCGATGAGCGAGCTGGGCCTGGACGCTGACGCCAAGCACAAGAAGTCGGCACGTACCGTCGGTGACGTGCTCGGCAAGTTTCACCCCCACGGCGACTCGGCCTGCTACGAAGCCATGGTGCTGATGGCGCAGCCCTTCAGCTATCGCTACACGCTGGTCGACGGCCAGGGTAACTGGGGTGCGCCGGACGATCCCAAGTCATTCGCGGCCATGCGCTACACCGAAGCGCGTCTGTCGCGTTACTCCGAAGTGCTGCTCAGCGAATTGGGGCAGGGCACTGCGGACTGGGTGCCGAACTTCGACGGCACGCTGGACGAGCCCGCCGTTTTGCCCGCGCGCCTGCCGAACATCCTGCTCAACGGCACCACCGGCATCGCCGTCGGCATGGCCACCGACGTACCGCCGCACAACCTGCGGGAAGTCGCGACAGCCTGCGTGCGTTTGCTCGATGAGCCCAAAGCAACGGTCGAACAGCTCTGTGAGCACATCCAGGGCCCGGACTACCCGACCGAAGCGGAAATCATCACGCCCCGCGCCGACCTGCTGAAAATGTACGAAACCGGCAAGGGCTCGGTGCGTATGCGCGCCGTGTACCACATCGAAGACGGCGACATCATTGTCACCGCGCTGCCGCATCAGGTGTCCGGTGCCAAGGTGCTGGAGCAGATCGCGGCGATGATGCAGGCCAAGCCGTCCAAGGCCCCGCAGATCGCTGACCTGCGTGACGAATCCGACCACGAAAACCCGTGCCGGATCGTGATCATCCCGGGTGCCCGCAAGCATTTCGACCACGATGCGCTGATGCAGCACCTGTTCGCCAGCACCGACCTGGAGTCGAGCTACAGGGTCAACATCAACATCATTGGCCTGGACGGCAAGCCGCAGCTGAAAAACCTGCGCGCACTGCTGGTCGAATGGTTGGAGTTCCGGGTACAGACCGTGCGTCGCCGCCTGCAATTCCGCCTCGACAAGGTTGAGCGTCGCTTGCACCTGTTGGATGGTTTGTTGATCGCTTACCTCAATCTGGATGAAGTGATTCACATCATCCGCACCGAGGAGCACCCGAAAGCCGCGCTGATCGCGCGTTTCGCCCTGAGCGAAATCCAGGCTGATTACATTCTCGACACCCGTTTGCGTCAGTTGGCGCGACTGGAAGAAATGAAGTTGCGTGCCGAGCAGGATGAATTGCTCAAGGAACAAGCCAAGCTGCAAGCCCTGTTGGGCAGCGAGGCCAAGCTGAAGAAACTGGTGCGCACCGAGCTGATCAAGGATGCCGAAACCTATGGCGACGACCGTCGTTCGCCTATCGTCGAGCGTACCGAAGCCAAAGCCCTGACCGAACATGATCTGCTACCGAACGAGAAAGTGACGGTCGTGCTGTCGGAAAAAGGCTGGGTTCGCTCCGCCAAAGGTCATGAAATCGACGCCACCGGGCTCTCTTACAAGGCCGGGGATGGCTTCAAGGCCCTGGCGCCGGGTCGTTCCAACCAGTTTGCGGTGTTTATCGACTCCACCGGTCGCAGCTATTCGGTGCCGTCCCACACCTTGCCATCGGCCCGTGGCCAAGGCGAACCGCTGACCGGTCGTTTGACGCCGCCGCCCGGTGCGACTTTCGAATGTGTGCTGATGCCGGAAGACGATTCGCTGTATGTGGTGGCGTCCGACGCCGGCTACGGTTTCGTGGTCAAGGGCGAAGACCTGCAGGCCAAGAACAAGGCCGGCAAGGCGCTGCTGAGTTTGCCGGCCGGGGCGAAGGTGATCCTGCCGCGTCCGGTGCCGGATCGTGAACACAACTGGCTCGCCGCCGTGACCACCGAGGGCCGTTTGCTGGTGTTCAAAATCAGCGATCTGCCGCAGCTGGGCAAGGGCAAAGGCAACAAGATCATTGGCATTCCGGGCGAGCGCGTTGCCAGTCGGGAAGAGTACGTGACTGATCTGGCCGTAGTCCCCGACGGCGCCACGCTGGTGCTGCAGGCGGGCAAGCGCAATCTGTCGCTCAAGCCTGACGATCTGGAGCACTACAAGGGCGAACGCGGACGACGGGGCAACAAACTGCCCCGTGGTTTCCAGCGCGTCGATGCGCTATTGGTGGAAACCGCGGGCTAAAGCGGTTGGTTCGGCGGTCGCTCTTCGTTTCGTCACGAGAGCGACGCAGAATCGCTGGAGTCAACGCGCATATTCACGGATGATATGACGTCCTCTGGCGCCGCCATGGCGGAATGCCTTCATGTTTTCAAAGTATTTAACAGCGTGGACGCGTTACACGGCGTTCACTTGGAAGGGATGATGAATTTTCTACGTGTTCCCTGTGTGCTGTTGTTGACCGGCGTTCTGGGTTTGGCCGGTTGCAGCGTTCATCAGCCCACGTCGCTCTATCAGCTGGACAGCGGCGATCCCGGGCAACCGAAACACACCGGCGGGGTCGCCGTTTTACTGGGCCCTGTGGCGATTGCTGACTATCTGCAACGTGAAACATTATTGCAGCGCCAGCCGGACGGCAGTCTCAAGGCCTCTACCGACGGTCGCTGGGCTGGCAGCCTGTCTGCCGATATCGATCAACTGCTTCTGCGCCAACTGGCCTGGAAGCTCGACAGTCAACGCGTGGTGATGGCGCCGGCCGCTGCCAACTTCACGCCGGATGTCCAGGTGGTGTTGTCCATCACCCGCCTGGATTCAGGCGAGAAGCAGCCGGCGGTACTGGATGCCCAGTGGCGCTTGCTCGACCGTCGCGGCAATGTGCGCGACAGCAAGCTGGTTCACTTGGAAGAGCCACATGAAGGCTCCTCAGCCGCGCAGGTCAAGGCTCAAGGGATTCTGCTGCAACGCCTGGCGGACAAGCTGAGCGTGGCGGTCAAGCCTATCGCCAGCCAGCCGTATGTGGCAGACATGCCGAAGAAGGCCGCAGCGCCGGCAAAAACCCGGACTGATCAGGACAAGCCAAAGATCCCGATGGCATCACCGATTCGCACCGATCTGGAAGTGTTCCGCTTCTAGAATCAGCGCCCACAAAAAAGCCCGCAGCGATGCGGGCTTTTTTGTGGCTGACGCTTAGACCTTGCGCGCCTCGTGCATGCGCGCCAGTTGGCGTTCCAGCATTGACGGATACGGCTCCATCAGACGCTCCACACAGCTGGCACCTTCGGGGCTCGCAATCGGGCGAATGCGCGCGCGCTGGCGGATGGTCGGGTCTTCGCTGATCTTGCGCTCTACCAGCAGCAGGTTGCGGCTGTGTTGCGACAGGGCCAGGGCATCCTGGGCGGTTTCGGTCAGCAGCAGATCGATCTGGTTCATGCCGTGCAAGCCTTCGCCGAGTGTCAGGCCCAGCTGCAGTTGCAGGGTGATGCCGCTGTCGGCGACTTCGATCTGCAGCGCATGGCTCAATGCACGCAGCAATTCGCCACAGCAGATGGCGTTGGTCAGGTAGTCATCGCCGCTGTCCTGGGTGCTGAACACCATCAGCGAACTGCCGTCGTTCAGGGTGTGCAGTTCGCTGTCGTAGAGCGAAGCGGCCTGATCGATGCAGTCACGGTAGCGCTCGAGCAATTCGGTCAGGCGCGTGCGCGGCAGTCGGCGAAGTTGCTCCTGCGAGCCCAGCTGCACGGCCAGCACGGCGCTGTACTGCGGCTGCGATGGAACGACCGGGAGGATCGGACGCGGCGCAGGTTTTGCTGCGGCAGGGGAGTGATCGCGAAGGTCCGCGAACGGATCCTCCTCGTCGTCTTCATCTTCCTCGGCGACGATACGTCGCGCCGGGATGACCGTCGCGCGTGGCTTTGGCGCGTCGTCGAAGTCAGGGTCGCTCAGGTCGCTGCTATCGAACTCGGGGGAGCCGTCGTCTTCTTCCTCGACCTGTGCAGGCTCGGGAATGGGCGCCGGTTCCGGTTCTGGCGGCGCGTAGGAAGTCTTCAGCTGGCGCGCCAGATCGCCGATCTCGTCCTGACGATCAGTGGCCGGCGTGTACGGATCGATGTAGCGCAGCCACATGCGCAGTTGCAGCATCGGCGTGGAGATATGGCGCCCCAGGCGCAAGCTCAAGGCCAGCGCCAGTGCCAGCAGGATACCGGCCAGAATCGCCATGCTCTGAAGGCTGATGGTCAGCGGCTGTTGAAACTGAGCCATGTCCAGGCTGATACGCAGCGTGCCGGCGACCACGTCCTGGAACGTGATCTTGATCTCGTAGAGACCTTCCGCCTCGCCCAGCAAGCCGTTTTTCGGACGCTGACCGGCTTCGGCAAGAATGCGGTTGTCGGGGCTATAAATAGCCGCGTGGGCCACCAGCGGGTTTTTCACCAGATTGCCCAGCAGCACGTTGAGGCTGAGGATGTCGTTGGACACCAGCAGTTCAGTGGCGGACGTGGCGGTCTGCGTGGTCAGGGCTTGCCCCAATGCGTCGGCCTGTTCGTGCATGGCTTGCTTGAATTGCAAACCCATGACGCAGGCGTAGATCACCAGAGCCAGCGCGACGAGGATCACGTTATGGCTGGCGATGCGCAAAGCAATCGGTACACGTCGATGACGCAATGCCCGGAAGATCAGCAAGAAGAAATTATCGGTTTTTACTGGCGTGGGCCGGTTCACTGAGCACGGCTCTCTTGGTGAAGTTGGGGCGCAGTATAGCGAGCGACCCTGTAGCGGCAAAGCGCTGGCTGTGCCCGGCGGTCACTGAAAGTGCGTAGAATGCGGTTTTTTTCCACTGCGGGGGTGCGCCTTGCGCGAAATCGTCCTGATAAACATCACCGGTGAAGACCGTCCGGGTCTCACTGCGGCCATCACCGGTGTACTGGCCCAAGGCGGCGTGAACATTCTCGACATCGGTCAGGCGGTGATTCACGACGCGCTGTCGTTCGGCCTTCTGGTCGAAATCCCCGACACCGAGGCAGGCGCGGCAGTGCGCCATAATGTGCAGGCGACAGTCGACCAACTGGGTCAGCAAGTGCGCTTCACCCACGTGTCCGAAGCTGATTATCAGCACTGGGTCGACGGTCAGGGCAAGGCGCGGCACATCGTGACGCTGCTGACCCGCAAGGTAACCGCCGAGCAACTGCAAACGGTCAGCGCGATCACTGCCAAATATGGCTTGAACATCGACCGCATTGATCGTCTTTCCGGGCGTATGCCGCTGGACATGCCCACCGAGAAGAGCAAGGGCTGCATCGAGTTTTCCGTGCGCGGCGAGCCGGTCGATCCCCAGCAGATGCAGGCCGAATTCCTCCACGTTGCCCAGGAGCTGAACGTTGATATCGCGTTCCAGCAGGATTCACTGTTCCGCCGCAACCGGCGTCTGGCGGTATTCGACATGGATTCGACGCTGATCGAGGCCGAGGTCATCGATGAACTGGCCAAGGCCCACGGCGTCGGCGAGCGCGTGTCGGAGATCACCGAGCGCGCCATGCGGGGCGAACTGGACTTCCGCGCCAGTTTCAAAGAACGACTGGCGCTGCTCAAAGGCCTGGACGTGAAGGTGCTGGACGAGATCGGCGCCTCGTTGCGTTTGACCGAAGGCGCAGAAACGCTGTTCGCCGAACTCAAGCGGCTGGGTTACAAGACCGCGATCCTGTCAGGCGGTTTTACCTACTTCGCTCGCCAGTTGCAGGCCAAACTGGGCATCGACTACATCTTCGCCAATGAGCTGGAGGTGGTGGACGGCAAGTGCACGGGCAACGCGATCGAGCCGATCGTCGATGCCCAGCGCAAGGCCGATCTGCTGCGCGAACTCGCCAGCAAGGAAGGGTTGAGTCTGGAGCAGACCATTGCAGTGGGCGATGGCGCCAATGACCTGCCGATGCTCGCCATCGCCGGCCTGGGTGTGGCGTTCCGCGCCAAGCCGCTGGTCAAGCAGTCGGCGAAGCAGGCTATCTCGACGCTGGGCCTGGACGGCGTGCTGTATTTACTGGGTTTCCGCGACCGGGAAGGGCGCAGCGCTTAACAAGCGTGGAGGTTGAGGCATCTGCAACGGATGCCTTGATAGCTCAGAGCACTGTCCACAACGAATCGAATTCCTGCTCCGGGCCGCCGGCGTCTGGCGTCGCAACCTTCTTCGGTCCTTCAAGAATCTGATACTCAAACTGGTTGTAGCTGCCCGTCGTCGCCCGACGGTTGCTCAGGCTCGCGCGTCGCTGTTCGCCACTGGTATTGATCAGCACCTTGGAGCCGTCCTCGAACGGCAGGCGCGGAGCGATGACCGTCGCCGGCACGTCGATGGCGCGAACTTCCGGCAACAGCAACGCCCGTAAAAACTGACTGCTCTGCTCGGCACGGGTCAGCTGCATGCCACATGCCTGAGCGAAAGGGGCTATGAGTTCGACACCCATCTGCATGCCACCGCCACGGACCTGCCGCACCCAGCGCACCACCGCGATGCTCCAGCCGTGGCCATGGTCCTGAATGCCGATCATCTCACCGGCCTGCAACTGGTCCGGGACTTCCTTCGGCCAGGCCAGGCAGTAGCCGCCCGGACTGTGATTGACGATGTGCAGCGCGTACGTCGGAAAACTCTTTTGCCCGTCGGACGCCGCATTGCCTTCAGCGTCATCACGTTTGTATTCGATTTCCTCGAACGGCAGCATGCTGCTCGATGTGCCATTGCGTTGCGCGTCCGCCGTCTGCGCCCACGGATCACGCTTCACCGGCTTCAAAGGCTGCAGCGTGTATTCGGCGACTTTGGACAGGGTCGACATTTGCAGCAGGTCGCTGAAAGACTGCTGGCCGCCGACGTAATAATGCAGAGCGCTCATGCCCACGCAGACGGTGAGAGTGCCTTGCCCCGGGGTGCGTTGAAACGCACGTTCTGACACATCACCCCAAGCAGCGGCCAGGTGCTGCAGGACGTCGATGGACAACCCCGGCGGCACTTTCAGCGCGGATTTCGAGCGTTCTTCAACAGGCGTTTCGGTGTAGCGTTCCAGAGCCGCCGACAGAGGACGGGGGTCGATGCCGAGCAGGTTCGGTCGCTGATCGTCGTCGTACAGCGCGGCGTAGCGCGGTGCCGTGTCCGTACCCGGCGACACCGCGTACAGGCTGTTGCTGTCCAGCGGCTGCTGCAGCGTGACCATCGCGCTCCACGCATCCAGCGCCTCGGCCAGCTTGCCGATATTGTGCTGGCGCATCTGATTGCAGCGCGAACAACCCATCAGCAGCGCAACGACGTAAGTCTGTTCAACGCTCATCGCCTGGGTATTGTGGGCGAGACTGTCGGCGACCGGCACGGTCTGCAATTGATGCTGGCGGGCGATCTGATAGATCTGGTGCAGCTCAAGCCACAGGCCGTCCTGTACCGGGCAGTAAAGCTGATTGGCGCGGATCAGCGGGCCGTTCAGGCAGCTGAGCGCGCGCTGAAGGGCGGTGGTCAGCAGGCCGATGCGGTCTTTGCTGAGCTTGACCGCGACCCGCGCGATGATCTGTTTGTAGCCGATGGCGAGGTGGTTTTGCAGGGCCTGGCACAGATTGGCGACCTTGCGCGGACGTTCTTCGAGAACCACGGACTGGTTCAGGAAGTGACGCTCCAGATGCTTGCACACGAAAAAGACTTCCGGGCGAAGCAGTTCAAGGAGCTGCATACGGTTGTCGCTGGGGGTGAGCAACTGGTTCAGCTCGCCGAGCCCTTGATAGAGCTGGCGGGCCATTTCACCGAGATTGGCCTTGGGCAGCGTAGCGATCCAGCGCTTCAAGTCTTTGGGCGTCGCGTCACAGAACGACAGGCTCGACTGCGTCGGCACAGGTGCGCGCAACAACAGTGGGAGACTTAAATTACTCATGTGACCGGCAAACTCCAACAACGACAGGCCTGAACGGCGGCGTCCAACTCCGGGGGCAAGCACCCTCGCCGAGCGAAAAGAGCACGTTTACGTCCACTGAAAGCGAAGTTTCCTACAGCGCTGACTACTGGACTTTAGCAGCATCCTGCAACGGTCGCAGCCTGGGCACATTGTCCTGCGCCCAGCCCCGGCAATCCCTGGTGAAGCGTGATGTGGCGCGACGGCTAAAAGCAGTTCGCGCCAGAAAAACAGCATCACGCCTCTCAGGAATGAGTTAAGGCAAGAATCAGGCCTGCAATGGCAGCGCGATGCCCTGACCCATCTGCACGGCCGAACCGGCCGCCAGCAGCTCGGACCACTTCACCTGATTGGGTCCGAACAGCACGATGGCCGTAGAACCCAGTTTAAAGCGACCCAGCTCGGCGCCTTTTTCCAGATGAATGGGCGCGCGCGCTGCCTCGTCATAACGGAAGGTCTTGAGCTCGCGCTTCGGCGGCGTGACCAGACCGGCCCAGACGGTTTCGATCGAGGCAACGATCATGGCACCAACCAGCACGACGGCCATCGGGCCGCGTTCGGTGTCGAACAGGCACACCACGCGTTCGTTGCGGGCGAACAGTTCTGGTACGTTTTCCGCCGTTGTCTGGTTCACCGAGAACAACCGGCCCGGTACGTAAACCATTTCGCGCAGGGTGCCGGCCAGCGGCATGTGGACGCGGTGATAGTCCTTCGGCGACAGGTAAACGGTCGCGAATTCGCCACCCATGAACGGCGCGGACAGGCGCGCATCGCCGCCGAGCAGTTCCAGTACGCTGTAGCTGTGGCCTTTGGCCTGGAAGATGCGGCCGTGTTCGATTGGGCCCAGTTGGCTGACCGCGCCATCGGCGGGTGAAAGGATCGCGCCCGGCGTTGGGTCCAGTGGACGCGCGCCCGGTTTGAGGGCGCGGGTGAAGAAGTCGTTGAAGTGCGGGTACCCGGTGATGTCCTCGACCTGAGCCTGGGACATGTCGACCTGATAGCGTCGCGCAAACCATTGGGTGAAGGCATTTTTGAACCAGCGCACGCGGCATTCGGCCACGCAGCCCGCCAGTTGCGACAGCAGATGATGGGGAAGCAGATACTGGAAAAGGATAAACAGACGCTGTTTCATCAAGATTCCTAAAACGTTTGAAAAGGGAATACGGATCGGCGCCACGTCGGGCGCCGATTTTATTTTTCGACTGGGGTGTCCGGATGGTTGCCCCACTCGCCCCACGAGCCGGCGTAGCCCTTGACCCTCGGATAACCCAGCGCCTTGGCCACCAGATAGGTGAAGCCCGAACGATGATGAGTCTGGCAATGGGTAATGATTTCTTTCTCCGGGGTAATGCCCAGGTCTTTGAGGATCTGCGGCATGTCCTTGCGGATGCGCAGGTGGCGTGCCTGGTCCATGCCGGCCGTCCATTCGAAGTTCACGGCGCCGGGAATGTGACCTCCCTTTGCGGCGACGACTTTCTCGCCGGAATATTCAGTTGGCGCGCGAGCGTCCCAGATCGCCAGGTCATCGGCGCCGAGGCGGCTTTGCACGTATTCGCGGGTGGCCGTGGGCTCGTCGTGCAAGGTCAGCGAAACAGGGCCCCCCACTGCTTGTGGCACTTCTGACGACAGCGGCAAACCTTCGGCCTGCCAGGCGAGCAGGCCTCCGTCGATATAGTGATACTTTTTGTGTCCGATGACGTCGAGCAGCCAGATGAAGCGGCCGGCCCAACCGCCGCCTTCGTCGTCGTAGACCACGTACACAGCGTCGGGGTTGTGGCCCAGCTCGCCGAACAGCGCTTCGAGATGGGTGTGCGAGGGCAGCAGCCCCGGCGCAGGTGGCAGGCCCAGTTGCGTGCGTTTTGGATCGACGAATCGCGCGCCGGGAATGTGGCCCGCCTCGTAGCGGGCCGGGCTGGTCAGGTCGACCAGAATCAGCTCTGGCGCGCTGAGGCGTGCTTGCAGGTCTGCGGGCTCGATGACCAGCGGCAAGCTTGAAAAGGCAGACATCTAGCGTCTCCGGATCGCGAAAAGGTTGCGAATTGTAGCTCAGCCGTCAGCCATTGCGATGGCTAAAGGTGGTGAGGGCTTTCTCGATGCACTGACCGGTTTTTCCGAACGCCTGGACGGACACTTCGGAAAATGGTCCCCCGCCCTGATCAGCCACCACCATCATCACCACACGGCCATTGCTGGCCAATGAGCGAATCAGCAGGTTTTCCCCGCTGAACAGATTGCGCAGCTGCGGCGGCAGCAGCGCCGAGAACTGAGCGTTGTTGGCCGGTGTCAGGCGCAATTGCGTGGGTTGGGCGAGCAGGCGTTGCAGCACGGTGCTGTCTTTGTAGGGCACCAGCAACGCAGCGGCCGACTTGTCCACGCCCGCGATCTGATGCACGCGCAGGCTGTCGGTCTTGCGATCAGTCATCAGCAACACCACTCGCTGCATGCCCGCCGCCACCAGTGCATCCCGGGCGCAGGTGGTCAGGTGTATGGCGTTGATGAAAATGCCGGGCTCTTTCAACAGATCGGCGCAGTGCTTGCGCCACAGCTGCAAGGCGTCGGGCGAGGGGGGCGGGGCAGGCAGCAAGCCTTTATGTACTCGTCGTGCACTCCACGGCCAAAGCAAAGCCTGCGCCGGGTGCCAGATATCCGGACCGGAATGCTGGCGAGCGCTGGCCGCCGCATTCTGGTGAGCCTGCTGTTGCAGATCATCCAGTGACTGTTGCAGATACAAGCTGGTCAGCAGTTGCCAGCGCAGGCTATGCGGCGTGTCCCAGGCCTGGTGCGCCGACAGCGCGAGGCCGTTGGCCAGCAGAATTGTATTGGCGGGCTGGTTAAGCCAGCGCCGCAGCGCCAGATCGGCGTCGAGCTGCTGTTGCTGCTTGAGTGGGTCGTTGTTGCTGTGGGCGATGCGCAACACTTTCACCAGATTGCGTTGCTGGGAGGTCAGCAGTTCGTAGCCCTGGGTCACCCAGATCGGCAGGCGCCAGTGCTGCGCCAGCCCCTGACACAAATGCACCAGCCGCACGCCAAACAGTGCCTGCTCCACGGTCTTGGCAGACTCGCCCTTGTGGATAACCCGCAATTCCCATTCTTCCAGCAGTTTGGGGTGGGCCAGCGCCAGCGGCCAGAGGGGCGAGAGAAACAGCAGGCTGCCCAGATGGATGTCCTGCCACAGCCGGGCCAGTTGATTGGCGAACAGGCCGTAAGCCTGTTGCATGGCGTGCTGACTGATCAGCTGTATCTGACGTAGCGCCATGGGGATATCCCGTGCATCGACACTCGGCAACCGCGCCAGCAGCGCCTCGGTACGCGCCAGACCCAAGCGGTTGATGGCGACTTCAAGACTTTCCGCAGGCTGAGCCGTGGCGGGGCTGTTCAGGTTGGCTTCGCGCAAAACGTTGAGCACCAGCGCCGGGCTGTCCTGCATGAGATCGGCAATATCGCGCAGCGAGCGGCGGCTGTCGGTCAATGCCGCCTGCACGCGCTGATACGCCAACGCGGGCACCGGCAAGGCGATGCTGTCGAGCTGCTTTATCCAGGTATCGAGGGTGCGCGGAACAGGGAGCGAAGTAGCTTTATCTGGTTGCATTCACAACACCCGTACGGCTGGGAGGTTTTGATCAATGTCGGGTACTGGCATCATGCTGGCCCTCATGGACGCAACGTCCTGCGCCACGCATCGGTCAGCATTTTCCTGTGATCTGACTATAGTCTGGCGCATTCATGCCGATAAGCAGGACAAGAGTTTCAAGCGCTTCTCGCACAATGACCATGAACCCGACTCAGTAAGTATTCTCTACCTATGGCAAAAATTATCGGCATCATCGTCGTTTTCGCGAGCGTTCTCGGCGGATACGTACTGTCCCACGGTCAGATCGCTGCGTTGATCCAGCCTTTCGAGGTCATGATCATCGGCGGTGCGGCGCTGGGTGCATTCCTGCAAGCCAACCCGGGCTATATGACCATGCTGGTCATCAAGAAGTCCTTGAAGATGTTCAGCACCCGGTTCACCCACGGCTACTACCTCGAAGTGCTGGGCCTGGTCTACGAGATCCTCAACAAGAGTCGCCGCGAAGGCATGATGGCCATCGAAGGCGACATCGAAGAGCCCGAGAACAGCCCGATTTTCGCCAAATACCCTGGCGTGCTCAAAGACACCCGCATGATCGCTTTCATCTGCGATTACCTGCGCATCATGTCTTCCGGCAACATGGCCCCCCACGAGCTGGAAGGCTTGTTCGACATGGAACTGCTGAGCATGAAAGAAGAGCTCGAGCATCCGTCTCACGCAGTGACCGGTGTTGCCGACGCCATGCCGGGTTTCGGTATCGTTGCTGCGGTACTGGGTATCGTGGTGACCATGGCCTCCCTGGGTTCCGGCGACAAAGCCGCAATCGGCATGCACGTAGGCGCGGCGCTGGTGGGTACCTTCTTCGGTATTCTTGCGGCGTACGGTTTCTTCGGTCCGTTGGCCACTTCCCTGGCCCACGATGCCAAGGAAGAAATGAACGTCTATGAATCGATCAAGGCTTCGCTCGTAGCGTCAGCGTCCGGCGTGCCGCCTTCGCTGGCCGTGGAGTTCGGTCGCAAGGTTCTGTATCCGGCCCATCGCCCCAGCTTCAGCGAGCTGGAACAAGCTGTCCGCGGTCGTTGATCCATGGAAAATAATCAGCCGATTATCATAAAGCGCGTCAAGCGCTACGGCGGTGGGCATCACGGCGGCGCCTGGAAAATCGCCTTTGCCGACTTCGCGACGGCGATGATGGCGTTTTTCCTGGTGCTGTGGCTGATGTCGTCGGCCACTCCCGAGCAACTGCTTGCCATCGCCGGTTACTTCAAGGACCCGGTCGGTTTTTCCGACAGCGGCTCGCCCTACGTGATTGACCTGGGCGGTTCGCCGGAAATGTCCCCTAACCAGACGCTTAACCCGGAGGTGCAATCCACGCCGGCCCCGGATCGCGTGCCGGTCGATGCGGACCAGCAGGATGCCGCCGCCGAGCAGGTCGAGCAGGACCGTCTGGAGATGCTGATGCAAGAGCTGCAGACCAAGATCAACGAGAATCCGCAGCTGGCGAAGTTCAAGGATCAGATTCTGTTCGAGATTACCCAGGACGGCTTGCGTATCCAGATCACGGATGCCGAAAACCGCCCGATGTTCGACATCGGCAGTGCGAAGCTCAAACCGTATTTCGAAGACATCTTGCTGGCCATGGCCGACACCATTAAAGCGGTGCCGAACAAGGTCAGCATCAGCGGACACACCGACGCGACGCCTTTTGTCGGTAACAATGGCTTCGGTAACTGGGAGCTGTCGGCCGGTCGGGCAAACGCTGCTCGCCGGGCGCTGCTCGCCGGGGGGTACCCGGATCAGCAAGTGGCGCGCGTAGTGGGTTATGCGTCTTCAGCACTGTATGACAAGGAGCACCCGCAAAACCCGATCAACCGTCGCATCGACATTGTGGTGATGACCAAGAAAGCGCAGCAGCGGATCGAAGGTGCGCAGAATTCAGGTGAAGCACCGCAAACGCCGGAGGCCCCTGGAGCCGCTGCGCCGTCGACAGGACCTGGCGCTACAGCGCCGGACAATCAGCCGGGGGCTTCGACGTCCACACCTGCCGTTGATCCACAGGCTTATGCCCAGCCCCACGAGATTCGGCAGAAGCTGAACATCTTCGACCAGGGCCAGCTGAAGATCGACGAAACCAAGAACTGATACTGGGTTGCAGACACAAAAACGCCGCGATGATCGCGGCGTTTTTGTGTGCGCGTTTCAATTAACGGGAACGTAGTCAGTAGGACCGGCTTCAGTCGGGAAGGCCTGAATCGGATTGGCCACTACCGCTGAATCAATAACTGCTTTCCGGCAAGCTCGCGATGATCGAGCGATAGCTGTTCATGCGCTGCTGCTGCACGCGGCCGTCTGCCAGGCCCTGCAACAAGGCACAGCCGGGTTCGCGGTCATGCTTGCAGTCGCGGAAGCGGCAGCGACCGAGCAGGTCGTTGAACTCGATGAAGCCCGCTTCAACGTTTGCACGGCTGACGTGACCGAGGCCGAATTCACGAATACCCGGTGAGTCGATCAGGTCGCCGCCGCGCGGGAAATGGAACAGGCGCGCGGTGGTCGTGGTGTGCGTGCCTTGGCCCGAGTACTCCGACAAAGGCCCGACGCGCGTGCCGACTTCCGGCAACAGGCTGTTGACCAGCGAGGATTTGCCAACGCCCGACTGGCCGACGAACACACTGATGTGGCCATCCAGTTGGTCCTGTAACTGCTGCATGCCATCGCCGTGGTGGGCCGACACTTCCAGCACCGGATAACCCAGCGTGCGGTACACCGCCAGCAGCGCATTGAGCGCCGGGGCGTTCTGATCGTCGATCAAGTCAAACTTGTTCAACAGCAGCAACGGCCGAATACCGGCGTGCTCGGCAGCCACCAGATAACGATCGATCAGGTTGGCATGGGGTTCGGGCATCGGTGCGAAAACAATAACGATCAGGTCGACGTTGGCGGCGACCGGCTTGAGCTGGCCTCGGCTGTCCGGGCGGCTCAGTTCTGTATCGCGGGGCAGTTGCGCAACGATCACGCCGATGCCCTGATTGCCCGCGCGCCAGACGACTCGATCGCCGGTGACCAGCGCCGGCAGGTTGGCGCGCAAGTGGCAGCGGAAAACCTGACCCTGCAGCTCGCCGTCCTGCGCTTCGACTTCGACCTGTACGCCAAAATGCGCGATGACCAGACCCGTTTGTTCGGGACCGAGATCGCCGCCTTCCAGCGTTTCGAGAGCGGTTGATTCACGTTTGGCGGCCCGCGCTGCGCGTTCGCCCTGAATCTTTTCGATGCGCCAGTTCTGGCGGCGATTGAGTTGGCGTTTGGCCATGGGTGTTCAGTGTTCCGTTTGAAGACGCATAAAGGTGCTGATTTGATAAATCGCGAGCGAGTCTAGCACGCCCGGGTGGGCTAAACTGCGCGGCAACGCTGAGGAGCCGACATATGCAGAACAAACAGAATCTGATCTGGATCGACCTGGAAATGACCGGTCTGGACCCTGATAACGACGTCATCATCGAGATGGCAACGATCATCACCGACAGCGAACTCAATACCCTGGCCGAAGGCCCGGTCATCGCGGTTCATCAGAGCGATGAGCTGCTAAACGGCATGGACGAGTGGAACACCCGTCAGCACGGTGGCTCCGGTCTGACCCAGCGCGTGCGCGAAAGCAAGATTTCCAACGACGAAGCCGAGGCCATGACGCTTGAGTTCATCAAGCAGTGGGTGCCCGAGCGCAGTTCGCCCATCTGCGGCAACAGCATCTGCCAGGACCGTCGCTTCCTGTACAAGCGTATGCCCACGCTGGAAAACTACTTTCACTACCGCAACCTCGACGTCTCGACGCTCAAGGAGCTGGCCGCACGTTGGTCGCCTGATCTCAAGTTCAAGAAGGGCAGCACTCACCTGGCGCTGGACGATATCCGTGAGTCGATCGCCGAGCTGCGTTTCTATCGCGAGCACTTCATCAAGTCCTGATGACAGGGCGCCGGCGGCCGAGCGCGGTCGCCCGGAGAGGGCGCAAAGCTTAACGCTCTCTTTTGGTGCCCCGGTCGAGTGGTTAGACTGCGCCCCTTTCTCGCAGGGACTGCCGCCATGTTGTTGATGCTCTACCTGATCGCTATTACGGCCGAGGCCATGACCGGCGCGCTGTCCGCAGGCCGTCGCGGCATGGACTGGTTCGGTGTGGTGCTGATCGCGTGCATCACGGCGCTGGGCGGCGGTTCGGTTCGCGACGTGCTGCTGGGGCATTACCCGCTGACGTGGGTCAAACACCCGGAATATCTGATCCTGACCAGTGTCGCGGCGCTGGTGACGATTTTCATCGCACCGCTGATGCGCCATCTGCGCTCGCTGTTTCTGGTGCTCGACGCCTTGGGGTTGGTGGCATTTACCCTGATCGGCTGCATGACCGCGCTGGACATGGGCTTGAGCATGACCGTCGCCGCGGTGAGCGGGGTGATCACCGGCGTGTTTGGCGGGATCCTGCGGGATATTTTCTGCAACGACATCCCCCTGATCTTCCGCCGCGAACTGTATGCCAGCGTGTCGTTCGCCGCCGCATGGTGTTTTTTGCTGTGTCAGTACGCCGGCTTGCCGGTGGAGCAGGGCACGCTGATCACCCTGTTTGGCGGGCTGTTGCTGCGGTTGCTGGCGATCAGGTTTCGCTGGGAAATGCCGAAGTTTGTTTACAAGGATGGGCATTGAGCCAGCGCGTTATTACAGCAAGCGCCCTGCGGCCCTGGCTTCGTGCTGCCGCAACGCCCACTCCACATGCTCGCGCACCATCTCCGACGGATGCTCCCGCCGCACTTTCAGCGCTTCGATCACGGGGATTGTCGACGGCGCATTGCCCAGCCCCACGGCCAGATTTCTGAGCCACCGCTCATACCCGGCGCGCCGCAACGGTGAGCCTTCGGTGTTGCTCAGAAATGTCGTCTCATCCCACAAAAACAGCGTCGTCAATTCGGCGTTATCAAGGCCGTGGCGGGGTTTGAAGTCTGTCTGATCGGTTGGCCGGGCGAAGCGATTCCACGGGCAGACGATCTGGCAGTCATCGCAGCCAAACACCCGATTGCCGATTAACGCACGCAAGTCTTCGGGGATCGACGTCTTCAGCTCAATGGTCAGGTAGGAAATGCACTTGCGCGCATCCAACACGTAGGGCCCGACGAACGCATTGGTCGGGCAGACGTCCAGGCAGGCGGTGCAGCGCCCGCAATGCTCGGTGGCGTGTGGCGCGTCTACCGGGAGCGGCAGGTCGACGAACAGTTCGCTGAGGAAGAAATAACTCCCGGCCTTGCGATTGAGCACCAAGGTGTTCTTGCCGATCCAGCCCAGCCCCGCCTTTTCGGCAATGGCCTTCTCCAGCACCGGTGCGCTGTCGACGAACGCGCGAAACCCGAACGGCCCAATCGCCTGTTGAATGCGGTCCGCCAGTTGCTGCACGCGCTTGCGGATCAGCTTGTGGTAATCACGGCCCAGCGCGTAACGGGAAACGTAGGCTTTCTCGGGCTGCCCCAGCAGTTGGGCCATCTGCGTGTCGCCGGGCAGATAGTCCATGCGCAACGACACCACGCGCAGCGTTCCTGGCACCAGTTCGTCCGGATGCGAACGTTTGCTGCCATGCGCTGCCATATAGTCCATCTCGCCGTGGTACCCGGCGTCGAGCCATCGCTCCAAGTGCTGCTCGTGCTCAGCCAGGTCCAGCCCCGAGATCCCGACTTGCTGAAAGCCAAGCTCGCGCCCCCACTCCTTGATCGATTGGGCAAGGTCGGTAAGCCCGGCCGCCGAGAGGGGCGTTGAGGCTGTGGATGGATCTACAGTTATCGCGGACATGCAAGGAGGACACCGGGGCGCAGGTGCGTATAATTCTGCCAGACATCGGAGCCCAAAGACGCATGTTGCACAGCAAACCCCCATTTCCCGACGCACTGTACAGCGCCGCTCAGGTGCGCGACCTCGATGCGCGCCTGATTGCCGCCGGCACGCCAGGCTTCGAGCTTATGCAACGCGCCGCCCATGCCGCGTGGCGGGCAATACGCCGCCGCTGGCCCGAGGGCAAACAACTGACTGTAATGACAGGTCGCGGCAATAACGCTGGCGACGGCTATCTCATTGCTGCGCTGGCCCGGCGTGCCGGTTGGCAAGTTAACGTGCTGGCCGTGGGCGATTGCGACGCGCTGGCCGGCGATGCCCGTTCGGCCTATGAAGAAGCAGTTGCCGCCAACGTCGACATTCAGCCCTGGCAACAGCAAGCGCTGCGCGGGATTGTTGTCGATGCGCTGCTGGGCACCGGACTGACAGGTGACGTGCGGGCGCCTTACGCTGCTGCCATTGAAGCCGTCAACGACAGTGGATTGCCCGTCGTGGCCGTCGATCTTCCTTCAGGACTGTGCGCAGATACGGGGCGAACCCTCGGCTGTGCCGTTCACGCCGATCTGACCGTCACCTTCATCGGCCTCAAGGTCGGGCTGTTCACCGGCGATGCACCCGAGCTGGTGGGCGAACTGGTGTTCGATGACTTGCAGGCGGACGCCGCGATCATTCGGCAGACGCCACTGAGCGTCAGACGGCTGGATACTTTCAATCTGCCCACCCTGGCGCCTCGCTCACGCACTGCGCACAAGGGCATGTTCGGCCGCGTGCTGGTGGTGGGTGGCGATCGGGGCTTCGGTGGCGCTGCATTGCTCGCCACTGAAAGCACGCTGCGCAGCGGCGCCGGCATGGTCACGCTGGCAACGCGGCCGGAACATGTCAGCGCCGCGCTGACGCGATTCCCCGAAGTCATGAGCGCCGGCATCAGTTCGGCCAACCAGCTGCGCGCCTTGATCGAGCCCGCGTCGGTGCTGGTGGTCGGTCCGGGGCTCGGTCAGCACAGTTGGGGGAAAAGCCTGCTGTCTGCGGCCGCCAACGCGACGTTGCCGCAGGTCTGGGATGCTGACGCGCTTAACGAGTTAGCGACCGGCGCGGTGCAACTGCCCGAGGGCTGTGTGATCACCCCGCATCCTGGCGAAGCCGCGCGCCTGCTGGGCACCGACACCAAACAGATTCAGGCCGATCGTCCGGCTGCGGCCCGAGCGCTGGCTAAAAAATTTAACGCTGTATGCGTTCTAAAAGGCAGCGGCAGTCTGATCGCCAACCCGGCAGGTGAGCTCTCACTGGCCGATCACGGCCATCCGGCGATGGCAACCGGCGGGCTGGGCGATGTGCTGTCCGGTGTCATCGGCGCGCTGATGGCGCAAAAGATGAGCGCCTACGACGCTGCCTGTCTGGGCGTCTGGCTGCACGCACTCGCGGGTGAGCAATGTGGCGCCAGCGGGCGAGGGCTCGCTGCCGCTGATCTGATTCCTGTTATTCGCCAGCTTCTGGAGGAGCACCAACCGTGTCTGAGCTAACCCTGGAGCTCATGGGTGAAGAGGCCATGACCCACTTCGGCGCACGTATTGCCCAAGTGACTGAAAGCAATGGGATTATTTTTCTGGAGGGCGACCTGGGGGCGGGCAAGACCACGCTGTCCCGAGGGATCATTCGCGGCCTCGGCCATACTGGCGCGGTTAAAAGTCCGACGTTTACGCTGGTAGAACCTTACGAAATTGGGAGAAACCGCGCGTATCACTTTGATCTCTACCGACTTGTTGATCCAGAAGAGCTAGAATTCCTCGGCATCCGGGACTATTTCGAAGGCGATGCCCTTTGTCTCATCGAATGGCCCAATCTTGGTGCAGGCTTTTTGCCAAAGCCTGACCTGATCATTACCATAAGGCCGCTCGATCAAGGTCGAGCGCTGACGCTGAGCCCTAAAAGCTCCCGTGGTGAGCAGTGGTGTGCCGCTTTGGCGCCGTCGTTTAAATAGACATTCAATAGATATGGGGTTTGGTATGCGCATGCGCGCGCTGGTTACTGTGATTGGACTGCTGCTGGCGACACTGGCTGTCGACGCGTTGGCCGCTTCACAGGTACGAAGTGTCCGCTTATGGCGTGCTCCGGATAACACTCGACTGGTTTTCGACCTGTCTGGCCCCGTTCAGCACAGCGTCTTCACGCTGCAGTCCCCTGATCGTCTGGTCATCGACATCAATGGCGCCACCCTGGGTGGCGCGTTGAACGTGCCGACGGCCAATACGCCGATCACCAGCATGCGCTCGGCGCAGCGCACGCCTGACGACCTGCGCGTGGTCATCGACCTGAAAAAGGCGGTGACACCAAAGAGTTTCACCCTCGCGCCGAACCAGCAATACGGCAACCGTCTGGTCGTCGATCTGTACGACAACGCTGCCGATGCCAATCCGCCGCCATCGGTTGCTGATACCCCGGCCACCGCTGCTCCAGCGACGCCTGCGGTGCCGGTCAGCCCGTCCAAGCCTGAAATCAAACTCACCCCTGTGCCGAATGGCAAGCGTGACATCGTCGTCGTCATCGATGCGGGTCATGGCGGTGAAGACCCGGGCGCATCCGGCGGCCGCGGTGAGAAAGAAAAGAACGTCGTGCTCGCGATTGCCAAGGAGCTTCAGCGCCAGATCAACGGCGAAAAGGGCTACCGCGCAGAGTTGACCCGTACGGGCGACTACTTCATCCCGCTGCGTAAGCGCACGGAAATTGCCCGCGCCAAAGGGGCTGACCTGTTCGTGTCCATTCACGCCGACGCGGCGCCTTCTTCCGCGGCCTTCGGGGCTTCGGTGTTTGCCTTGTCCGAACGCGGCGCGACTTCTGAGACCGCACGCTGGCTGGCGGACAGTGAAAACCGTTCCGACTTGATCGGGGGCGCCGGGGCCGTGAGCCTCGATGACAAAGACCGCATGCTCGCCGGCGTACTGCTCGATCTGTCGATGACCGCGTCGCTGACCTCAAGCCTGAACGTTGGCCAAAAGGTTCTGACCAATATCGGCCGCGTGACCTCGCTGCACAAATCTCGCGTCGAGCAGGCCGGCTTCATGGTGCTGAAGTCGCCGGACATCCCGTCGATCCTGGTCGAGACCGGCTTTATCTCCAACGCGGCGGAAGCGAACAAGCTGGAAGGTGCAAGCCACCAGCAGGCGTTGGCGCGTTCCATTACCGCTGGCGTTAAGCAGTTCTTCCAGCAGAATCCGCCCCAAGGCACCTACATCGCCTGGCTGCGGGACAACGGCAAACTGGCCATGGGTGCGCGCGAGCATACGGTCCGTCCCGGCGAATCGCTGAGCATGATCGCGGCGCGCTACGACATGACCATGCCGATGCTTCGCACCGCCAATCATCTGAGTTCTGACGAATTAAAAGTCGGCCAGGAACTGAGAATTCCCAGCGCAGAACTGGCAGGTGAGCCGTGACTGACCTGTTGCTCGGTGACCAGGAACTGGATGTCAGCGTAAGCCCCGATTTACCTGCGGCAGAAGCCGCACGTATCCAGTTGCTCAGCCCACGGCTTGCCAACCAGATTGCGGCGGGCGAGGTCGTCGAGCGGCCGGCTTCGGTGATAAAGGAACTGCTGGAAAACAGCCTCGATTCCGGCGCGCGCCGTATCGATGTCGACGTTGAGCAGGCCGGCATCAAGCTGCTGCGTGTTCGCGATGACGGCGGCGGCATTTCTTCGGATGACTTGCCCCTGGCGCTGGCCCGGCATGCCACCAGCAAGATCCGCGACCTGGAAGACCTTGAGCGCGTCATGAGCCTTGGCTTCCGGGGCGAGGCGCTGGCGTCGATCAGTTCCGTGGCCCGTCTGACCCTGACGTCGCGCACACGCGGTGCCGATCAGGCCTGGCAGGTCGAGACCGAAGGCCGCGACATGGCTTCGCGCGTTCAGCCTGCTGCGCACCCTGTCGGCACCTCCGTGGAAGTGCGCGACTTGTTCTTCAACACCCCTGCGCGGCGCAAGTTTCTCAAGGCCGAGAAAACCGAGTTCGATCATCTCCAGGAAGTCATCAAGCGCATGGCGCTGGCGCGGTTCGACGTGGCCTTTCATTTGCGCCACAACGGCAAGACCGTCCTGAGCCTGCACGAAGCCCGGGATGACGTATCGCGTGCGCGACGGGTTTCGGCCATCTGCGGCCCCGGGTTTCTGGAACAGGCGCTGCCCATCGAGGTCGAGCGCAACGGGCTGAGGTTGTGGGGATGGGTTGGATTGCCGACGTTCTCACGCAGTCAGGCCGATCTGCAGTATTTCTTCGTCAACGGCCGTGCGGTGCGCGACAAACTGGTTGCCCACGCCGTGCGTCAGGCTTATCGCGACGTGCTGTTCAACGGCCGGCATCCGACCTTCGTCCTGTTTTTCGAAGTCGATCCAGCGGTCGTCGACGTCAACGTTCACCCGACCAAGCATGAAGTGCGGTTCCGCGACGGGCGCATGGTTCACGATTTCCTGTACGGCACGCTGCATCGCGCTTTGGGTGATGTACGACCTGAAGATCAGCTTGCTGGCACCACCTCGGTCACCGCGCTGGTGCGCCCAAGCGGGCCGGATGCTGGCGAATTCGGGCCCCAGGGCGAAATGCGCCTGGCCAATAACGTGCTCGAAACGCCGCAAGGTCAGGCCTGGAGTCTGTCGGCCGGATCCGCGCCGGGCTCTGGCAGCGGCGCGGGTTATCAGTATCAGTACACGCCGCGGCCATCGTCGGTGCTCCCGGCCGAAGAGGCGCGTGCCGCTTACAGCGAATTCTTTGCCCCGTTGCCCGGCGCGCAGGCCCCGGTGGGCGCAGGCAGTGTCTCGTTACCCGACTCTCAGGGCGATGTGCCGCCGCTGGGTTATGCCTTGGCTCAGCTCAAAGGCATTTATATCCTCGCGGAAAACGCCCACGGCTTGGTGCTGGTGGACATGCACGCGGCCCACGAGCGGATCATGTACGAACGTTTGAAGATCGCCATGGCCAGCGAAGGCCTGAGCGGTCAGCCGCTGCTGGTGCCGGAGTCCATCGCGGTTAGCCAGCGAGAGGCCGACTGCGCCGAGGAGCACATGGCGACCTTCCAGCAACTGGGCTTCGAATTACAGCGCCTGGGGCCAGAGACGCTCGCGATCCGGCAGATTCCCGCACTGCTCAAGCAGGCTGAGGCGAATCGACTGGTGCACGACGTGCTGGGCGATCTGATGGAGTACGGCACCAGCGACCGCGTTCAGGCGCACATGAATGAGCTGCTGGGCACCATGGCGTGCCACGGTGCGATTCGCGCCAATCGCCGGCTGGCCATCCCGGAAATGAACGGCCTGTTGCGTGACATGGAAAATACCGAGCGCAGCGGTCAATGCAACCATGGGCGGCCCACCTGGACCCAGCTGGGTCTGGATGATCTGGACAAACTATTCCTGCGCGGTCGCTGATGAGTGCGCTTCCTCCGGCCATCTTCCTGATGGGGCCGACCGCCGCCGGCAAAACCGATCTCGCTATCGAGCTGACCAAGGTGCTGCCGTGCGAACTGATCAGCGTGGACTCCGCGCTGGTCTATCGCGGCATGGACATCGGCACTGCCAAGCCATCAAAAGCGCTTCTGGACACGTATCCGCACTGGCTCATCGATATCCTCGACCCCGGCCAGAGCTACTCTGCGGCGGATTTTCGAACCGATGCCTTGCACGCCATGGCGGAAATTACCGCCCGGGGAAAAATTCCCCTGCTGGTGGGCGGCACGATGTTGTATTTCAAGGCTCTACTGGAAGGCCTGGCCGATATGCCTGCGGCTGACGCCGAGATTCGTGCGCAGATTGAGGCGCAAGCGGCCAGTCAGGGTTGGCAGGCGTTGCATGATGAGCTGGCGAGCATCGATCCGGTGTCGGCAGCGAGAATTCACCCCAACGATCCTCAGCGGCTGGTTCGCGCGCTGGAAGTTTTTCGGGTTAGCGGAATGAGCATGACCGCGCACCGTGAACAACAAAGTGCGCAAAGTGCTCAAGCGAGCGCTTCGGGGCTTCATCAATTGCCCTATACTGTCGCAAATCTCGCGATCGCACCGACGGATCGCAAGGTGCTCCACGACCGAATTGCTGTGCGTTTCAGGCAAATGCTTGATGAAGGATTCGTTGAAGAAGTCGTAGCGCTACGTTCGAGGGGTGATCTGCACTCGAATTTACCGTCTATAAGAGCTGTAGGGTATCGCCAGGTCTGGGATCATCTGGACGGCAAGCTGACTCGGGACGAGATGCAGGAGCGCGGCATCATTGCCACGCGCCAGCTGGCCAAGAGGCAGTTCACCTGGCTACGCAGCTGGCAGGATTTGCACTGGTTGGACAGCCTGGCTTGCGACAATCTGCCACGCGCCTTGAAATACCTGGGGTCGGTCTCCATATTGAGCTGAGTCCTTGCAATAGCCGTCTATCCTTGGGGGATAGCCTTCGGGAGGTAGCGGCCCAAGCCAACGTTTTCGAAATTTATTCTATTGATCCTTAAAGGAGTGCGGCACATGTCAAAAGGGCATTCGCTACAAGACCCTTACCTGAACACTTTGCGTAAAGAAAAGGTTGGGGTTTCGATCTATCTGGTAAACGGTATCAAGCTGCAAGGCACTATCGAATCCTTTGACCAGTTCGTTATTTTGCTGAAGAACACTGTCAGCCAAATGGTCTACAAACACGCCATCTCGACTGTCGTTCCCGTTCGCCCGATTCGTCTGCCTAGCGCTACCGAATCCGAGCAGGCTGACGCCGAGCCAGGTAACGCCTGATAGGAGTCTGCTTTGTTCTTTGAGCGCCACAGTGGTGGTGAGCGGGCGATCCTCGTTCACTTGGATGGTCAGGACCCTGAGGCGCGCGAAGATCCGCAGGAGTTCAGGGAACTGGCGCTGTCGGCCGGTGCCGATATTGTCTCGTTCGTCAACGTGCCAAGACATCGGCCTACGGCCAAATATCTGGTGGGCAGCGGCAAGGTCGAGGAATTACGCGACCTGGTCAAAACCGAAAAGTCAGATATTGTCATCTTCAATCATGTCCTTACACCCAGTCAGGAACGTAACCTCGAACGTGTTTTCGAGTGTCGCGTGCTTGACCGTACGGGCCTGATTCTCGACATCTTCGCCCAACGGGCGCGTACCCATGAAGGCAAGCTGCAGGTCGAACTGGCCCAGCTTGAGCACATGAGTACGCGGCTGGTCCGTGGCTGGACTCACCTTGAGCGTCAGGGCGGTGGTATCGGTCTGCGCGGCCCGGGTGAAACCCAGCTTGAAACGGACCGACGTCTGTTGCGTGTGCGCTTGCGTCAGATCAAGGGCCGGCTTGAAAAAGTCCGCAGTCAGCGTGATCAGGCTCGTCGTGGCCGGTCCCGCGCCGATATCCCTACGGTGTCGATCGTCGGCTACACCAACGCCGGCAAGTCAACGCTGTTCAATGCGGTGACCGACTCCGACGTCTACGCGGCGGACCAACTGTTCGCGACCCTCGACCCGACCCTGCGCCGCCTTGAAGTCAAAGACCTCGGGCCGATTGTGCTGGCCGATACGGTGGGTTTTATCCGCCATTTGCCGCACAAGCTGGTCGAGGCCTTTCGGGCTACGCTCGAAGAATCGAGCAACTCCGATCTGCTGCTGCATGTGATCGACGCTCACGAGCCCGATCGCCTTGAGCAGATCGAGCAGGTCATGGTGGTGCTGGGCGAGATTGGCGCCCGGGACTTGCCGATGCTTGAGGTCTATAACAAACTCGATCTGCTCGAAGGGGTGGAGCCGCAGATTCAACGCGATGCCGATGGCAAGCCGCAGCGGGTCTGGGTTTCTGCCCGAGACGGACGCGGTCTGGATTTGCTCAGGCAAGCCATCGCCGAAGTATTGGGCAATGATCTCTTTGTGGGGACGTTGCGCCTGACGCAGGAGTTCGCCCGGTTGCGTGCCCAGTTTTTCAACCTGGGTGCGGTGCAGAGCGAAGGACACGACGAAGAAGGCCAGAGTCTTCTGGCTGTTCGGTTACCCCGAGTTGAATTCAATCGCCTGGTGAGTCGCGAAGGACTGCAGCCGCTCGAATTCATCGAGCAACACACTTTGCAATAAAAGCCTGACAAAGCGGTTGTACCGCTTTGACGGGCATTCTGTAGCATTGGTCGGCGCGCCGCGGGCGCGTCTTTGCTTTATCAGATGGAGAGCGCTATGGCTTGGAATGAGCCGGGTGGCAACTCGAATAATCAGGATCCTTGGGGTGGTAAGCGCAAGGGCGGCGACCGCAAGGGGCCACCGGATCTCGACGAGGCCTTCCGTAAGCTGCAGGAAAGCCTGAATGGGTTGTTCGGTGGTGGCAAGAAACGCAGTGGCGATGGCGGCGGCAGCGGCGGTGGATCGAGCAAGGGCGGTGGCCTCGGCCTGCTCGGCATCGGTCTGGTCGTGCTGCTCGCCATTTGGCTGTACAACGCAATCTATGTGGTCGACGAGCAGGAGCAAGCCGTTGTGCTGCGCTTTGGCAAGTACTACGAAACCGTCGGGCCGGGTCTGAACATCTATTTCCCGCCGTTCGATCGCAAGTACCTCGAAAACGTCACGCGCGAACGTGCGTACAGCAAGCAGGGCCAGATGCTCACCGAAGACGAGAACATCGTCGAAGTGCCACTGACCGTGCAGTACAAAGTCACCAACCTGCAGGATTTCGTGCTGAACGTTGATCAGCCTGAAGTCAGCCTGCAGCACGCTACCGAAAGTGCCTTGCGTCATGTGGTCGGTTCAACCGCCATGGATCAGGTGCTGACTGAAGGTCGTGAGTTGATGGCCAGCGAAATCAAGGAGCGGCTGCAGCGCTTCCTCGATACCTATCGCACCGGCATCACCGTGACTCAGGTCAACGTGCAGAGCGCTGCGGCGCCACGCGAAGTCCAGGAAGCGTTCGATGACGTGATCCGCGCCCGTGAAGACGAGCAGCGCTCACGTAACCAGGCTGAAACCTACGCCAACGGTGTGATCCCGGAAGCCCGCGGTCAGGCTCAGCGTATCGTCGAAGACGCCAACGGTTATCGTGACGAAGTGGTCTCTCGGGCCAAGGGTGAGGCAGATCGCTTTACCAAGCTGGTGGCCGAGTACCGCAAGGCACCGGAAGTCACGCGTGAGCGTCTGTATCTGGACACCATGCAGGAAGTCTTCAGCAACACCAGCAAGGTACTCGTGACCGGCGACAAAGGTCAGAACAACCTGCTTTACCTGCCGTTGGACAAAATGATCGATAGCAGCCGTAACGGTTCCAATTTGTCTACCGCCGGCGGCGCTGCTGCTGCACCGGCAGACCCGGGCTCACGGGCAGCGGACATGCAACAGCAGCGTGACACGCGCACTAGGGAGACTCGCTGATGAGCAATAAATCTCTGGTTGCCCTGATTGTCTGCGTCGTGTTGGCCGTAGTCGCCTGGAACAGCTTCTACATCGTCGCTCAGACCGAGCGCGCGGTGCTGCTGCAGTTCGGTCGCGTGGTTCAGGCGGATGTTTCGCCAGGCCTGCACGTGAAGATTCCTTACGTGAATCAGGTGCGCAAGTTCGATGGTCGCTTGATGACCCTTGATGCGCCGACTCAGCGTTTCCTGACGCTGGAAAAGAAAGCCGTAATGGTTGATGCCTACGCCAAGTGGCGTGTGAAGGACGCTGAGCGTTTCTACACCGCGACATCCGGCCTGAAGCAGATCGCCGATGAGCGTCTTTCCCGTCGTCTCGAGTCCGGTTTGCGTGACCAGTTCGGCAAGCGCACCCTGCACGAGGTGGTTTCGGGTGAGCGTGACGCGTTGATGGCTGACATCACTGCGTCGCTCAACACCATGGCCGGCAAAGAGCTGGGCATCGAAGTTGTCGATGTTCGGGTCAAGGCTATCGATCTGCCGAAGGAAGTGAACCGCAGCGTGTTCGAGCGCATGAGCACCGAGCGTGAGCGTGAAGCCCGCGAGCATCGCGCCAAGGGTAACGAACTGGCTGAAGGCATCCGTGCCGACGCCGATCGTCAGCGCCGCGTTCTGTTGGCCGAAGCGTATCGCGAGTCTGAAGAGGCACGCGGTGATGGTGATGCTCAAGCGTCCGCGATCTACTCCAAGGCCTACGGTCAGGATCAGGAGTTCTACGCGTTCTACCGTAGCCTGCGCGCCTACCGTGAAAGCTTCGCCAACAAAAGCGACGTGATGGTGCTGGACCCAGGCAGCGAGTTTTTCCGCTACCTGCAAAAATCCAAGCCGTAATCGCATCAGCACCTGATCACTCCGCCGGGCGGCAAAACTGCCCGTCGGGGTGATCACGCGACAAAACGTGTGTATGATGCGGCAGCCGGGAAATTCCCGGCTTTTTTGCGTCTGCACGATTGATTGGCCGTGGCGTGTTCCGTGCGCGGCAGTTTTTTCGAGGACAGTGTTCACGCAATTGCGGCGCATCGGGCAGGGGATGTTTCCTGCCCTGCGTCTGCAGAATGCTGTCTGCTTCACTCAAGGCTTGCCCAAGGGCCGGCCGCCCGGATCATAGGGGAAAGGCGTAATGGCAACGGTTGACCGCTGGCTGCTGCCGGATGGCATCGAAGAAGTACTGCCGCCGGAAGCTGCGCGTATTGAAGTCGCGCGTCGTCAGGTGCTGGATCTGTTTCAGAGCTGGGGCTACGAGTTTGTCGTCACCCCGCACATCGAATACCTCGAATCACTGCTCACCGGTGCGGGCCAGGATCTGGATCTGCGCACCTTCAAGGTGGTCGACCCGCAATCGGGTCGGCAGATGGGTTTCCGCGCGGACATTACGCCGCAGGTCGCTCGCATCGACGCCCATACCTTGCGTCGCGAAGGCCCGAGCCGTCTCTGCTACGCAGGCAGCGTGCTGCATGCCCAGCCGCGTGCGTTGTCTTCCTCGCGCAGCCCGATCCAGCTGGGCGCCGAGCTGTACGGCGATGCGAGCCCGAGCAGCGACGTCGAAGTCATCAGCCTCATGCTGGCGATGCTGCAACTGGCCGACGTGCCGGACGTCCATATGGACTTGGGCCACGTCGGGATTTACCGCGGTCTTGCACGCGCTGCCGGGTTGTCCGGCGAAGTCGAGCAACAGCTGTTTGATGCACTTCAGCGCAAGGCCATCGACGAGGTCATTGCGTTGACCGAAGGTCTGCCTGCGGATCTGGCCAGCATGCTGCGCGCGCTGGTTGATCTGTGTGGTGACCGTAGCGTGTTGGCACAGGCCCGCGACCGTCTGGCGAATGCCCCGGCGCCGGTCATCGAAGCGCTGGATGATCTGCAGGAAATCGCCGAACGTCTGTCGGCCCGTTTTCCTGAGCTACCGTTGTATTTTGACCTCGGCGAATTGCGCGGCTACCACTACCACACCGGTGTGGTGTTTGCGGTGTTCGTCCCGGGTGTTGGCCAGTCGATCGCCCAGGGCGGTCGGTACGATGACATTGGTGCCGACTTCGGTCGTGCGCGCCCGGCAACGGGTTTTTCCACCGATTTGAAAACCCTGGTCACACGCGGTCAGGCGCAGATCGAGTTACCGTCTGGCGGTATCTGGATGCCGGACAGCACTGATGCGGTGCTGTGGCAGGAGGTCTGTCAGCTGCGCGCTGAAGGTCAGCGTGTGGTTCAGGCCTTGCCAGGCCAACCGGTTTCAGCGGCGCGAGACGCCGACTGCGATCGGCAATTGATTCAGCAGGGCGAGCGTTGGCAGGTAATGCCGCTGGCCTCTTGAGTTTCCCCGCCGGCCGCTGCCGGTACCAAGTTTGCGCGAATGAGGACAAGTGTTATGGGTAAGAATGTCGTAGTCCTGGGCACCCAATGGGGTGATGAGGGCAAAGGCAAGATCGTTGATCTGCTGACCGAACATGCAACCGCGGTAGTGCGCTATCAAGGCGGCCACAACGCTGGCCACACGCTGGTGATCGACGGCGAGAAAACCGTCCTGCACCTGATTCCGTCCGGCGTCCTGCGCGAAGGCGTGCAGTGCCTGATCGGCAACGGTGTGGTTGTTGCGCCTGATGCACTCATGCGCGAGATCACCAAGCTGGAAGAGAAAGGCATTCCGGTGCGCGAGCGTCTGCGCATCAGCCCTTCCTGCCCTCTGATCCTGTCCTATCACGTGGCCCTTGATCAGGCGCGTGAAAAAGCCCGTGGCGAGCACAAGATCGGTACAACCGGTCGCGGCATCGGCCCGGCCTACGAAGACAAGGTTGCGCGTCGTGGCCTGCGCATCGGTGATCTGTTCCACCGCGAGCGCTTCGCCGCCAAGCTGGGCGAGCTGCTGGATTACCACAACTTCGTTCTGGTGAATTACTACAAAGAGCCGGCCATCGACTTCCAGAAGACACTCGACGAGTGCATGGAATACGCCGAGCTGCTCAAGCCGATGATGCTCGACGTGACCGCCACGCTGCACGAAATGCGTCGCGCCGGCAAAGACATCATGTTCGAAGGTGCCCAGGGTTCGTTGCTGGACATCGACCACGGTACCTACCCGTACGTCACCAGCTCGAACACCACTGCCGGCGGCATCGCTACCGGTTCGGGCATGGGGCCGATGTACCTGGATTACATCCTGGGCATCACCAAGGCCTACACCACTCGCGTGGGTTCGGGTCCGTTCCCGACTGAGCTGTTCGACGACGTCGGCGCGTTTCTGGCCAAGCGTGGTCACGAGTTCGGTGCAACCACCGGCCGTGCCCGCCGCTGTGGCTGGTTCGACGCCGTTATCCTGCGTCGCGCTATCGACGTCAACAGCATCTCGGGCATCTGCCTGACCAAGCTGGACGTGCTTGACGGTCTCGAGACCATCAACATCTGCGTGGGCTACAAAAACGAGAACGGTGCAGTGATCGACGCCCCAACCGACGCTGACAGCTACATCGGCCTGGAGCCCGTGTACGAAGAAGTGCCGGGCTGGTCCGAGTCGACCCTGGGTGCCAAGACCCTGGAAGAGCTGCCTGCCAACGCTCGCGCATACATCAAGCGCCTCGAAGAGCTGGTCGGTGCACCGATCGACATTATTTCGACGGGCCCTGACCGCAACGAGACGATCGTTCTGCGTCACCCGTTCGATTGATAAGTCGTTGAAACACAAACAAAGGGTCGCTTCGGCGGCCCTTTGTTTTGCCCGTTGGCTTGCACCTCCAATCAGACCCGCCACTGCGGCACGACCCTTGCTGTGATTCCACGTATTACGCGATGCCATCATTTTAATGGCGTGTGTTGTGGGGGATTTCCTGTGTCGGCTGTTACTTCTCTTCTGCGCAGTCGCTTGCTGCGGCCTGTATTCATTGCTCTTGGTATTGCACTTGTGGTGCAGGTGCTGGTTGCCGTCGCCCTTACTCGGAGCACGGTTACCGCGCTCGAAGCTGAACTGGCGGCGCGGCTGAGTGTAGATTCGCAACACTTGACCGGCGAGTTGGAACAGGCAAGCCGCGACGTAACGTCCAGTCTGGACACTCTTTCGCAAAATACACGTCAGCGCCTGAGCGCCGGCCTGTCGACGCGTCTGAAAGATGAACAGAAGCAACTGCGTGCGACGCTGGAGAAAGACCTGCGGGATTCAGCGACGGACATGGCCGAGCTGCTGGCTGCTGTGGCGCCACGGGCGATGTGGGATGGCGATACGCCGACGCTGTCGGAGTTCGCGCGCCGTGCGCAACGCAATCCGAATGTGCTTTTTGTGGTCTACGACGATGCTCAAGGGGAGCACCTGACGCGTTATCTGAACCGCGAGAACGAATCGATCAAGGCCCTGCTGGCGAAAGGCGAGGGCGAGCGTGCCATGGACAAGGTCCTGAATGCGGCGCAGAAGGATCCTTCGGTTTATTACGTCGAGGCGTCGATCAGCCCCAACGGTGTGGAAATCGGCAAAGTACGCATGGGCGTATCGACCACGTCGGTGGAAGAGAATCTGGCGGCGCTGGACAAGCGCTTCGTTGCGTTGATCGGCAGCGGTGATCAACTGGTCTCGGAAAGCCTGGGTGGCGCTGCGGCCGAGAGCTCTGCCGCGTTGCGCTCGCGTCTGCAAACGGCGCAATCGTCGGCCACCGCGATGGCAACCAATACCAGCTCCGCCGTACAGGAGGCTGCGTCCACGTTGCGCTGGAGAATCGGCGTCGGGCTGTCTCTGGTGGGGCTCGGTGTGCTTGTGGTGTTGGCCATCGTGCTGGGGCGCCGCGTCGTGTTGCGCTTGCAGCTGCTCAATCGTGCGCTGGATGATCTGGCCGCAGGCGAAGGCGATCTGACCAAGCGCGTCAAACTCAACAGCAACGATGAGATAGGCGATATGGCTGCGGCGGTGAACCGCTTTGTCGACAAATTGCAGCCGATCGTTCGAGAGGCGGGCGATGTGGCGCAACAGACGGGGGTTGAGATCGGCGCCATGAGCAAACGCAATGCGGGCGCCGGCGCTGCCGCCGAGTTGCAGCGTGATGAAGTGGCTGCCAGCCTTCAAGCGCTGGCGCAGATGGCTGACGAGGCGCAGGCCGAGAGCCAGGCGATGCAGGCAGCATTGCGGCAGGTGGTGGATATTCGCCAGGCGACCAATGAAAACACACGCACCTCCAATCAGGTGGGCAGCCTGATCGAGGCGCTGGCCGGGCAGGTGGAGACCGGTTCCCAGGTCATCGAGCGGCTGGCGCAGCAAAGCCAGCAGATTGAAGTGGTGCTTGAGGTGATCCATGGCATCGCCGAGCAAACCAACCTGCTGGCCCTCAACGCGGCCATTGAAGCAGCGCGCGCGGGCGAGACCGGTCGAGGTTTCGCCGTTGTCGCCGATGAAGTGCGCGCGTTGGCGAGCAAGACGCAAAGCTCAACGGGCGATATTCAGGAACACATCGCCAAGCTGCAATCCGGGGCGCGCGAGGCGGTGGCAACGATTGGTCTGGCCGGGCGTCAGGCCAAAGAAGGCTTGGCGGTATTGAAGGACAGCGCGCGGCTGCAGCAGTCGGTGCAGGTGTCTGTCGAGCAGGTTCATGCGGCGATTGGTCTGGCGACTCGCGCGGCAGAGCATCAGGCTCAGGGCGCGCAAGCGGTGCGGGGGCGTGTAGAAGTCATTCACGCTCAAGCCGAGAAGGCTGCGCAGGCCGTGGTGGAAACGACCGCCAGCGGCAGGACGCTGGACAGGCTTGCTGCTCAGCTCAAGGCGAGTCTTGGGCAGTTCCGCGCGTAGTCGCCTGCACGGATGGGGTATTGCAGCCCCCCGGAAAACACAAAACCGAGCACTTGGCTCGGTTTGTTTGTTTGGTGCCCAGAAGAAGACTCGAACTTCCACGACCTTGCGGTCACCAGCACCTGAAGCTGGCGTGTCTACCAATTTCACCATCTGGGCATGGCGCTGATTTAATTAGATTTTTCGTGGGAGTGCAACTGAATTTTTGAATTTCTTCGGGAGGCGGTTGAGCGATTCAGTTGCCGCGTGGGACAGGGCAGGGGAAGTGATCTAGGCTGAGGGCTGTTTTGCCAGGCTTGACTTTTCAAGCCGCAAAATGCACAAAACCGAGCCTAAGCTCGGTTTCGTTGAATTGGTGCCCAGAAGAAGACTCGAACTTCCACGACCTTGCGGTCACCAGCACCTGAAGCTGGCGTGTCTACCAATTTCACCATCTGGGCAGTTCGTTGATTTCATTCGATATTTCGTTTGATTTCAACTACAACTTGGCAGTGCCGTCGTTGTGGGGCGCATCTTACGGAGGAGATTGAAGGCTGTAAAGCCCCCGTGCAAAAATAATTTGAAATAGCGAAAAGTCCCAGCAAACGCTGTCTTCGCGTTTCAATCTGGTATATGCCAAACTAATTACATCCAGATAAGGTGAACTCATTCTAATGGCCGATTGGCAGTCCCTCGATCCCGAGGCCGCTCGTGAAGCGGAAAAATACGAAAACCCCATCCCTAGCCGTGAGCTGATTCTGGCGCACCTTTCCGAGCGCGGTTCGCCCGCCGCCCGTGAGCAGTTGGTGGAAGAGTTTGGCCTCACGACTGAAGATCAGATCGAGGCCTTACGGCGTCGGCTCCGTGCCATGGAGCGAGATGCGCAACTGATTTACACCCGCCGCGGTACGTACGCGCCGGTCGACAAGCTGGACCTCATCCTGGGTCGCATCAGCGGGCACCGCGACGGCTTCGGCTTCCTGGTTCCGGATGACGGCTCCGACGACCTGTTCATGAGCCCTGCGCAAATGCGTCTGGTGTTCGACGGCGACCGTGCACTGGCGCGCGTCTCGGGTCTGGATCGTCGCGGTCGCCGCGAAGGCGTGATCGTCGAGGTCATCTCCCGTGCACACGAAACCGTGGTGGGTCGCTACTTCGAAGAAAGCGGCATCGGTTTCGTCCAGCCGGACAACCCAAAAATCCAGCAGGAAGTGCTGATCACCCCGGGCCGTAACAACGGCGCCAAGGTCGGTCAGTTCGTCGAGGTGAAAATCACCCACTGGCCAACCCCGCGTTTTCAGCCGCAAGGCGACGTGGTTGAGGTCGTGGGTAATTACATGGCGCCCGGTATGGAGATCGATGTCGCGCTGCGTACCTATGACATCCCTCACGTCTGGCCCGAGGCCGTGCTCAAAGAAGCCGCCAAGCTGAAGCCGGAAGTCGAGGAGAAAGACAAGGAAAACCGCGTCGACCTGCGTCACCTTCCGTTCGTGACCATCGACGGTGAAGATGCCCGCGACTTCGACGACGCCGTTTTCTGCGAAGCCAAGCCCGGCAAGCTGCGCCTGTTCTCCGGCGGCTGGAAGCTCTACGTGGCGATCGCCGACGTATCGAGCTACGTGAAGCTCGGTTCGGCGCTCGACGCTGAGTCTCAGGTGCGCGGCAACTCGGTGTATTTCCCCGAGCGCGTGATCCCGATGCTCCCTGAGCAGCTGTCCAACGGCCTGTGCTCGCTGAATCCGCTGGTTGATCGTCTGGCAATGGTTTGCGAGATGACCATCTCCAAGACTGGCGAGATGACCGACTACGTGTTCTACGAAGCCGTCATTCACTCACATGCGCGTCTGACCTACAACAAGGTCAGCTCGATGCTGGAGCATCCGAAAGCCGCCGAAGCCAAGCAGCTGCGCGAGCAGTATGGCGACGTCGTGCCGCACCTCAAGCAACTTTATGCGCTGTACAAAGTGCTGCTGGGCGCCCGGCATGTTCGCGGTGCAATCGATTTTGAAACCCAGGAAACCCGGATCATTTTCGGTTCCGAGCGCAAGATCGCCGAGATCCGCCCGACCACTCGCAACGATGCGCACAAGCTGATCGAAGAATGCATGCTTGCGGCGAACGTGGCGACTGCAGCGTTTCTCAAGAAGCATGAGATCCCTGCGCTATATCGCGTCCACGACGGTCCGCCGCCTGAGCGTCTGGAAAAGCTGCGTGCCTTCCTCGGCGAGTTGGGTCTTTCCCTGCACAAGGGCAAAGACGGCCCAACGCCGAAGGATTACCAGGCCCTGCTTGAAACCATCAAGGACCGTCCGGATTACCACCTGATCCAGACTGTGATGCTGCGTTCGTTGAGTCAGGCGGTGTACAGCTCTGATAACCATGGCCACTTCGGCCTGAATTACGAAGCATATACCCACTTCACCTCGCCGATTCGACGCTACCCGGACTTGCTGACTCACCGCGCGATCCGCAGTGTGATCCGCTCCAAGCAGGAAACGCCGCACGTTCGTCGTGCTGGTGCTCCCGTCATTCCGAAAGCGCGCATCTACCCGTACGACGAAGCGATGCTTGAGCAGTTGGGCGAGCAGTGCTCGATGAGCGAACGCCGTGCCGATGAGGCGACCCGCGATGTCACGAACTGGCTGAAATGCGAGTTCATGAAAGATCGCGTTGGCGAGTCGTTCCCGGGCGTGATCACGGCTGTGACCGGCTTTGGTCTGTTCGTCGAGCTGACCGATATCTATGTCGAAGGCCTGGTTCACGTCACCGCCTTGCCAGGTGACTACTACCACTTCGATCCGGTCCACCATCGTCTGGCCGGCGAGCGCACAGGCCGTAGCTTCCGCCTTGGCGACACCGTTGAAGTCCGTGTCATGCGTGTTGATCTTGACGAGCGCAAGATCGACTTCGAAATGTCCGAGAAAACCACCAGCGCGCCGATTTGCCGCAAGCGTCGGACGTCAGAGCCTGCCGCGGCAGAGAAGGGCAAGGATTCCAAGGAGTCCTCGTCTGCTTCCAAGTCGGGTCGCCGGACCGCGAAAGAGCCTGTTGCCGAGGCTTATCGGCCAAGTGATGCGGCTGCCAAGAACGCAGAAGTGCGCAAAAGCCGTGAAATGAAGAAAGCGCTGCTGACTGAAGCCAAGGGTGGTAGCAAGGCATCGTCGGGAAAGTCGACGAGTGATTCCGCTGGCGCTTCCGGTAAGTCGAGCAAGCACCGCAAGGGTTCGTCGAAATCGGGCTCGGCTTCTTCTGCAAGCAGTGGCAGCGTTCGCAAACCTAAGGCCAAGTCATGAGTCAGCTGGAAAAAATCTACGGTGTTCATGCCGTAGAGGCGCTGTTGCGTCATCACCCGAAGCGGGTCAAGCAGATATGGCTGGCTGAAGGGCGCAGCGATCCGCGGGTTCAGGTGCTCATCGAGCTCGCTGCGCAGAACCGCGTGTCGGTGGGTCAGGCTGAGCGCCGCGAGATGGATGCCTGGGTTGAGGGCGTTCACCAGGGCGTGGTGGCGGATGTCAGTCCGAGCCAGGTCTGGGGCGAGGCGATGCTCGACGAGCTGCTCGACCGCACCGAAGGTCCGCCGCTGATTCTGGTGCTGGATGGCGTCACCGATCCGCATAACCTGGGCGCCTGCCTGCGGACTGCCGATGCGGCCGGTGCGCTGGCGGTGATCGTGCCGAAGGACAAATCTGCGACTTTGACGCCAACCGTGCGGAAAGTGGCGTGCGGCGCGGCAGAGGTTATTCCTCTCGTGGCCGTGACCAACCTGGCGCGCACGCTGGAAAAACTCCAGCAACGCGGCCTGTGGGTTGTCGGTACCGCAGGTGAGGCCGAACAGGAGTTGTATCAGCAGGACCTGACTGGCCCAACTATCCTGATCATGGGGGCTGAAGGCAAAGGCATGCGCCGCCTGACTCGCGAGCATTGCGACTATCTGGTACGCCTGCCGATGGCGGGGAGCGTCAGCAGCCTTAACGTTTCGGTCGCGACAGGCGTCTGCCTGTTCGAAGCCCTGCGCCAGCGCGCCGCTGCCAGGAAGTAGTTGTCAGTAGCAAGCTGCAAGTCTCAAGCTCGAGCCAGTCACGCTCCGGCTTGTAGCTTGTAGCTTGTAGCTTGTAGCTCAAAGCCATTGTTCAAATATTCACCAATCTCCTTGCGCCCCTCCTACCCCTTCTCTACAATCGCGTCCCTTGCTGTCATGGCAGGCGCTCATGTGCCTGTTCCTGTGCAAGATAAACCAGTGTTATTCACTCCTTGTCTGACCGCTTTGGCGGCAGGCTACAACCCGTAAGGAGCATTCATGCGTCATTACGAAATCATCTTTCTGGTTCACCCGGACCAGAGCGAGCAAGTCGGCGGCATGGTAGAGCGTTACACCAAGCTGATCGAAGAAGACGGCGGCAAGATCCACCGTCTGGAAGATTGGGGCCGTCGTCAACTGGCCTACGCAATCAACAATGTTCACAAGGCTCACTACGTGATGCTGAACGTTGAGTGCACTGGCAAGGCTCTGGCCGAGCTGGAAGACAACTTCCGTTACAACGATGCCGTGATCCGTAACCTTGTCATCCGTCGCGACGAAGCTGTTACTGGCCAGTCCGAAATGCTCAAGGCTGAAGAAAACCGCAGTGAGCGCCGTGAGCGTCGCGACCGTCCTGAGCACTCCGACGCCGATGGCGCCGATGGTGATGACAGCGACAACAGCGATAACGCTGACGAGTAATCCACGGACCTTTTGAGGAGCCCATTACATGGCACGTTTCTTCCGTCGTCGTAAATTCTGCCGCTTCACAGCTGAAAATGTGAAGGAGATCGATTACAAAGATCTCAACACCCTGAAAGCCTACGTATCTGAAACCGGCAAGATCGTTCCTAGCCGCATTACTGGTACCAAAGCTCGTTATCAGCGTCAGCTGGCTACCGCTATCAAGCGCGCCCGCTTCCTGGCCCTGTTGGCCTACACCGACAGCCACGGCCGCTGAGACCAGGTAGTCGACAAACGCAGTAAGGGATAGATCGCATGCGCGCCATGGCTGAATTCATCATGCGCGGCCGCATGCAGGCCACTCTCGTAGTGGTTGGATGTGCGGCATTGCCGCTGTTGTTCTGGTTGAGTGCTGCCGCAGGTTGCCTTGTGCTCCTGCGACGCGGGATGAGTGACGCCTTAGGCGTCCTCGCCTGGGCTCTGCTGCCGGCTTTGGTCTGGTGGTATTTCGGTGAACCCCGCACCCTGATGGTGTTGCTGGGTTCTTGGGGGTTGGCCGCCGTGTTGCGTGCCAGCGAGTCCTGGGTCCGCGTGCTGCTGGTCAGCGTGGCGGTTGGATTGTTGTATGCAGTGGTTCTGGGCGCGGTGTTTCGCGAGCCCATCGAAGCCATGGCGGGAGAGCTGCAAAAGCTCTTGCCCCACGTCTTCGGTGATGTCTACCAGCAGATGTCGGTAGAAGAGCGAGCGCGTCTGGGGGCACTGATTACACCCGTCCTCAACGGCCTGATTGCAGCGTTGTTGCAGATCGTCAGCGTGGTATGCCTGATCCTTGGGCGGTACTGGCAGGCGTTGTTGTATAACCCGGGCGGTTTCGGGCGCGAATTTCGCAGCCTGAAACTCCCGCGGGCACCGATGCTGGTGCTGCTGGTGTGCATGTTGGTGGGGCCGAACTTCGGTCCTCAACTGGCGATGCTGACACCGTTGTGCAGCGTACCGCTCATGTTCGCGGGCCTGGCCCTGATTCACGGTCTGGTGGCTGCAAAGCGCCTGACACGGTTCTGGCTGGTGGGGTTGTACGTCACGCTGTTGCTGTTCATGCAGCTGATCTATCCGTTGCTGGTGGTGATTGCCATTGTCGACAGCCTGATTGATTTTCGCGGCCGTCTGGCGTCGAAAGATGCCGATAACGGTTCTGCGAACGGTGAAGGTTAAAGTTAAGAGGTTTTACCAAATGGAACTCATCCTGCTGGAAAAAGTCGCCAACCTGGGCAACCTGGGCGATAAAGTAAACGTTAAGGCTGGCTACGGTCGTAACTTCCTGCTGCCTTTCGGCAAAGCCACCGCTGCAACCGCTGCCAACGTGGCCGCGTTTGAAGAGCGTCGTGCAGAGCTGGAAAAAGCTGCCGCCGAGAAGAAAGCTTCTGCTGAAACTCGTGCTGCTCAACTGGCTGAGCTGGAAGTGACCATCACTGCCACCGCTGGTGACGAAGGCAAGCTGTTCGGTTCGATCGGTACTCACGACATCGCTGACGCACTGACCGCCTCTGGCGTTGAAGTGGCCAAGTCTGAAGTTCGTCTGCCGAACGGCACCATCCGTAACGTTGGCGAATACGACGTAGCCGTGCACCTGCACAGCGACGTTGAAGCTACCGTTCGCGTTGTTGTTGTAGCTGCTTAAGCAGTCGGGTTTCTGCGCTTCGGTGCAGAAGTCTGACCGACTGACGACTCGCTCCTCGGTCGGTTAGCATTGGGCACGTTCCTGTTCGCAGGTCGTGCCCTTTGTCATTTCTGAGTATCCTGATTCAACCCCCTGATTTCCGTGTGGCCATGAACGACATCTCCGCTCCCGAGCAATATGACCTGCAAACCGCTGCCCTGAAGGTGCCGCCGCATTCCATCGAGGCCGAACAGGCCGTGCTCGGTGGTTTGATGCTGGACAACAATGCCTGGGAGCGCGTGCTTGATCAGGTGTCGGATGGCGACTTCTATCGTCATGACCACCGTCTGATATTCCGCGCCATCGCCAAGCTGGCCGATCAGAACCAGCCGATCGACGTCGTCACCCTGGCCGAGCAGCTCGACAAGGAAGGCCAGACCTCCCAGGTCGGTGGCCTGGGTTACCTGTCGGAACTGGCGAAGAACATCCCGTCCGTCGCGAACATCAAGGCCTATGCCCAGATCGTTCGTCAGCGCGCAACGTTGCGCCAGTTGATCGGCATCAGTACCGAAATCGCTGACAGTGCCTTCAACCCGGAAGGGCGTACGGCCGAAGAGATTCTCGACGAGGCCGAACGGCAGATTTTTCAGATCGCCGAAGCGCGGCCCAAGACGGGCGGCCCGGTCAGCGTCAACGACCTGCTGACCCGTGCGATTGACCGCATCGATACGCTGTTCAACATCGGCGACGGCATCACTGGCCTTTCCACGGGCTACGCCGACCTGGATGAAAAGACCAGCGGTCTGCAGCAGTCTGACCTGATCATCGTTGCAGGCCGTCCGTCGATGGGTAAGACCACCTTCGCGATGAACCTTGTGGAAAACGCAGTGCTGCGCAGCGACAAGGTGGTGCTGGTCTACTCGCTGGAGATGCCAGGTGAATCGCTGATCATGCGTATGCTTTCATCGCTGGGTCGTATCGACCAGACCAAGGTACGTTCCGGTCAGCTGGATGATGATGACTGGCCGCGCCTGACGTCGGCGGTCAACCTGCTCAACGATCGCAAGCTGTTCATCGACGACACCGCCGGCATCAGCCCGTCGGAGATGCGTGCGCGTACGCGGCGTCTGGTCCGCGAGCACGGCGACATCGGCCTGATCATGATCGACTACCTGCAGCTGATGCAGATCCCTGGCTCGAGCGGAGATAACCGGACGAACGAGATTTCCGAGATCTCCCGTTCCCTCAAAGCGCTCGCCAAGGAATTCAACTGCCCGGTGGTCGCGCTGTCCCAGCTGAACCGCTCCCTCGAGCAACGTCCGAACAAGCGCCCGGTGAACTCCGACTTGCGGGAATCCGGAGCGATCGAGCAGGACGCCGACGTCATCATGTTCGTGTACCGGGATGAGGTGTATCACCCCGAGACCGAACACAAGGGCATCGCTGAAATCATCATCGGCAAGCAGCGGAACGGCCCGATCGGGTTCATTCGGCTTGCGTTCATCGGCAAGTACACCCGCTTCGAAAACCTCGCGCCGGGCAGTTACAACTTTGATGATGATGAATAGGTAGGGCTCTGGATCGCGACTTTGATGCCGGAAGGGCTTTAGAGTCGCGAGTCACGCCGATCGCTTATCCGACTGCCGTCGTCGGATTTGATCAAAATTTGTGCTATTCTCCGCGCCCGCGAATTTCCAAGCGAAAATCGCCCCCAGACACGAACACTGGTCATCGATATGCAAGCAGCCAAGCCGTTATTTGACTATCCGAAGTACTGGGCCGAATGTTTCGGACCAGCGCCTTTCCTGCCCATGAGCCGGGAAGAAATGGATCAGCTTGGCTGGGATTCCTGCGACATCATCATTGTCACGGGTGATGCCTACGTCGATCACCCTTCGTTTGGCATGGCAATCATCGGCCGGCTGCTGGAGTCCCAGGGCTTCCGCGTCGGGATCATTGCGCAGCCTGACTGGAAGTCAAAAGACGACTTCATGAAGCTCGGCGAGCCGAACCTGTTCTTCGGCGTCGCGGCTGGCAACATGGATTCGATGATCAACCGCTACACCGCCGACAAAAAGATTCGCTCCGACGATGCTTACACGCCGGGTGGTATGGCGGGCAAGCGTCCGGACCGTGCGAGTCTGGTTTACAGCCAGCGTTGCAAGGAAGCCTACAAGAACGTGCCGATCGTTCTGGGTGGCATCGAAGCATCGCTGCGCCGCATCGCTCACTACGACTACTGGCAGGACAAGGTTCGCAACTCGATCCTGATCGACGCCTGCGCCGATATCCTGCTGTACGGCAACGCCGAGCGCGCCATCGTCGAAGTGGCCACCCGCCTGTCCTATGGCGAAACGATCGAAAGCATCACTGACGTGCGCGGCACGGCATTCATTCGTCGTGATACGCCGGAAGGCTGGTACGAAGTCGACTCCACGCGTATCGACCGTCCAGGCAAGATCGATAAGATCATCAACCCGTACGTGAACACTCAAGACACCCAGGCCTGTGCCATCGAGCAGGAAAAGGGTGATGTCGAGGATCCGAACGAAGCGAAGGTCGTGCAGATTCTGGCGAGCCCGCGCATGACCCGCGACAAGACGGTCATCCGTCTGCCGTCGATGGAGAAAGTCCGCGGCGACGCGGTGCTCTATGCCCACGCCAACCGCGTGTTGCACCTGGAAACCAACCCGGGTAATGCCCGCGCGCTGGTCCAGAAGCATGGCGAAGTGGACGTCTGGTTCAATCCGCCGCCCATTCCGATGACCACCGAAGAAATGGACTACGTGTTCGGCATGCCCTACGCGCGCATTCCGCACCCGGTGTACGGCAAGGAGAAGATCCCGGCCTACGACATGATCCGTTTCTCGGTGAACATCATGCGTGGCTGCTTCGGCGGCTGTACGTTCTGTTCGATCACCGAGCACGAAGGCCGGATCATCCAGAACCGTTCCCACGATTCGATCATTCGCGAAATCGAAGAGATCCGTGACAAGGTCCCCGGCTTCACCGGCGTGATTTCCGACCTCGGCGGTCCGACAGCAAACATGTACCGCATCGCTTGCAAGAGCCCGGAAATCGAATCGGCGTGCCGCAAGCCGTCGTGCGTGTTCCCTGGCATCTGCCCGAACCTGAACACCGATCACTCGGCGTTGATTCAGCTGTACCGCAGCGCCCGCGAACTGCCCGGCGTGAAGAAGATTCTGATCGCCTCCGGTCTGCGTTACGACCTGGCCGCTGAGTCGCCCGAGTACGTCAAGGAACTGGTGACGCACCACGTCGGCGGTTACCTGAAGATTGCGCCTGAGCACACCGAAGAAGGTCCGCTCAACCAGATGATGAAGCCGGGCATTGGCAGCTATGACAAGTTCAAGCGCATGTTCGAGAAGTACTCCAAGGAAGCGGGCAAAGAGCAGTACCTGATTCCTTACTTCATCGCGGCCCACCCGGGCACGACCGACGAGGACATGATGAACCTCGCGCTGTGGCTCAAGGGCAATGGCTTCCGTGCGGATCAGGTGCAGGCGTTCTATCCGTCGCCGATGGCCAGTGCGACCGCCATGTACCACTCCGGCAAGAACCCGCTGCGCAAGGTCACGTACAAGAGCGACTCGGTCACCATCGTCAAGAGCGAAGAGCAGCGCCGTCTGCACAAGGCGTTCCTGCGCTACCATGATCCGAAGGGATGGCCGATGCTGCGTGAAGCACTGGAGCGAATGGGCCGTGCCGATCTGATCGGGCCGGGCAAGCATCAGCTGATTCCGCTGCACCAGCCGGAAACCGACACCTATCAGAGCGCGCGCCGCAAGAACTCGACGCCGGCCGGTAGCCACAAGGTTGCCAGGACCACCAAGATCCTGACGCAGCACACCGGCTTGCCACAACGCGGCAGCGACGGCAGCAAGCCTTGGGACAAGCGCGAAGAGGCCAAGGCCGCGGCGGCTGCTCGTAACAAGCAGGCAGCCAAGGATCGCTCGGATGCGGCCAAACCCGGTAAAGGCAAGAAGCCAACGCGCCAGCCGGTCTTTCCACGCTAAGGCCCTCGCGTCAACGCTTCTTCGCTCCAACAAAACGCCAGCTTTCGAGCTGGCGTTTTGCATTCCAGTGCAAATAACCCCACCCGCCTCATTTCCGTGCGACCCTTGCACCATTCGTTGAAGCGGGCGCGATTTTGGTGCTGTGCTTGGCTGAACACGCTACCTCCACGCCGGAGGCGCCTGATTTGCCGGGGTGGCATAAGTCTTGCGCAGCTCCGTTACCGTCCAGGCTCGCAGGAGGCACGCCGTGTCGATTCACATTGCCTTGCACCATGTCACGCATTACCGCTACGAACGCGCGGTTGAGCTGGGTCCGCAGATTGTCCGTTTGCGCCCGGCGGCCCACAGCCGTACGCGCGTGTTGTCGTATTCGCTGAAAGTCCTTCCTGAAAACCACTTCATCAACTGGCAGCAGGACCCGCAGGGTAATTACCTGGCGCGGTTGGTGTTCCCGGAAAAGACCAACGAGCTGCGCATCGAAGTGGACCTGGTCGCCGAAATGGCGGTGTTTAACCCCTTCGATTTCTTCCTTGAGCCCTACGCCGAGAAGATCCCGTTCACCTATGCCCGCGAAGAGCACCACGAGCTGCAGCCCTATCTGGAAAAGCTGCCGCTGACCCCAAGATTCCAGGCGTATCTGGACAGCATCGACCGCACGCCGATTCCGGCGATCGACTTTCTGGTGGGTCTTAACCAGCGTCTGGCCAATGACATTGGTTACCTGATTCGTATGGAGCCGGGCATTCAGACGCCGGAATACACCCTCGAAAACGCCTCCGGCTCGTGCCGTGACTCGGCCTGGCTGCTGGTGCAATTGCTGCGTCACCTGGGCCTGGCCGCGCGGTTTGTGTCCGGGTATTTGATTCAGCTCAAAGCCGATGTGAAGGCGCTGGATGGACCGTCCGGCACCGACGTTGATTTCACGGATTTGCACGCATGGTGCGAGGTGTATCTGCCAGGCGCTGGCTGGGTGGGCCTTGACGCCACGTCCGGCCTGTTTGCCGGTGAGGGTCACATTCCGCTGGCGTGCAGCCCCGAGCCGTCTTCGGCGGCGCCGATCAGTGGCATGGTCGAGCCCTGCAACACCGAGTTCACCCACGAGATGTCGGTGCAGCGCATCTGGGAGGCGCCCCGCGTCACCAAGCCCTACACCGAAGAGCAGTGGCAGGACATTCAGACGCTGGGCCGGCAGATTGATAACGACCTGATGGCACACGACGTGCGCCTGACCATGGGCGGCGAGCCGACCTTTGTGTCCATCGACGACCGTGACGGCGATGAATGGAACACCGCCGCACTGGGTCCGAAGAAGCGTCTGCTCTCGGCCGAGCTGTACCAGCGCATGCGGGACCATTACGCGCCCCAGGGCATCGTTCATTTTGGTCAGGGCAAGTGGTACCCCGGTGAGCAATTGCCGCGCTGGTCGCTGAACTGCTTCTGGCGTAAGGACGGGCAACCGGTGTGGAGCAACAACGCGCTGGTCGCTGACGAAACCCGGGACTATGGCGCCGACAGCGAGATGGCGGGCAATTTCCTGCGCAGCGTGGCCGAGCGGCTGAAGCTGCCGGCGCGCTACGTTTTCCCGGCCTACGAAGACCGTTTCTATTACCTGTGGCGTGAGGGCGCGCTGCCCAAGAACGTCAGCGCCGAAGCTTCGCGCCTTGAAGACCCGCTCGAACGCGCGCGCCTGCGCAAAGTGTTTTCCCAAGGGCTGGACACGGTCATCGGCCACGTGCTGCCGCTGGCGCGAACCGCCGCCGACGATCACTGGCAGAGTGGTCGCTGGTACCTGCGCGACGAGCATTGCCGTCTGGTGCCGGGGGACTCCGCGCTCGGCTATCGCCTGCCGCTGGCCTCGCAGCCGTGGGTCAAGGCAGCGGAATACCCGTACATCCATCCGACTGATCACAACCAGGCATTTGCCGAGTTGCCCGACCGCGACGAGGTTCAGTCGCGACTGGACGGCCTGGCAGAGCAGAGCGACCCTGGCGTCGAGCGCGAACCCGAGATCGACGAGTCCGCCGATTGGCTGACCCGCACCGCCTTGAGCGCCGAAGCGCGGGGCGGGCGGTTGTATCTGTTCATGCCGCCGCTGCAATCCCTTGAGGCCTATCTGGAACTGGTCGCCGCCATCGAAGCGACGGCAGAAGACATGCGCTGCCCGGTGTTGCTGGAAGGGTATGAGCCGCCGAGCGATCCGCGTCTGGCGAACTTCCGCATCACCCCGGATCCGGGCGTGATCGAAGTGAACGTGCAGCCGTCGTCCACCTGGGATGAGCTGGTCGAACGCACCGAATTTCTCTACGAACAGGCGCGCCTGACCCGGCTGACCACCGAGAAATTCATGATCGACGGGCGGCACACCGGCACCGGCGGCGGCAACCATTTTGTCCTCGGTGGCGCAACGCCGGGCGACTCGCCCTTCCTGCGCCGGCCGGATCTGCTGCGCAGCCTGTTGAGTTACTGGCATAACCACCCGTCGCTGTCATACTTGTTCTCTGGATTGTTCATCGGCCCGACCTCCCAGGCGCCGCGGGTCGACGAAGCGCGCAACGACTCGTTGTACGAGCTGGAAATCGCCTTCTCGCAAATGCCCGAGCCGGGCGAAGAATGCGCGCCGTGGCTGGTGGACCGGTTGCTGCGCAATCTGCTGATCGACGTGACCGGGAACACCCACCGCGCTGAGTTCTGCATCGACAAGCTTTACTCGCCGGACGGCGCCACCGGCCGGCTGGGCCTGCTGGAGCTGCGTGCGTTCGAGATGCCGCCCCACGCGCGCATGAGCCTGGCGCAACAGCTGTTGCTGCGGGCGCTGGTCGCGCGTTTCTGGCGCGAGCCCTATGCACCGGCGAAACTGGCGCGCTGGGGCACCGAGCTGCACGACCGCTTCATGCTGTCGCATTTCATCGAGCAGGATTTCGCCGACGTCATCGCCGAGCTCAACAGCGCCGGTTATCCCGTGCGCGGGGAGTGGTTCGCGGCGCATCTGGAGTTTCGCTTTCCGAAGGTCGGCGATTACACCGTCAGCGGTATCGAGCTGGAGCTGCGCCAGGCCCTGGAGCCTTGGCACGTGCTGGGCGAGGAGGGTGCAGCGGGTGGCGCGGTTCGTTATGTGGACTCATCACTGGAGCGCTTGCAGCTGAAAGTCACCGGCCTACCGCCGCAGCGTTACATGCTCACCTGCAATGGCGTACCGGTGCCGCTGCGGCCGACCGGGCGCGTGGGCGAGTTCGTCGCGGGAGTGCGTTATCGCGCCTGGCAGCCGACCAATGCCCTGCAGCCGACGATCCCGGTGCATGCGCCGCTGGTCTTCGACATCCTCGACACCTGGATGCAGCGCTCGCTGGGGGGCTGCGAGTATCATGTCGCCCACCCTGGCGGGCGCAATTACGAAACCTTGCCGGTGAACGCCAATGAGGCGGAAAGCCGACGTCTGGCGCGGTTCTTCCGGGTGGGCCACAGCCCCGGCAAACTGGACGTCCCCACGCTAACCCTCAACGATGAACTGCCGATGACCCTGGACCTGCGCCTGCATCGGTAGCTGCGCCGGCGACCTGACGTGGAGTCAGTTCGCCGTGCTGCACGTTTAAAACATGGAGAGCGCCCTGCGTGTCATGTTGTCTGCGCTACTCTGAGCGCAGTTGATTCGAGTCCTTTTGTTGTCTGCCGAGCCTTCCATGCCTGACCTGCTTGACCACTATCCGCTCACCCCGGGTACCTACCACGAGATGCTGGATGCCAGCGGCGCCGTTCGGCCGCATTGGCAGCGGCTGTACGAGCATCTCCAGCGCAGCACACCTGCGCAGCTCATCCAGCGTCAGGCGCTGCTCGCCCGGCAGATTCAGGAAAACGGCGTCACCTATAACGTCTACGCCGACCCCAAGGGTGCCGATCGGCCCTGGGAGCTGGACATGCTGCCCCACGTGATTCCGATGGAAGAGTGGCAGCCACTGGCGGCCGGCATCGCCCAGCGCGCGCGTTTGCTCAATGCCGTGCTGGCTGATCTCTATGGCCCGCAGGAGCTGATCGCCGAAGGTTTGCTGCCGGCGGAGCTGGTGTTCGGCCACAACAACTTTCTCTGGCCATGCCAGGGCGTAAAGCCGCCTGAAGGCACTTTTCTGCATGTGTACGCGGTTGACCTGGCGCGCACGCCCGACGGTCGCTGGTGGGTCACCGCCGACCGGACTCAGGCACCGTCGGGTGCCGGTTACGCGCTGGAAAACCGGCTGATCGTGTCGCGGGCGTTTCCCGAGTTGTACCGGGATCTGCAAGTCCAGCACCTCTCGAATTTCTTCCGGTCGCTGCAGGAAACCCTCGCGCGCCAGGCACCTACCAGCCACGAAGCCCCGCTGGTGGTACTGCTGACACCTGGGCGTTTCAACGAGAGCTATTTCGAGCATCTTTATCTGGCCGGTCAGTTGGGTTATCCACTGGTGGAAGGCAGCGACCTGACCGTGCGCGACGCGACGGTGTACCTGAAAACCCTCAGCGGGTTGCGTCGTGTTCACGCGATCATGCGCCGTCTGGACGACGATTTTTGCGATCCACTTGAACTGCGCACGGATTCCGCGCTGGGCGTGCCGGGCCTGCTGCAAGCGGTGCGACAGGGCCGCGTGCTGGTCGCCAATGCCCTGGGCAGCGGCGTGCTGGAATCACCGGGGCTGCTCGGGTTTCTCCCGAAGATCAACGAGCACCTGTTTGGCGAAGAGCTGCTGCTGCCGTCGATCGCCACGTGGTGGTGTGGCGAACCGCCGGTGCTGGCCCAGGCCTTGGAGAAGATGCCGGAGCTGCTCATCAAGCCTGCGTTCCCGTCCCAGAGTTTCGCCCCGGTGTTCGGCCGCGATCTCAGAGACGATGACCGCCAGGCCCTGGCCGCGCGTATGCAAGCCCGGCCTTATGCCTACGTCGCGCAGGAATTGGCGCAGTTGTCCCACGCGCCAGTCTGGCAGGGCGAGGACAGTCAGCTGCAGCCCCGCGCCATTGGCATGCGCGTGTACGCGGTGGCAACGGCCGATGGCTATCGCGTCCTGCCGGGCGGATTGACCCGCGTGGCCGCTGATGCCGACGCTGACGTGGTGTCGATGCAGCGCGGCGGGGCGAGCAAGGACACCTGGATCCTCGGTGAGCGCCCGCTGGGTAGCGAACCGTGGAAGAATCGCCATTCGCTGGGCGTGCATGACCTGATTCGTCGCGACCCGTATCTGCCGTCTCGGGTCGTGGAAAACCTGTTCTGGTTCGGCCGTTATTGCGAGCGCTGCGACAACAGCGCGCGCCTGCTGCGGATAATGCTCACGCGTTATGTCGACGGCGATGATCCAGTCGCTTTGCAAGCAGCGGTCGAGCTGGCTGAGCGACTTCATCTGCTGCCGCTCCAGGACGAAGAAGAGCCGAGCGAACTGCATGAGCGTTTGCTTGAAGCGCTGTTGGGTGATGACTGGCCGTTCAGCCTGCGCTCCAATTTGCAGCGCCTGCAATGGGCGGCGTCCCAGGTGCGCGGCAAGTTGTCCCGCGAGAACTGGCAGGCGCTGGTGGAATTGCAGCGTGAAGCCATGAGCCTGGAAGCCGAGACCCCTGATTTCGGCGAGCTGCTGGATTTTCTCAACCGACTGGTGATGTCGCTGGCGGCGCTGTCCGGTTTCGCCCTTGACGACATGACCCGCGACGAGGGCTGGCGATTCCTGATGATCGGGCGGCGCATCGAACGCTTGCAGTTTCTGTGCACGACACTGGCGGCCTTCCTGCGCAGCGAGGCAGTGTTTCACCAAGATGCTCTAGACGGGCTGCTTGAACTGGGCAACAGCGGGATCACCTACCGCTCGCGCTATCTGGCCCTGCCGCAGTTGATCCCGGTGCTCGATTTGCTGGTGTTGGACGATCAGAACCCCCACGCGGTGTTGTTTCAGCTCAAGCTGGTGGCCCGCTCGGTGAAGCGCATGAACGAGGATTTCGGCGTGCCCCAGGACAACAGCCTCGCGGCGCTGATCCAGCGGCTGTCGGTCTTTGATCTGGGCTGCCTGGAGGAAGGGTTGTTCGGCGAGAGCAGCGTCAAGGCGGCGCTGGATGGGTTGGCGGATTTGCTGCAAACCATCGGCGAGACCAGCGGCCACGTTTCGGACCGGCTCGCGCTGCGTCATTTCGCCCATGTCGACGACGTCAGTCAGCGCACGGTGTCGGTCTGATGAACAGCGCCCAGTATCAGATCCTTCACGACACGCATTACAAATACGACAGCCCGGTTTCCCTGGCCCAGCAGCTCGCCCATCTGTGGCCACGGCGCAGTCCCTGGCAGCGCTGCCTTGAGCAGCATCTGGTCATCAGCCCGACCCCGACCACCCGCCGTGATGAGCTGGACGTGTTCGGCAATCCGCTGACGCGCCTGGCATTCGAACGTCCCCACGATGAGCTGCAGGTCAACGCGCGCCTGCGCATTGAAGTACTGGAACGGCCGCGGCTGGATTTCAATGGGTCCGCTCCATGGGACGAGGCGCAGCGTCGGCTGACGTACAGCGCGTCCAGGATGGCGCCGGACATCCTTGATGCCTGCCGCTATCGGTTCGAATCGCCTTACGTGCATTTGAAGCAGACGTTTGTCGAGTTCTCCGCCAGTTGCTTTCCCGCCGGGCGGCCGATGCTGCTGTGCGCGCAGGCGCTGATGGAGAAGATATTCGAAGAGTTCACGTTCGATGGCGAGGCGACTCAGGTGGCCACGCCGCTGGTGGAAGTGCTGGAAACCCGCCGTGGCGTCTGTCAGGACTTCGCTCATTTGATGCTGGCCTGCGTGCGTTCGCGCGGGCTGGCGGCGCGGTATGTCAGCGGCTATCTGCTCACACAACCGCCGCCCGGGCAGCCACGGCTGATTGGCGCCGATGCGTCCCACGCGTGGGTGTCGGTGTTTTGTCCGGTGTTGGGGTGGGTGGATTTCGATCCGACCAACAACGTTCAGCCTGCGCTTGAGCACATCAGTCTGGCGTGGGGGAGGGATTTTTCTGACGTGTCGCCATTGCGGGGGGTGATTCTGGGGGGCGGGAGCCACGATCCGGAAGTGCGGGTGACGGTGATGCCGATTGCGGGATAGGCGGGCGTTGGTATCGACGGGGCTATTAGCGCGCTTGCGATCTCTGGGTGTCAGTCAATGGATGGATCATGGCGAAAATCCCATCGTGAGCAAGCTCACTCCTACAGGTTTTCGCGTTCATCCATCCCATTGCGCTGAATCAGATGATCACTCAGCAGGCTTTTCTTCGGCGGAGCCTTTTACTTCGGTGGAGCCTTCAGCATCGGTAGAGTGCTCAGCTTCGGTGGCGCCTTCGGCATTTTCGCCGTCTACGACTGCACCTTCTCCAGCCTCTGCTTCAGCCTTCTCGGCCTGCTTGCGCTGTGCTTTTTCCTCTTTCTTTTGCTCTTTTGCCAGATCACGTTGGCGTTTGGCGAAGGAATAGTTGGGTTTGGCCATGGGCAGTCCTCGAGGCAGACGATAAGTCAGCACATTCTGCCTGAGAATGGTGCAAAACCGGCGGGGTATTTTTCCTCACCCAATCATCAATCCCGGTCAGTCGCCCGCCATTACAGGTCTCAGCCGCTGGAAACCGCGCGCTGATAGACGCCGTAGGCCTGGCTGGCGCGGTCGTAACTACCGGATGCGCCACAGGCGTAAGCGGCGAGCAGGCTGCGAAAAATGCTGGAGAGTTGCATGGGATCGTCCTGAAGATGGGTGACAGGGCGATCTTATGCAGCCATCGTAGCGCTGACTGTTTGATTGTCTCGATGGCCCTGATAGAGGCCGCTCAGAGGTGCTCAGTAATAGCGGTTGATACATTGTTCTAATTTAGGGCAGTCTTTGTATACAAAATCAGAGATTACCCCACCAGGAGACGCATAATGATTCGCAAGCTTGTCGCTGCATCCGTTCTGACTTTGGCCAGTGGGCACCTGCTGGCGGCCGACTGCTCGGTCGAAGTCGATTCCACCGACCAGATGACGTTCACCACCAAGGCCATCGAAATCGACAAGAGCTGCAAGCAGTTCACCGTCAACCTGAAACATACGGGCAGCCTGCCGAAGGCGGTCATGGGCCACAACCTGGTCATCAGCAAATTCGATGACATGTCGCAGATCGCCACTGACGGCATGAGCGTCGGCATTGACAAGGATTATCTGAAGGACGGTGACGCGCGCGTTATTGCCCACACCAAAGTCATCGGCGGAGGCGAGTCGGATTCAGTCACGTTCGACGTCTCCAGGCTGGATCCGGCTCAGGCATACGGCTTCTTCTGCTCGTTCCCGGGTCACATCGGCATGATGAAAGGCACTGTCACGCTGAAGTGATCACTGGGCCTGCTTCGAGTCGGTCATCTTGAAGATGCCCTGGGCGTTGCTGCTATCGAAGTTGAGATCGATCTTGCCGTTGTCAGGGTCGATCTTGCGCTGAATGAACTCCACGAATGAGCCCGGCACCTCGTGTGCCACCACGAAACCCTCGGCATTCAACAGCCCTCGGCTTACGGTGCAGGCCTTGTACGCGGTCTGCATGACCCTTCCCGAACCTGACACCTCGATGCTGTCCTTCATCGGCCGCTCGCGCCGATGCTGTTCAGCGACCGTCGCTTCCAGATCCACCACCCGATCGGTCAGGTGATTGAAGCTGTTGCCCTCGGTGGCGATCCACGCCATTTCCGCGCTTTCGCTCAGCAGTTGGCGATAGTCATCTTCCCGAACAACGCCGTGTTGGCGGCCAAATCCGCGATACAGCGCCGGTAGCAGCTGAGTGGCTTCCATGAGGCTGCAATGCCGGGTCGTGCGCAGGCGACTCAGAACGCTCAAGTCTTCAGGGCTCAACGGGTCGCGGCTGGAACCGACGACACGGCTGACCGCCTCTTGAAACGACTGACTGAGCCGGCCGGGGTGCAGTTCGGAAACGAAGAACTGCGCGATGTCTTCCGGCAGGTCCATCTGGCGATAGCCCCAGCCGGTCATGTTCAGTTTGGTTAGCGGATAGGTGCGCACATCGGTGAAACCCAGCGGCTCCAGCAGGCGCGAGAAGGCCTGACGCCCGCGCGGCAATTCGCCGTTGTCCGCCCAATCGACGGTGCGGATGGCACCGTGGTCGAACACCACTTTGCGGCCGCCCTCGGATTGCTCGTCCACATAGCGACGCCCGTCTGGCACGGCCTCTACCAGCTTGTGGAACAGGCACAGGTTCAACGCTTCGGCGAGCCAGACCCGATGGACCGCTTCGTCAGACCAGGAAAACCTGCCCAGCGCCTGGGGCACCTCGACGCGGTGTTCGAGCCACGCCGCAGCGGGCTGGCCGACGGTGGACGCAACGAGGGAGAAGAGGCCTTGGAAAGCAGTCATGGATAGCGGCTCTGGGCGGGGAAGTCAGAGCGCTATGTAAGCCGTGATGGCGAGCGCCATCAAGCGAAAAGAAATAACGGGTTCATTCCGTTTTTGAATGCTGCCCGATGGATTTTCATCCAAACCCATCGGGCATCTTCATTACCGAGCCTTACGGCGCGTATGGCAGATCCCGTTTGTGCTGGGTCTTGCGGTAGGTGCTGACAATGATCTCGGCGGTTTCCGGCTTCACCGGCTCGCCGTGCAGGAAGGCGTCGATCTCTGCGTAACTGATGCCGTGGGCCGCTTCGTCCGGTTTGCCGGGCACCAGCTCTTCGAGGTCGGCGGTAGGGACTTTCTCGACGAGGTTGTGCGGGGCGCCGAAGCTGCGGGCGATCGCGCGAACCTGGTTTTTCACCAGACCGCTCAACGGCGCCAGGTCGCAGGCGCCGTCGCCGAACTTGGTGTAGAAGCCCATGACCGCTTCAGCGGCGTGGTCGGTGCCGATGACCAGACCGCCTTTCACACCGGCAATGGCGTACTGCGCGACCATCCGCGTCCGGGCCTTGATATTGCCTTTGACGAAATCCACGGCACTGGCGGCCTGGCCTTCGAAGGCTTTGATCTGATCAACCAGCGCTTTCACCGAGGGCGCGATGTCCACCGTGTGGCGCTCGTCCGGGTTGATGAAATTCACCGATGCCGTGGCTTCATGTTCGTCGTGCTGGATGTGGTACGGCAGGCGCACGGCGATGAAGGTGTAGGCATTGTCGCCGGTGCTCTCACGCAGCTCGCGGATGGCGCGTTGGGCCATCAAACCCGCTGTCAGCGAATCCACGCCGCCACTGATGCCCAATACAAGCACTTTCAGGCGGGCGTTATGCAGGCAGTCCTTGATGAATTGCACGCGGCGGCTGACTTCCGCCTGCAGCGCTTCGTCGTTGGCGAAAGGCGGCTGGACGTTGAGCTGCCGGGCGATCTCGCGCTGTTCGTCTTGCATGATTGACTCCTTGAGCAAAAAAGGAATGGCATGGAAAAGGGGCGGCGGTCGGTGCTCGACTCAGGCTGGCACCTTGAATACGTGGCGCAGGTAGGACACGAACTCCGGGTCCTTGCACTGGGTTTTGCCGGGCTCGTCGGAAATCTTTGCCACGGGCTGGCCGGCGCAGGCGGTCATTTTCAGCACGATGCTCATCGGCTTGATCCCCGGAATGTCGGCGGTCAGGTTGGTGCCGATCCCGAAACTGACGTTGATGCGGCCCCGCAGCGCGCGGAATATTTCCAGCGCCTTGGGCAGGTTCAACCCATCGGAGAACACCAGCGTCTTGCTCATCGGCTCGATGCCCAGCTTCTGATAATGCCGGATGCATTTTTCGGCCCACTGCACAGGATCGCCCGAGTCATGGCGCAGGCCGTCGAAGAGCTTGGCAAAGAACAGGTCGAAATCACCGAGGAAGGCATCGGTGGTGATGCAGTCGGTCAGCGCAATACCCAGCAGGCCGCGGTACTCGCGCACCCAGCAGTCGAGCGCGGCAATCTGGCTGTCGATCAGGCGCGGGCCGAGTTGCTGATGGGCCATGATCCATTCGTGAGCCATGGTGCCGAGGGGTTTGAGGTCGAATTTGCGCGCCAGGTGCACGTTGCTGGTGCCGACGAACTGGCCAGGGAAATCCTTTTTCAACACCGAAACAACGTCTTCCTGTACCGCGTAGGAGAAGCGCCGGCGCGTGCCGAAGTCGGCCACCTTCAATTCCGCCAGTTCATCGGCGGTGGCGGTGGCGGTCAGCCAGTCGAATTTGCGGTACAGCTGATCGCGGGCCTGGCTGAGCAAGGTTTCCGGGTTGCGGTGGCGGTTGCGGACTTCGCTGACGATGGCCAGGACGGGCACTTCGAAGAGGATCACGTGCAGCCATGGGCCAGACAGGCGGATGCACAGTTCGTCGTTTTCGATGGTGGTCTGGACGTAGCGCAGGTTGAAGCGGAACAGCCCGAGGAAACGCAGGAAGTCGGGCTTCATGAAGTTGATGCGTTCGAGGAAACCGGTCTCCTCGATGCTCAGCGACAGTTCGCAGAGCTGCTCGATCTGATGGCGGATTTCGGCCAGATACGGCCTGAGGTCTTCACCGTTGCGGCAGCGAAACTCCCACTCGACTTCGACGTTGGGGTAGTTGTGCAGCACGGCCTGCATCATGCTCAGCTTATAGAGGTCGGTATCGAGCAGGTTCTGCACGATGCGGTCCGCGAAAGCGCTCTCACTCATTGTGTCGCTCCAGCCAGCAGTGGCCGCCAAGGTGCGGCCCGGGATTCAATTGGGTGTCGCATACAACCTTGCGGTAGCGCTGTGGCGGTACGTCCGGTTTGTTATTGACGATGGCCGACATAATGCCAGTCGTCGTGGAAGAGGGGCAGAAATGTTTCAGCGATTGTGGGACCGGCTTTAGCCGGGAAGGCGTCGGTGGTCACGCCGCAGATGTGACCGTATGCAAAAGGGCCTCTTCCCGGCTGAAGCCGGTCCCACTAAAAGCATCGCGTGCACCCAATGGGACTGGCTGGAACGCCAATTTGTGGGACCGGCTTTAGCCGGGAAGGCGTCGGTGATCCCACCGCAGATTTGATGGTGCGCAAACCGGCCTCTTCCCGGCTGAAGCCGCTCCTACGAACACCGCGTGCATCCAATGCGGCAGGCGGGGACTCCCTAACTCACTGCGGTGTTGGCTCGTTGAGCTGTTCGAGCATCCATTCCACAAACACGCGAATCTTCGGCACTTCGGCCGCGTGCTCCGGGTAGGCGAGGTAATAGGCATCCTGACTGGGCAGGGCGTGGGGCCATGGGATGATCAGCTTGCCGTCAGCCAGTTCTTCTTCGACCAGAAACCGGGGCAGCAGCGCGACGCCGCATCCCACTTGCGCCGCGCGAATGCACATGTAGATCGTTTCGAAACGCGGGCCGTGGTAGCTGTGCTCGGTCTGGTAGCCCTGACTCTCGAACCAGTCATGCCAGGCCTGGGGACGATGCGCGTTTTGCAGCAGAACCAGACCGGTCAACTGCGTAGGATCGGTGAATGGGGCGTCGGGCAGGCTGCCGGGTGCGCAGACCGGGATCAGCTCTTCGCTGAACAGCCTCACGCTTTCGGCACCGGGCCGGGCGCCACCGCCGAAATAGAACGACAGGTCGCAGCGGCTCTGCGCCAGGTCATCGCTTTCCTGTTCGTTGACCAGATCCAGATGAATGTGCGGATGACGCATGCGCCAGCCCTTGAGCCGCGGCACCAGCCAGCGGGCACCGAAGGTTGAGGGCGTCGACACCCGCAGGACTTCGGTCTCACCGCCGTAGGAGCGCAGGAAGTGCGTCGACATTTCCATCTGCGTGAGCACTTTGCGCACTTCGCCCAGGTACAGCGCACCGGCTGGCGTCAGTTGCAGACGGCGACGAACCCTTCGGAACAACAGGTGCTGCAACAATTCTTCCAGCTGGGCGACCTGCTTGCTGACCGCGCTCTGAGTGAGGTTCAGCTCCTCGGCCGCGCGGGTAAAACTCAGGTGGCGGGTCACCGCTTCAAAACATTGCAGCGCGGTGACCGACGGGAGATGGCGTTTGCTCAGCATATTCGGCTCGTTCAGCGTCAGCATGAAAAAACGGAATGATATCTCGCTTAATCGTCGTTTGTTGCAGTGTCGCCCGCCAGCTATTACTAGAGGCTGACGAAATAACCAACATTTGGCATTCCGCTTTCGCGCTTACGATCAGTCTCAGGAGAAACCATGCTCAACGATCTGCTTACCCGACTCGGTGTCGATGCCGCGCTTTACCAACAGGGCGACAAGCCTGTTCACACGCCGATCGATGGCAGCCGGGTAGCGTCGGTGAGCTGGGAAAGCGCCGCTGAAGTCGAGCAGCGCATCACCCGCGCCGACCACGCCTTCGAAGCGTGGCGCAAAGTGCCTGCGCCCCGGCGTGGCGAGCTGATCCGCCTGTTTGGCGAAGCGCTGCGCAAGCACAAGGCCGACCTGGGCGAGCTGGTGTCGTGGGAGGCCGGCAAGATCACTCAGGAAGGGCTGGGTGAAGTGCAGGAAATGATCGACATCTGCGACTTCGCCGTCGGCCTGTCGCGTCAGATGTACGGCCTGACCATCGCTTCCGAGCGCCCGGGCCACCACATGCGTGAAACCTGGCATCCGCTGGGCGTCGTCGGCGTCATCAGCGCGTTCAACTTCCCCGTTGCGGTCTGGTCGTGGAACACCGCACTGGCGCTGGTCTGCGGTAACTCGGTGATCTGGAAACCGTCGGAAAAGACCCCGCTGACCGCGCTGGCCTGCCAGGCACTGTTCGATAAAGTCGCCGCTGAGTTTTCCGACGCGCCTCAGTACCTCACCCAGTGCATCGTTGGCGGCCGCGAAGCCGGTGAAGCGCTGGTCGATGACGCTCGCGTCGCGTTGATCAGCGCTACCGGCAGCACGCGCATGGGCCGCGAAGTAGCGCCGAAACTCGCCGCACGTTTCGCCCGCAGCATTCTGGAGTTGGGCGGCAACAACGCGATGATTCTGACCCCGAGTGCTGATCTGGACCTGGCCGTGCGTGCCGTGCTGTTCAGCGCTGTCGGCACAGCGGGCCAGCGTTGCACCACCCTGCGCCGTTTGATCGCGCACTCGTCGGTGAAGGCGGAGTTCGTCGAGCGCCTGAAAGCGGCGTACGCCAAAGTACGCATCGGGCATCCGCTGGAAGGCAATCTGGTCGGTCCGCTGATCGACAAGCAAAGCTACGAAAACATGCAGGAGGCGCTGGAACAGGCCTTGAGCGAAGGCGGCAAGGTATTTGGCGGCAAGCGCCAGTTGGAAGATACATTTCCCAACGCTTACTACGTTTCGCCGGCCATCGTCGAAATGCCGGAGCAGAGCGAGGTCGTGCGCAGCGAAACCTTCGCGCCGATTCTGTACGTCGTGGGCTACGAGGAATTCAGCGAGGCGGTGCGTCTGAATAACGACGTGCCCCAAGGTTTGTCGTCCTGCATCTTCACCACTGACGTGCGCGAGGCCGAGCAATTCATTTCGGCGCTGGGCAGCGATTGCGGCATTGCCAACGTCAACATTGGCCCGAGTGGTGCAGAGATTGGTGGCGCGTTTGGTGGCGAGAAAGAAACCGGCGGCGGCCGCGAATCCGGCTCGGATTCGTGGAAAGGCTACATGCGTCGCCAGACTGCCACGGTGAACTACTCCCGTGAACTGCCGCTGGCGCAGGGGATTACGTTTGATTGATGCCATCAGGTCGAGCGCGTTCTGACAGATGATCGTACCCACGCTCTGCGTGGGCACGCCGTCGATAGGCGCTCGGCGCCCGTTATTAGTGACGCGGAGCGTCGCTAGCTGCATTACCACGCGGAGCGTGGGAACGATCAACAGTGTGGGAACGATCAGGTCTGGCTGTCTCTTTCCGAGGGTTTGCGATGCCGCTACGCGAAGAATGTCTGTGGGAAACGCTGACGCCGCAAAGACCGGAAGCGCCCGCGTTGAGCGGGGAAGTCACTGTCGATGTGTGCGTCATCGGCGCAGGCATCACGGGTTTGTCGGCGGCCATTCATCTGCTTGAACAGGGCAAGACGGTCGCGCTCGTCGAAGCCCATCGCACCGGGCAGGGCGGGTCCGGCCGGAACGTAGGACTGGTCAACGCCGGCCTGTGGATTCCGCCTGACGAAATTGAAGCCGGCTTCGGCGAAAAAGTCGGCAGCCAGCTCAACACCATGCTCGGCAATGCACCGTCGCTGGTGTTCAGCCTGATCGAAAAATACGGCATCGAGTGTCAGGCGACGCGTAAAGGCACGCTGCACATGGCCCACAACGCCAAGGGTGAGCTGGACCTGCGCAGCCGGGAAGAACAATGGAAACGTCGCGGCGCGCCTGTGGAATTGCTCACCGGCAAGGCTTGTCAGGAAGCGACCGGCACCATCGAGATCACCTCCGCCTTACTCGATCACCGCGCCGGCACCATCAACCCGATGGCCTACACCAGCGGGCTGGCGGCGGCCGTCACGCAATTGGGCGGTCAGCGTTTCGATCACTCGCCGGTCATGCGCCTTGAACGCCAGGGCTCGCGCTGGTGCGTGATCACCGAAAACGGCGCGGTGCTTGCCGAGCAAGTCGTCATCGCGTCCAACGCCTACACCGAGGGCGAGTGGACGGAGCTGCGACGCAATTTCTTCCCCGGTTACTACTATCAAGTGGCCTCGGCGCCACTGACCGAAGACGCTGCCCGGCAGATTTTGCCGGGCGGGCAGGGTTCCTGGGACACGCGGCAGGTGCTCAGCAGTATTCGTCGGGATGCGGATGGCCGGCTGTTGCTGGGCAGTCTGGGCAATGGCAATCAGAAGCCCGGCTGGTTTTTGAAGGCGTGGGCCGATCGCGTGCAACAGCATTATTTCCCGTACCTCAAACCAGTGGAGTGGGAATCCACATGGACCGGCTGCATCGCGTTTACGCCCGATCACTTGCTGCGAATGTTCGAGCCTGCACCAGGACTGGTCGCTGTCACCGGTTACAACGGACGCGGCAACACCACAGGGACGGTGGTTGGCAAAGCCTTCGCCGATTATCTGTGCAGCGGCAACGCCAGTGTTCTACCCATCCCCTTTGCGCAGATGCAGCCGCTGGCGGCCGTTGGACTGCGCAGCTCTTTGTACGAGGCTGGCTTTTCGCTATACCATGCGGGCCAGTGCCTTAGAATCGTGATCTGAAAAGAATTTTCTCTTCAAAACAACGCTTGTTGCTGCATCCACTACCCTCAAATGGTGCGTCCCGTAGCGGATCCGCACCGACGGTGTGCAGTTCGGTGACGCAGGCTGTAACAACAGGGTTGTACAGGTAAGGGCGGCGCGGTTGCGCGCCTGCTTCCCTGCGGTTGCTCTTTTAAAGTCGCAAGGTTGCACCTTGTGCGGTTTAGACGGTTGCACGCCCCGTGAAAAAGGGCAGAAATCAGTCGGATAGCGACAAAACGACGAGTTTCTCAAGAATAAAAAACCGATGGCACGCCACTTGCTCGCAGCAGCGCTGTGGTCGCAGTGCTAATTAAAAAACCCAGGAGCACCAACTCATGTCGCAGACGTTCTACAGAAAAGGCTTTCTCGCACTCGCCGTGGCTACAGCCATGGGTGCGGCTTCATTTGCGCAGGCAGCTGACATCAAGATCGGCGTTGCTGGCCCGATGACCGGCGCCAATGCCTCGTTCGGCGAGCAATACATGAAGGGCGCTCAAGCAGCTGCCGATGCCATCAACGCTGCGGGCGGCGTCAACGGCGATAAAATCGTCCTGACCGCCTACGACGATGCGTGCGAACCGAAACAGGCCGTTGCCGTTGCCAACAAGGCCGCGTCTGACAAAGTTGCCGGCGTTGTCGGTCACTTCTGCTCCTCCTCGACCATCCCGGCGTCGGAAGTCTATGACGAAGCCGGCATCATCGCGATCACCCCTGGCTCCACCAACCCGACCGTCACCGAGCGCGGCCTGAGCGCCATGTTCCGTATGTGCGGCCGTGACGATCAGCAAGGCGTCGTTGCCGGCGACTACATCGTTGACGTGCTCAAGGGCAAGAAAATCGCCGTCATCAACGACAAAGACACCTACGGCAAAGGCCTGGCAGACGCCACCGCTAAGCAGTTGACCAAGCGTGGCGTGAAGCCTGTACTGGAAGAAGGTCTGACCCGTGGCGAGAAAGACTTCAGCGCCCTGGTCACCAAGATCCGTTCCGTTGGGGCTGACGTCGTTTACTTCGGCGGCCTGCACCCGGAAGCCGGTCCACTGGTTCGCCAGTTGCGTGAACAAGGCCTGAAAGACGTGAAATTCATGTCTGACGACGGCGTCGTGACCGACGAACTGGTCACCACCGCTGGCGGCGCGCAATACGTCGACGGCGTGTACATGACCTTCGGCGCCGACCCGCGCATGCTGCCAGACAGCAAGGCTGTGGTTGAGCAGTTCCGCAAATCCGGCTACGAGCCTGAAGGCTACACCCTCTACGCTTACGCTTCGGTTCAGGCCCTGGCCGCTGGCTTCAACGGCGCCAAGTCGAACAAAGGCGAAGACGCTGCCAAGTTCCTGAAAGCCCACCCTGTCAAAACCGTTATGGGCGAGAAAGCCTGGGACACCAAGGGCGACCTGAAAGTCTCTGACTACGTGGTTTACCAGTGGGACAAGGACGGCAAATACCACCAGCTCGAAAAGCAGAAGTGAGTTAAGCGCTTAGTCGGATCGGTTGTTTCCCGGGGGTGAGCCGGGAAGCAGTCTGATCCGGTAATCGGCGCTGTCTGACGGCGGCGCCGGATTTCTTCTGTTGCCACTGTGCGCCGCTCTATTCCTCACGAGGGAATGGTCGCGCGCGCCAGGTCGGCCTTTCAAGTTCGTGAGCGTGCGTGATGGACGGTATTTTCCTGCAGCAAATGGTCAACGGCCTGACACTGGGCTCGGTCTATGGCCTGATCGCCATCGGTTACACGATGGTCTACGGCATCATCGGCATGATCAACTTCGCCCACGGCGACGTTTACATGATCTCCGCCTACCTCGCAGCCATCGGCCTCGCTGTGCTGTCGTTCTTCGGCGTTGAGTCATTCCCCTTTCTGATTCTCGGCACACTGATCTTCACCATTGTGGTGACCGGTGTGTACGGTTTCGTCATCGAGCGAGTGGCGTACAAACCGCTGCGTAACTCGACCCGTCTGGCGCCACTGATCAGCGCGATCGGCATCTCCCTCATTCTGCAGAACTACGCGCAGATCGCTCAGGGCCCACGCCAGCAAGGCGTTCCGACCCTGCTCGAAGGCGCCATGCGCTTCGATGTCGGCAGCGGTTTCGTACAGATCACCTACACCAAAATCTTCATCCTGATCGCCGCATTCGTCGGCATGGGCGTACTGACCTACATCATCAAGTACACCAAGCTGGGCCGGATGTGCCGCGCCACGCAGCAGGATCGCAAGATGGCCTCGATCCTGGGCATCAACACTGACCGGGTGATTTCCTACGTGTTTGTCATTGGTGCGGCCATGGCGGCATTGGCCGGCGTGCTGATCACCATGAACTACGGCACCTTCGACTTCTTCGCCGGCTTCGTCATCGGCATCAAGGCGTTTACCGCAGCGGTACTCGGCGGAATCGGTTCGTTGCCGGGCGCCATGCTCGGCGGCCTGATCCTGGGGGTTGCCGAGTCGCAGTTCTCCGGCCTGATCAACTCCGACTACAAAGATGTGTTCAGTTTCGGCCTGCTGGTAGTGATTCTGATCTTCCGTCCCCAAGGCCTGCTGGGTCGCCCACTTGTGGCGAAGGTATAACCATGTCTGCACCTACTAAACCCATTGATATCAAACAAAGCCTGATCGACGCGGTGATCGCCGGGCTGCTGGCGCTGATCGTGTTCGGCCCGATTGTCGGCATCGTGCTGGACGGCTATGGCTTCAACCTGCAACCGGGCCGCGTCGCCGTGCTCGTCGGCGTTGTCGTTGTCGGTCGTTTCTTCATGAGCCTGTTCCTGCAGACGCCGAAGGGCGTGGCCATCGCGCAGAGTTTCGAAAGTTCGGGTTCCGGCGTGCACGTGCTGCCGCCGGGTTACAAGACGCGCCTGCGCTTTATCATTCCGCTGATGATCCTGATCGCAGTGATCTTCCCGATCTTCGCTGACAAGTACGTGCTGACCGTGGTGATCCTCGGCCTGATCTACGTCCTCCTGGGCTTGGGCCTTAATATCGTGGTCGGCCTCGCCGGTCTGCTCGATCTGGGTTACGTGGCCTTCTATGCGATTGGCGCGTACGGCCTGGCGCTGGGTTATCAGTATCTGGGCCTGGGGTTCTGGTCGGCGTTGCCGCTGGCAGCGATTGCAGCGGCACTTGCCGGTTGCATCCTCGGCTTTCCGGTGCTGCGCATGCACGGGGATTACCTGGCGATCGTGACCCTGGGCTTCGGCGAGATCATTCGTCTGGTGCTCAATAACTGGCTGTCGTTTACTGGCGGACCCAACGGCGTGGCAGTGCCTTCGCCGACTTTCTTCGGCCTGGAATTCGGACGTCGCGCCAAAGACGGCGGCATCCCGATCCACGAGTATTTCGGCTTCGAATACAACCCGGACCTGAAATTCATCTTCATCTACACCGTGCTGTTCCTGGTGGTGCTGGCGGTGCTGTACGTCAAGCACCGCCTGACCCGCATGCCGGTCGGCCGCGCGTGGGAAGCGCTGCGTGAAGACGAGATCGCCTGCCGCTCCATGGGCCTGAATCACGTGCTGGTCAAGCTGTCGGCCTTCACCATCGGCGCGTCGACGGCCGGTCTGGCGGGGGTGTTCTTCGCCAGTTATCAAGGCTTCGTCAACCCGACCTCGTTCACCTTCTTCGAGTCGGCGCTGATTCTCGCTATCGTCGTGCTCGGCGGCATGGGCTCGACCGTCGGCGTGGTCATCGCGGCCTTCGTGCTGACCGTCGCACCGGAACTCTTGCGCAGCTTCGCGGAATATCGCGTCTTGTTGTTCGGCATCCTCATGGTGCTGATGATGATCTGGCGTCCGCGTGGCCTGATCCGCATCAGCCGTACCGGCGTACAGCCACGCAAAGGCGTGCTGGCCAAAGTGGAGGGTGCGTGATGAGCGACGAAATCGTTCTGTCCGTCGAAAACCTGATGATGCACTTCGGCGGCATCAAGGCCCTCAGCGACGTCAGCCTGCAAGTGCGGCGCAACTCGATCTTCGCCCTGATCGGCCCGAACGGCGCCGGCAAGACCACGGTGTTCAACTGCCTGACCGGTTTTTACAAAGCCACCGGCGGGCGCATCGAGCTCAATGCGCGGGGCAAGAAAACCAACGTCATTCAACTGCTGGGCGAGCAATTTCGTGCTGCCGACTTCGCGTCGCCCAAGCGCTTCGGCAGCCGGCTGTACTACAAGATGTTTGGCGGCACGCACCTGGTAAACCGTGCAGGGCTTGCGCGAACTTTCCAGAACATTCGCCTGTTCAAGGAAATGTCCGTCGTCGAGAACCTGCTGGTCGCACAGCACATGTGGGTCAATCGCAACATGCTCGCCGGCATCCTCAACACCAAGGCCTATCGCAAGGCCGAAGACGATGCCATGAACACAGCGTTCTACTGGCTCGAAGTGGTGGATCTGGTGGACTGCGCCAACCGTCTGGCCGGTGAGCTTTCCTACGGTCAGCAACGCCGTCTTGAGATCGCGCGGGCGATGTGCACGCGTCCGCAGGTCATCTGCCTGGACGAACCGGCAGCAGGCCTGAACCCTCAGGAAACCGAGGCGCTGAGCGGCATGATTCGCCACTTGCGCGACGATCACGACATGACCATCGTGCTGATCGAGCACGACATGGGCATGGTCATGGGTATTTCCGACGACATCGTCGTGCTCGACCACGGCAACGTGATCGCCAAGGGCAAACCGGAACAGATCCGCAACGATCCGAAAGTGATCGCCGCATATCTGGGCGCTGATGAAGAGGAGTTGGTATGAGTAAGCCGATCCTCGAACTTAAAGAGATCGACGTGTATTACGGGCCGATCCAGGCCCTGAAGAAAGTCTCGATGCACATTGATGAGGGCGAGACGGTGAGCCTGATCGGCTCCAACGGCGCGGGCAAATCCACGCTGCTGATGTCGATCTTCGGCCAGCCACGGGCGGCCAGCGGCCAGATCATCTATCAGGGCACCGACATTACCCACAAGTCGTCCCACTACATCGCGTCCAACGGCATCGCCCAGTCGCCGGAAGGCCGCCGCGTGTTCCCGGACATGTCGGTGGAAGAGAACCTGATGATGGGCACCATCCCCATCGGCGACAAACACGCCAGCGAAGACATGCAGCGCATGTTCGAGATGTTTCCGCGGCTCAAGGAGCGTCGTAACCAGCGGGCAATGACCATGTCCGGCGGCGAGCAGCAAATGCTCGCCATCGCGCGCGCGTTGATGAGCCGTCCCAAGCTGCTGTTGCTGGACGAACCGAGCCTGGGTCTGGCGCCGATTATCGTTAAGCAGATCTTCGCGACGCTGCGTGAGCTGGCGCAGACCGGCATGACCATCTTCCTGGTCGAGCAGAACGCCAACCATGCGCTGAAGCTGTCGGACCGCGCTTACGTGATGGTTAACGGCGAGATTCGTCTGACCGGCACGGGTAAGGAATTGCTCACCAACGAGGAGGTCAGGAACGCCTATCTCGGCGGTCATTGATCCCTGGTCCTGCTGTTAAAACAAGCCCCGGGTGGATAACTTCCGGGGCTTTTTTATGCGGGATCCGAATTGTGGAAAACAATTTTGGGCAGTTGCGAAAACGCGACATATAGCCGCTGCAAATCGCTGTTTTGTCACGCTTTTGACTTGTTCAGTTTTACTGTGGAGGTGACTGTGTATAAGTTGTCAGCAGCTGGCTGCAGGCCTTTGTTTACGTGGCTTTCAGCCTTCTGATCAATTTATGATCAGTCGTTTCGGCCGGTATTTTGCGGGGGTTTGTCAACGTTGTTCTGGCTGGTTTTTTATACAGTCTTTATGCAGCGCCCGCCTGTGGATAAGTCTGTGCGCAACCGTTGGAAAGACCGCCGCAGATAGCGCAATCTATGGCCTCGATGCATCATTCCTGTCCGAGCACCCAAGTCCTGGGGGAATTGGACGGCAGATGGTCCATGGCCGGTCAAGTAAAAACATCGTTCGAGTTACCCACACGCCCCGTATGCTGGGACTCTCGGCGTTTCGAGTTGCCCCCAGAAAATGGTTGCCTGACTGTGGATAAGGTGGGCAAAAGTGTCTGCAGGCCAGATGGCATAAGGCCTTGGAGCGTTTGGTTGTTTTTTATACAGCAAAGCAGTTGTATGACGATGTTGCTGATGGTGCTTGATCCCGCCCTGTCTGCGCGGGCATTCTCCAGAACCTTCCTACACGCAACGCAGCTTGCGTGACATTCCCGCTTGGCTTGATAAGCCCGCATCGTTAGTCAGGAGAAAGAAATGACCTCTACCGTATTCATTACCGGGGCCACTTCCGGGTTTGGCGAAGCCTGCGCCCGTCGTTTTGCCGAGGCGGGCTGGTCGCTGGTGCTGACCGGTCGCCGTGAAGACCGCTTGCAGGCGCTGAGCGCTGAATTGTCGAAACAGACCAAAGTGCACACGCTGACGCTGGACGTGCGCGATCGCGCAGGCGTGGAGCGCGCTGTGGAAAGCCTGCCGGCTGAATTCGCGAAGATCCGTGGCCTGATCAACAACGCTGGCTTGGCGCTGGGGATCGATCCTGCACCCAAGTGCGATCTGGATGACTGGGACACCATGATCGACACCAACATCAAAGGGCTGGTTTACACGACGCGCACGCTGCTTTCGCGTCTGATCGCCTACGGCCGCGGCGCCAGCATCGTCAACCTTGGTTCGGTGGCGGGGAATTATCCGTACCCGGGCGGTAACGTGTATGGAGGCACCAAGGCGTTCGTCGGACAGTTTTCGCTGAACCTGCGCAACGACCTGGTCGGCACCGGTGTACGCGTGACCAACCTTGAGCCGGGGTTGTGTGAAAGCGAGTTCTCGCTGGTGCGCTTCGGTGGCGATCAGGCCAAGTACGACGCCACCTATGCAGGCGCCGAGCCGATCCAGCCCCAAGACATCGCCGACACTATCTTCTGGATCATGAACACGCCGGCCCACGTGAACGTCAACAGCCTGGAGCTGATGCCTGTGAGCCAGACCTGGGCCGGGTTTGCGATTGATCGCAGTCGTGGTGAGAAGTAAGTAGGGTTTTAGGCAATTAGCGTCGCCCGGCACGCGGCGCGTTTTAGAAAGCAGCGCCGTCCATGTGGGAGTGAGCTTGCTCACGAAGACGGCATTTCAATCGCTGAATCTTTAGCGGATGTACCTGCCCATTCGCGAGCAAGCTCGCTCCCACGGGGTTGAGTAAGGCGCAGAATCAGGTGCCGAACGCTGTCAAATTGTGGGAGTGAGCTTGCTCACGAAGACGGCATTTCAACCGCTGAATATTTAGCGGATGTACCTGCCCATTCGCGAGCAAGCTCGCTCCCACAGTTGATCATCCCAAGGCTTTGTGTGGAGATGATCATTGGGGCTCGATTCAGGCGTTGAAATACTCGGCCAGCCCGATGTAGCACGTCGCCAGGTGGTACGGCGTCGTTGACGGCATGTCGCTGCGGCTGATCTGCCCACGGCTGTCGAGGCACTCGTTCCAGCCGGTGGGGTGCAGGAACTGCGCTTGCAGCGCTTTTAACTGGCGCGCCAGTAATCGCTCGCTCTCAGGCCGTAACGTCAACGCGCGCAGGTATTCAGCCTGGGCCCAGATGCGCTGCGTGCCGTCTTTCACGGAACCGTCTACGCCCAGCATCGCCGCGACCGCTCCAGTGGTTTGATCGACGCCCTGTGCTTCGGCGTGGGCAAACGCGGTCTCCAGCGAACGATACAGCGGCGTGCCCCGCAGCCGCGCGGAAGACGCCAGCAAGTAGAACCATTCGAACTGGTGACCCGGCTCGGACCAGTTATCCGCAGCGTCCAGCGGTTTCTCCAGCATCACACCGTGCTCGACATCGACAAAGCGTCGCTGCATCGCTTCCACCAAGGCATCCAGCGCCGCCTGCGTGTCAGCGTCGTCGCGTACGGCCAGCGTGCCGAGGAAGGCTTCGGCCAGATGCATCAGCGGGTTCTGCAGCGGGCCGGCGTTCAGCGAAGCCCAATCCTCCGCCAGCACGGACTCGTACAAGCCGTCGCCATCGGCGAAGCGTTCGGCGACCACGTTCAGGGCGGCATTGAGCACCGACTCCACCAGCGGCTCACGGACTTTGCCCCAGTAATGGGCGCAGGCGAAGACGATGAAGGCGTGGGTGTAGAGGTCCTTGCGGCGATCCAGCGGCGCGCCCTGTGGATCAATGCTGTAGAACCAGCCGCCATGCTCGGCATCGTGAAAATGCTGCTGCAACGAGCGAAACAGCGCGGCTGCGCGGGTAGCGGCGTCGGGCACGTCGGGGTGATCGATCAGGCTTGAAAACAGAAACAGCTGACGCGCACAGGCCATGGCCCGGTAGCGCTGCGGCAGCAGAGGCCGATGCCGGGCGTCGACCGCCTCAAACGGCAGCGCCATCTCGGCATTCCACCCCGGGCCCTGCCACAACGGCACGACCACGCGCATGAAGTGCTGATGCAGCTCAGTGAACAGGGCGGACAGTTCAGACTTGGCGGTGGGGAGGGAAGCGTCAGGCATTGGATGGCGTCACGGCAGTGGCAAATTGCGCGACATGGTAGCAGGAGGTGAGGCGGGCGGGGCAGCGGGGATCGATTGATCCCCGCCAAGCCCTATCGGAAATGCCTGCCGTTCAACGCAAAACGCGATCCCTGTAGGAGTGAGCTTGCTCGCGAAGACGGTATTTCAACCGCTGAAGATTGAGCGGATGTTCGGACCTCTTCGCGAGCAAGCTCGCTCCCACAATTGACCTGTCGGTAGACATATACTGCGGTCTGGTTTTATCGCAGCGTCATTCAGCCCGCAAACAACCAGACGCCGGTCGCCGCCGACAACGCGCCAGCAACCCGGACAACCGGTGCCGCCGCCGATGGCAGGAAGCGCACGACGGCATAACCCGCCGCATGCAACGCAGCGGTCGCGCCGACAAAGCCGAGTGCGTAGCCCCACGGGCTCGACATCTCCGGCAGCTCCAGACCATGGGCCACGCCGTGGAACATCGCAAACAGCGCCGTCGCCGCCACGGCCACGAACAGTGGCGGACGCACCGCCAGCGCCACCGCGAGGCCCAACGCAAACACCGAGGCCGCAATCCCGCTTTCCAGTGCAGGCAGCGCCAGCCCTTCAAACCCGAGCAAGCCGCCGATCAGCATGGTGCCGACAAACGTGCACGGCAGCGCCCAACGCGCGGCGCCTTTTTGCTGTGCAGCCCAGAGCCCGACAGCAATCATCGCCAGCAGGTGATCGATACCGCCCAATGGATGGCTGATGCCGGCCACAAGACCGCTTTCATCGTGGCCGGGGTGAGCGAATGCCAGCGCCGGAGCGAGGAGCAGCGCCAACGCGCCAAATAGTTTTTTGCCGTTCATCAATGAATTCCTTGCTTCACTTGGGTATGAGCCATTTGGGTGGACGAAATCAGGCAGCAGTCAGCAGGCCTTGGCGCTCGATGAACGCGACGATATGCTCCAGCCCGTGACCGGTTTTCTGGTTGCTGAACACGAACGGCTTGTCGCCGCGCATCTTCTTCGTGTCACGGTCCATCATCTCCAGCGAGGCACCCACCAGCGGCGCGAGGTCGATCTTGTTGATCACCAGCAGATCGGATTTGCAGATGCCGGGGCCACCCTTGCGCGGCAGCTTGTCGCCCGCCGACACGTCGATCACATAAATGGTCAGGTCCGACAGCTCCGGGCTGAAGGTCGCAGACAGGTTGTCGCCCCCCGACTCGACGATGATCAGGTCCAGCCCCTCGAAGCGCCGATTGAGTTGGTCGACGGCTTCCAGATTGATCGAAGCGTCTTCGCGGATCGCCGTGTGCGGGCAGCCGCCGGTTTCCACGCCGATGATGCGCTCGGGTGCCAGTGCTTCATTGCGCACCAGAAAGTCAGCGTCTTCACGGGTGTAGATATCATTGGTGACCACCGCCAGGTTGTAGCGATCGCGCAGGGCCAGGCACAACGCGAGCGTCAGCGCGGTCTTGCCTGAACCGACCGGACCGCCGATGCCGACGCGCAAAGGTTGGCTGTTCATTCGTTCTCTCCGTTAAGCATGTTGTGCGGTTCGAGGGGCTGCGCCGATGGCGGCCACCTCATGATCGGAACAGGCGGCTGTACTGCCGCTCATGGTTCATGCTCGCCAGCGCCAGACCGAATGGCGCGCTGCCGATGTGTTCAGGGTTCAGTGCAGTCGTGTGTTGCTGGGCGTTTTGCAGCAGCGGCAATAACTCGCTGGTCAGGCGCTGCGCGGCTTGCTGCCCCAGTGGCAGGGTTTTCATCAGCACCGCCAGCTGGTTTTCCAGCCAGCTCCAGAGCCAGGCGGCGAGCGCGTCCTGAGGACTGATCTGCCAGGCGCGCGCAGCCAGCGCCCAACCCAGCGCCAGATGTGGCTCGCCCATGCGCTGTAGAAAATCCCGCGCAGGCTGATCCATTTCCGGCAGGCCGTTGAGCAATTGCTGCAGTGAATAGCCCATTTGTCGGCTCTCCAGGTGCAGTTCGCGGGTTTCGCGGCTGGCGCGGTGTGCTTCGCTCAATTGCAGCAGCGTCGCCCAGTCGTCTTCGGCAGCCGCTGTGCAGTGCGCCAGTAAAAGCGGCGCTTCGAATCGCGCAAGGTTGAGCAGCAACTGGTCGCCAATCCAGCGGGCAGCGCTGGCCGAATCGTGAACGGTGGATTGCTCGACCGCCATTTCCAGGCCCTGGGAATAGCTGTAGCCGCCGATGGGCAGTTGCGGGCTCGCCAGACGCAGCAGCGCCCAGGCGGCGTTCACGTGCGCACGCCAAATTGATGAATGCGCGGCGCGTAATTGAAGTCTTCTTCACCGGCGCGGGAGTGGTGATGGCCGCCACCGTAGGCCCCGTGCTCGGGCTGGAAGGGCGCTTCGATGGATTCGGTGGTGGCACCCAGTTGATCGAGCATGGCCTTGAGCACGTAGTCGTCGAGCAGACGCAGCCAGCCGTCGCCCACTTGCAGCGCTACGTGGCGGTTGCCCAAGTGATACGCCGCTCGGGTCAGCTCGAAAGCGTTGCTGCACGTCACGTGCATCAGTTGTTCAGGGCGAGCGCAGACGCGCACGATCCGGCCGTCTTCAGCCCTGAGAAAGTCGCCATCACGCAGCGGCGGTTGGCCCCGTTCGAGGAAAAGCCCGACGTCTTCACCCTCGGCACTGAAACAGCGCAGCCGGCTTTTGCTCCGGGCCTCGAAAATCAAATGCAGCTCTGCGGCCCATTCAGCCTGAGGTTCGGTTCTTTGATGAATGACGAGCATCAGAAAGCTTCCAGCAATGTGCGATGCAAGGGCTAGAGCAAGTGCCTTGCCAACAGGCGTGCAGCGCAAAAATTGCCTGAATACGGTGCAGCGAGGATTGGATCGAGCCAACGGATGCGTTTTATCGGTGCATCGATCGTGGCGACGCACTTCGGTGGTGCGGGTTGGTCGGGGGAGGGCGTAACGCAGAGCAGTGAACGCCCGCGGGTCACTCGGTACTGCCCAGCCCCTGCCAGCGCTTGGCGCCGATGAAGATGAAGCGCAGCTGTTGGGTGATTTTCGCGCGGGGGGTCAGGTGCGCGGCCAATGCGGGGGGAGGCGGGTCGATCAGCTCGGGGAGCATGGCGAACACGCTCTTGACCACCAGGTCGGCCATGACCGAGAGGTCGTCGGTGTTCAGGTGCTGGAATTTGGACATCGACGCCAGGTCGGTCGCGAGGTCGGCGATGATGCCTTCGCGCAGCGCACCAAGCGCCTGACGGACTTTCAGCGAGCCGCCGTATTGCTCGCGCGCCAGAAACAAAAACTGCGAGCGGTTGGCGGCCACGACATCCAGAAAGATGCGGATGGAGGCGTCGATGATGCCGCTGTCGATGTTGTGGTTGTGGCGCACGCGGCGGATGGTTTCACGGAAGGTCTGGCCGACTTCGCTGACCAGCGCCAGGCCCAAGTGGTCCATGTCATCGAAATGCCGGTAGAAACCGGTGGGCACGATGCCGGCGGTTTTCGCCACTTCCCGCAGGCTCAGACTGCCGAAACCGCGCCCGCTCTCCATCAAGCCCCGGGCTGCATCGAGCAGGGCGTGGCGGGTCTGCTGTTTCTGTTCGGCGCGGGGCAGCATGGGGCGCGTATCTGATGGAGGCATGGGCCGCAACTCTAGCAAATGCGTTTGCGTGGCGTCGAACCCGGTTTATGTCGGGCAATAAAAAGCCCAGCGATCAAGGCCGGGCTCTTTATCTTTTAGTGGGACCGGCTTTAGCCGGGAAGCTTTTGATGCAGCGGATAAAAATCAGGAAACGCGCTGGTACTGCTGAATCAGCCGATCAGGGCCGTTGTCGGCAACGCGCTGGTATTGATTGATCAATCGATCCGGGCCGTCCTGCGCAACGGTCGGCAAACCGGAATGCTGCGTCGCCTTCGCCTTGCCCAGGATCGCTTGTTCGCTGGCAGGCATCGCGAACGCGCTTGAGGCAAGTAGGGAAAGGGTCAGGGCAATCAATTGGCGTTTCATGGAAGGATGCTCGGGTGTAAAGGGTTGTGTGAACGTGCTGGCGATTTTACCGCCGCACTGTGGATAAAGAAGTTCAGCGGGCTGATGGTGACCATCGACAGAAATGATGCGGCTGCGGACCCTTTGCCGGGCGGGCTTCTCAGCGCGTTTCGGATCAATAGTGGCGCTCGTCTGGACGTACGGTATGGATGGGGGGCGGAACTTTTCTGACCCTGAATACAGATTTCATCAAACCGACGCGGCTTTTCTCAGTCGAACCGTTACGACGTACGAGACGCGCCCTGGACGGCGCGTCGGTTTTGGGGAGATGACGCAATGACGCGAGGCCGTAAAATTTTCGCCTGGACAGCCGCAATCCTGCTGCTGTTGCTGGTGATTCTGATCATTGTGATCGCCACGTTCGACTGGAACCGGCTCAAGCCGACCATCAACGAGAAGGTGTCTGTAGAACTGCATCGCCCCTTTGCCATCAACGGCAATCTGGCCGTGAGCTGGCACCGTGAGCCCGACGAAGGCGGCTGGCGCGCCTGGGTGCCGTGGCCGCATATGTCGGCGGAAGACATCGCCTTGGGCAACCCGGAATGGTCGAAGACGCCGCAGATGGTCACGCTCAAGCGCGTCGATCTGCGCTTGTCCCCCTTGCCATTGCTGGCCCAGCGCGTGGTCATTCCACGTATCAACCTGACCGAGCCCAACGCCAAGATCGAGCGTCTGGCCGATGGCCGCGCCAACTGGGTGTTTGATCTGCCCAAGAGCGACCCGAACGCCAAACCCTCGAGCTGGGTGGTCGATATCGGCTCGATCGGCTTCGATAAAGGCTTCGTGAGCTACAACGACCAGAAGATCAACACAGCCGTTGACGTGGTCATCGACCCGCTGGGCAAGCCGATTCCCTACAGCGACATCGTTGGCAGCAGCGAGGCGAAGAAGGTCCAGGACAAAGGCGCTTCCGCTCAGGACTATGCCTTCGGCTTTACCGCCAAAGGCCAGTATCACGGCCAGAAACTCAACGGCAGCGGCAAGGTGGGTGGACTGCTGGCGTTGAAAGACGCGGCGTTGCCATTCCCGGTGCAGGCCGACGTCAGCGCTGGCGCCCTGCGTGTCGCTATCGCAGGCACCGTGACCGATCCGCAGAACCTCGGTGAACTGGACCTGCGCCTGAAATTGTCAGGCGACAGCCTCAGCAACCTGTATCCGCTGACAGGCGTGACCCTGCCGGATTCCCCGCCGTATTCCACCGATGGGCGTCTCGTCGCCAAACTGCACGATCCGGCGGGTGCGTCGTTCCAGTACAAGGGCTTCAACGGCAAGATCGGCGACAGCGATATTCACGGCGATCTCGGTTTCGTGGCGAGCGCACCGCGTCCCAAACTGACCGGCGCGCTGGTGTCCAACCAATTGCTGATGGCGGACCTCAAGCCGCTGATCGGTGCCGACTCCAATGCCGAGCAGAAAACCCGCGGCGGCGAGAGCAAGCAGCCAACGGACAAAGTGCTGCCGGTCGAGGAGTTTAAGACCGACCGCTGGGCTGCCATGGATGCCGACGTTGAGTTCACCGGCAAGCGCATCGTGCAGAGCGCCGACCTGCCGTTTACCGATCTGTACACCCACGTGGTGCTCAACGATGGCGTACTCAGCCTGCAGCCGCTGCGCTTCGGTGTGGCCGGCGGCAAGCTCGACGCCGACATCAAGCTCAACGGTCACACCCAGCCGCTGGAAGGCCGCGCCAAGTTGTCGGCTCGCGGCTTCAAGCTCAAACAGTTGTTCCCGACCTTCGAACCGATGAAAACCAGCTTTGGCGAGCTCAACGGTGACGCGGATCTCAGTGGCCGCGGCAACTCCGTCGCTGCCTTGCTGGGCACCTCCAACGGCGAGCTGAAAATGCTGGTCAATGATGGCGCTGTCAGCCGTGGCCTGATGGAGATTGCCGGGTTGAACGTGGGTAACTACGTGGTCGGCAAGCTGTTCGGCGACAAGGACGTGAAGATCAATTGCGCAGCCACTGATGTGGGCTTCAAGGACGGCCTGGCGAGCACCAAGGTGTTCGTGTTCGATACCGAGAACGCGATCATTTACGTCGACGGCACGGCGAACCTGAAGACCGAGCAACTGGACATGAAGATCACGCCCGAGTCGAAAGGCTTCCGGGTCTTCTCGCTGCGTTCGCCGCTGTACGTGCGCGGGCCGTTCAGCAAGGCCAATGCGGGTGTCGAGTCAGGTCCGCTGTTGCTGCGTGGCGCGGGCATGGTGCTGTTGGGCGCGGCAGTGGGGCCGGCGGCAGGCTTGCTGGCACTCGTAGCGCCGAGCAGCGGCGACGCGCCTAACCAGTGCACCGCGTTGCTGGAACAAATGCGCTCGGGCAAGGCGCCGAAAACGGTGAAGTGAATTCGGCACAGGATTCTGGCCGCACTTGGCCATTGTGGGAGCGAGCTTGCTCGCGAAGAGGGAGGTTGATCCAACGCATCTCAGGCGGCCATGATGCCGCCTTCGTGAGCAAGCTCACTCCCACAATTCCAGTGGCGCGCCCGAGATATCGAGTCAACCACTACCCCGTGGGAGCGAGCTTGCTCACGAAGAGCTCGGCATACCCTAAACATCCCGCCTAAAAGTTATCCACAAAAAAGCCAGGGCGTGTGCCCTGGCTTTTTGCATTGCGTGCTTCGTATCAGAGGCCGTCGAGCAAGTCGGCCATGTCGTCGGCGTGCTCTTCTTCCTGCGCCAGAATCTCTTCAAAGATGCGGCGGGTGGTTGGGTCCTGGTCGCCGATGTACTGAATGATTTCGCGGTAGCTGTCGATCGCGATGCGCTCGGCCACCAGGTCTTCAGTGATCATCTCTTTCAGCGTGTTGCCGGCCACGTACTGCGCGTGGGAATTCTGGCTCAGCAGGTCCGGGTTGAATTCCGGCTCGCCGCCCAGCTGCACGATGCGCTCGGCCAGCTTGTCAGCGTGTTCGAGTTCTTGATTGGCATGTTCCAGAAACTCATCGGCTGCTGCGTGGGATTTAATGCCCTTGGCCATGAAGTAGTGGCGCTTGTAACGCAGGGTGCAGACCAGTTCAGTGGCCAGCGACGAGTTCAGCAAACGAAGGACCTCATCACGATCACCGTTGTAGCCTTCAGTGACGGCGCCGTCTTCAACGTTTTTGCGCGCGCGCTCTCGCAGGGTGGCGACGTCGGTCATTGGGTGCAGATTGATCATCAGATTTCTCCAGGGCTGTTCCGGTTTTTTCCGTCGCGCTCTGTTGCGCCATGCCGAAGCAGGCGCCCGGCAGGATCGGGGTCTTAAGGTGTGAGTGGTGCGCGCTGGCAAAAGTTTGATTTTTGTTGAGGGACTTTTTGACGCGGGGCTTTTTTAGCGGGAGCAAAGCGGGGCGAGCGTGCTTCAGGATGAATCCCCCCGCGATCACGGCAGTGCCGGGCATCCTTGCGATGCACCGGCGCCTGTAATTGCGAGCGGACTCATCCATTCAAACCAATGGCGTCAGATCACATGGCGCGCTCGTTGGCGTCACGCTGTTCGCACGTCATGAAGCCTTTGCTGTTAACGCGGCCATTGTTGTCAAAGGTGACGTAGTAAGCCTGCTGATGGCCTTCGCGATTCAGCACGTAGTTGTTGCAAGTGCCGGGGTGGGCGCGACGCTGAACAGTTGTCGATGGCGTGCCACCGATGGTCAGGACTTGTTCCTTGGTCATGCCTTCTTCGACTTGCTTGACCAGCGGCTCATTGCGATAGGTCGCGTAATCAACCGGGTTGGGCAGGGTGGTCGATGCGCAACCAGCCAATGCGGCCATGGAAATCACTACTGCAAGGGATTGCTTGAACATTCGAATCGCTCCGCGAAAAAGGCCATTGTTGGCCCGTTGCTCTTAGGAGCATTGGAGAGGCAAAAGAGTTCGATCAAATTGATGGCGATGGGGCATTACCCGCACCTGTCGCCCTTATGGGCAATTCCGTCCCATCCTGGCCTGGTCATCGTCAAATCTCTCCTGCCGAAAATTGCTCGCACGTTCCCGAAACAGCGAGGTCAATCTGATGGCATGGTCGGGAGATGCAGTTCTCATCTGGTTCAGTCATCGGTGATGAATGCCCGCTCGACCATTTCGACATCGTCAACCAGCACTTCGGTCTGGTGGGGAAGGGAGCCAATCCCTTGGGTGGTTCCTTGAAAATGCCGCGCGTCTCAAAGCCGCCGGTCTTTGACTTATTTGGCCGTAGTTCGTGATCAGTCGACCCGTGAGGTCGCGTAGGAAGAGATGCGATGAGCGATAAAGAGCTTTATGAAATCGAGTACACGCTGGCCGGTGAGCACCATGTCGATCTGATTGAAAACCTCGACGTGCCAATCATCGAGGTCGTGCACGAGCTGGCGCTCAAGCACAACGTGGCCGTTGAAGATGACCCCTTCGATACTGGCGAAGACACCATCGGTCTGCCCCATGTGCTGGGCATTACCGATGTGTCGATTCACGCTGCGGAGGATCACGACAAAGCCTGACTGCCGGGTTCATCCGACAGACAGGTTTAACGGATCGCGGCCTTGCGCAGCGGTGTGGTCCAGCGTTCTGCCAGGATCACCCCGCCCAGCGTCAGGGCACCGCCGATAAAGTGATACGACGCCAGCTGCTCGCCCAGCGCAAGCGCGGCAACCAGCGCCGTCAGGATCGGCACCAGGTTGAAAAACAACGTGGTACGGCTGGGCCCGAGGATGGAAATTGCTTTCATCCACAGCAGCGGCGCGAGCATTGAAGTCGGGATGCATGCATAGAGCACCAACGGAATGTTGCTCGCATTCAAGCCAGTCTTCGGTGAAATCACGAACAATGGAAACAGCGCAATGATCGCCACGAGAATCTGCAGATAGAGCAGCTGCAATGGCGGCATGCGCAACTGCCATTTCTTCAGCAGCGTGCTGTAGGTCGCATAGGCCAGCGTTGCGACGAGCATCATCACGTCGCCGATGTTGATGCCATGGGCAACCAGCAAACTCCAGCTCCCCTGTGACACCACCCATAAGACGCCGGCAAACGACACAATTGCACCGACCAGTGCGCCTGCAGTCAGCCGCGTGCCGAGGCTGGCGATCGACATGCCCAGCGTCATCACCGGCACCAGCGACAGAATGATGCCCATGTTGGTGGCCGTCGTGATGTTCGCCGCGTAGTACGCAAGGCTTTGATAAATCGCCATGCCCAGGACGCCCAGTACCACGACCTTGCCAATGATGGGTTTGATCTGCGCCCGGTTGCGCAGCACGGGGGCGAGCAGAAACGGCGTGAACAACAACCCTGCCAGCAACCACCGATAGAAGCCGATTTCAGCCGGGAAAATACGCCCTGCGGCGGCCTTGGTGATGACGTTGTTGCCCGCCCAGATCATGACGGTCAGCAGTGGATAAAGGTATTGCATGAGCGAACCGGCTGTTGAATGAGGCGCCATTATCGGCCTGCCAGTCCGCACGTCCAGCGTACGCTGCGCATTTGCAGAAATATGCAGCAACATTCTTTGACTACACTGCTTTCAAAGCCATGCAGGTGCGTGGCGCTTCCGGAGAAAACCGATGACGATGCTGCGTATTCCTCTGCTGGTGATGGGCCTGCTGCTGAGCGCCCAGGGTTTTGCCGCCACCGCGCAACAAAACAAGATGACCACCTGCAACGCCGATGCCTCGGCCAAGTCCCTGAAGGGCGACGAGCGCAAGGCGTTCATGAGCACCTGTCTGAAAGCCGCGCCTGCGCCTGCCGCCACTCAGCAGGAGAAGATGAAAACCTGCAACGCCACGGCCAGTACCCAGGCGCTCAAGGGCGATGCGCGCAAGGCATTCATGAGCGATTGTCTTAAAAAGAAATAATTTTCCGAGCCGATTCCAGGCGCTGAAACGCGGCGCCAACCCCTGTACTTTCTGCGATTGCGGCCGATGATCTGGCCTGCAATCGCAGCCTCCTTGCGCTTGAGCCCTCAAGGGCTTTCGCGTCGCTGGTTCTCCACTCAGAACGCTGGCAGACTGCCCATCCTTCACGCCGCTCGTTTTGAGGCTGTATGCCAACGTTTACGCCCCGTCAAGTCTATCTGGCCAGTTGCATTCTCGTGTTCGGCGGGTTGCTGCTGGTCCTGCCGCTCAACCTTCTGCCCAGTCTGCTGGCGGGTTTGCTGGTGTATGAGCTGGTCGACATGCTCACGCCGCAGTTGCAACGGCTGATCGCCGGCGAGCGCGCGCGGTGGCTGGCGGTGGCGTTGCTGGGCACTCTGGTGGTGACCGTGTTGGCGTTGCTGTTTGCCGGCGCGATCAGTTTCCTGCTGCACGAAGCGGAAAATCCCGGCGCGTCGCTGGATAAATTCATGGTTCTGGTGGACCGTGCCCGCGGTCAGTTGCCGCCCTTCATCGACAACTACCTGCCCGCCAGCGCCACCGAGTTTCAGGTGTCGCTCAGCGCCTGGCTGACCAAACACCTCGGCGAGCTGCAACTGCTCGGCAAGGGCGCGGCGCACATGTTCGTGACGCTGCTGATCGGCATGGTGCTGGGCGCGATCATCGCCTTGCAGCGCATCCCCGATGTCACCAAGCGCAAGCCATTGGCGGCGGCGTTGTTCGAGCGTCTGCACCTCCTGACCCAGGCCTTCCGCAATATCGTCTTCGCGCAGATCAAGATCTCGCTGCTGAACACGGCGTTCACCTCGATCTTCCTGGCGGTGATCCTGCCTCTTTGTGGCGTGCACTTGCCGCTGACCAAAACTCTGATCGTGCTGACCTTCCTGCTGGGCCTGCTTCCGGTGGTCGGGAATCTGATGTCCAACACGCTGATCTTCATCGTCGGCATGTCGTTGTCGATCTGGGTGGCGATGGCGGCGTTGGGGTATCTGATCGTGATCCACAAGGTCGAGTATTTTCTGAATGCGCGGATCGTCGGCGGGCAGATCAGCGCCAAGTCGTGGGAATTGCTGCTGGCGATGCTGATCTTCGAAGCCGCCTTCGGCCTGCCGGGCGTGGTCGCAGGGCCGATTTATTACGCATACCTGAAAAGCGAACTGCGCCGGGCGGAGTTGGTTTAGCGACAGGTGCTCAACAGATGTGCCCCCTTTTCACCGCTCCACGCGGTCAGTAGGACCGGCTTCAGCCGGGAAGAGGCCGGTTTGTGCACCATAAGATTTGCGGCGTGACGCCTTCCCGGCTAAAGCCAGTCTTACATTTGCATGCGGTGTCTTAGTGGGACCGGCTTCAGCCGGGAAGAGGCCAGTGGGTGCGCCATAAGATTTGCGGCGTAACACCCGGCGTCTTCCCGGCTAAAGCCGATCCCACCAAGAGCATGTGGTCCCACTGAGGGCAAGACAGCTGCGAATCAGCCGTAGCGCTTTTTCGCTTCAATCGCCAGGCCGCTGCCGATGCTGCCGAAGATGTTGCCTTCGACGTGCCGGGCCTTGGGGAGCATGGCGGCGACGCTGTTGCGCAGGGCCGGGATGCCGCTGGAGCCGCCGGTAAAGAACACGGTGTCGACATCGGTCACGCCAACGCCTGCCTGATTCAGCAGATTCGTCACGCTGCCGCGCACGCGTTCGAGCAGCGCATCGATGGATGATTCGAACAGCTGGCGCGTCAGGTCGACGCTCAGGCCGGGCTCGACGCGGTCCATCGGCACCAGGCGGCTGTCCGCCTGAGTCAGCTGGATTTTCGTCTCTTCGACTTCCATCGCCAGCCAGTGGCCGGCGCGTTGATCAATCAGCTTGAACAGCCGGTCGATGCCCTGGGTGTCTTCGATGTCGTAGCGCATGCTGCCCAGCGCCAGTTGCGACTTTTGCGAATACACCGAGTTGATCGTGTGCCAGGTCGCCAGATTCATGTGGGTGCTGGTCGGCATGTACGCGCCGCTTTTCATCCGGCTGCCATAACCAAACAGCGGCATCACGCCCTGCAGGCTCAGTTGCTTGTCGAAGTCGGTACCGCCGATGTGCACGCCGCCGGTGGCGAGGATGTCGCTGTGGCGGTCATCGATCAGCCGGCGTTCGGGCGACAGACGCACCAGCGAGAAGTCCGACGTACCACCGCCGATGTCGACGATCAGCACCAGCTCTTCACGGTCCAGCGTCGACTCGTAATCAAACGCCGCCGCAATCGGCTCGAACTGAAAGGAAACGTCCTTGAAGCCGATCTTGCGCGCCACCTCGGCCAGGGTGTCTTCGGCCTCCTGATCGGCGGCAGCGTCGTCATCGACGAAATGCACCGGCCGGCCCAGCACCACTTGCTCGAAGGTGTGACCGGCAGCGGCTTCGGCACGTTTTTTAAGTTCGCCGATGAACAGCCCGAGCAGGTCCTTGAACGGCATCGCCGTACCAAGCACGCTGGTGTCGTGCTTTATCAGCTTGGAACCCAGCAGGCTCTTGAGCGAGCGCATCAGGCGGCCTTCGTAGCCCTCAAGGTATTCGTGAAGGGCGAGGCGACCGTAGACCGGGCGGCGCTCTTCAATGTTGAAAAACACCACCGAAGGCAGCGTGATCTTGCCGTCCTCCAGCGCGATCAGCGTATCCGCTCCGGGACGCAGCCAGCCGACCGTGGAGTTGGACGTGCCGAAATCGATGCCAAGGGCACGGGCCGGGGATGGAGTGCTCATCTGCATTGCATACCAGTCAAAAAACGGCCGCGCAGTGTATGCGAGTGCGCGCCGGATGCGTAGCGCGAAACGTCGGTTTATCAGCCGCCGGGCATCTATTTCGCGCGCATGTCTTGAACTGCGGCCCCGCGCCCCAATCTAGCAGGCAACTCTTAATGCTTTTGGCCGGTCTGGACAGCGTTTCATTTCGCGCGACTGCGTGCCGATAACCTTGCAACGTTCAACGCAGCCAGCGTTCACATGTGAAACGCGGTGCGGACTGGGCTGGATATTCCAGAATTGGGTGACCGTCAGATGGACTTCAAAGACTATTACAAGATCCTTGGCGTAGAGCCGACGGCGGACGAGAAGACAATCAAGACCGCCTATCGCAAGCTCGCGCGCAAGTATCACCCCGACGTCAGCAAAGAGCCTGGCGCGGAAGACAAATTCAAAGAAGCCTCCGAAGCGTATGAAGCGCTCAGCGATCCTGAAAAACGCGCCGAATACGACGAGATCCGCAAATACGGCAGTCAGGGCCGGTTCCAGCCGCCGCCTGGCTGGCAGGGCCGTGGCGGTGCGGGCGCAGGTCCGGGCTTTGGTGGCGGTGGCTTCGAGGACGGGGATTTTTCCGACTTCTTCAGCTCTATCTTCGGCAATCGTGGTGGTCAGCAAGGCGGTCGGGCGCAGAGTCCGGGGCGTCGAGGGCAGGATGTGGAGATGGAACTGGCGGTGTTTCTGGAGGAGACGCTCTCCACCGAGTCCAAGCAGATCAGCTTCAAGGTGCCGCAGCACAGCGCCAACGGCCAGCGCATGGCGGACATCACCAAGACGCTGAACGTGAAGATCCCGGCGGGCGTCACCGATGGCGAGCGCATTCGCTTGAAAGGGCAGGGCGCTCCCGGCGTGGCCGGTGGCGAGAAGGGCGATCTGTATTTGATCATCCGTCTGGCGCCGCACCCGATGTTCGACGTCGAGGGCCACGACCTGATCATCACGGTGCCGATCGCGCCGTGGGAAGCGGCGCTGGGCACCAAGGTCGCCGTCCCGACACTGACCGGCAAGATCAACCTGACCATCCGTCCGGACAGTCAGAACGGCCAGCGGCTGCGGGTCAAAGGCAATGGTCTGTTGAACAAGCAAGGCCAGCGCGGCGATCTGTACGCACAACTGAAAATCGTCATGCCCAAAACCACCGATGAGGCTACCAAAGCGCTGTGGGAGAAGCTGGCCGAGCAGGCCGCCTTCGATCCGAGGGCTCAATGGAGTAACTGATCATGAGCAACACCCTGGTCATCGACATGCAGGAGTTCTGTCAGGTGGTCGACCTGCCGGCCGCCTTCGTCATCGAGATTGTCGAACATGGCATTCTCGAACCCCAGGGAAGGCAGCCGGACGAATGGCTGTTCGATAGCGCGGCGCTGTCGATTGCCAAGCGTGCGGTTAAATTGCATTACGAATTGCAGCTGGAGTGGGACGGCGTCGCCCTGGCGCTGAACCTGCTCGAAGAGCTTGAACACGTGAGGGCGGAAAACCGCATGCTCAGGCAGCGGCTGGGGCGGTTTCTTGAGTGAGGCGCCGCCATAGGAAGTTGGCGGAGCCGGCCTGGCGCCTGCTATCAGGAACCGGATCGACTCGCTGATTTTCCTGCTGACCACGATCCTGTGGGAGCGAGCTTGCTCGCGAAGAGGCCTTCTCATTCGTTGCATCTTCGGCGGCAGGACTGCCGCCTTCGTGAGCAAGCTCACTCCCACATGCATCGAGTGCCCCTGCAACAGCGCGGTGTTTGGCGGATTTCGCGCAGTCGCTTGCTAGCCTTTCTTCGGCAACTCCACGGTAAACGTCGTACCGTCTCCGACGTTCGACACAACCGTGATGCCGCCGCCATGGGCGTTCACCACTTCTTTTACGATGAACAGTCCCAGGCCCAGGCTGGTGGACGGGTTGTGGATGCCGGCCTTTTCATTGGCCGAGCGCACCAGCGGGTCGAAGATGCTGCCGATGGCTTCCTCCGCAATCGGCTCGCCGTCGTTATGCACCGAGAGGCTCACATGGTTTTCGCTGCCGGTGAGCGTGACGGTGACACGACGCGTCGCCGCGCCATGCTGCAAGGCGTTGCCAATCAGGTTTTGCAGCAATTGCGCGATGCGCGCCTGATCCCACTCGCCCCGGGTCTCACCGGTGCTGGTGAACACTGCGTTGCAATCGGGCTGCCCCGCCGTGGCCGCGTCAATGGCTTCACGGCAGGCGAGGGTCATCTCCATCGGCTTGCGCTCGACCGGCAAGGTCACGCCGAGACGGCTGCGGACGAATTCCAGCAAATCGCTGATCATCGTTCCCATCAACAGGCTGCTGCTCTTGATGCGCTTGATATACGCAAGATCGGCGTCGGTCAGCGCGGTCTTGCGCATCAGCACTTCGGACGACATGCCGATGGCCTGCAAGGGCGCGCGCAGGTCATGACCGAGAATGGCGAGAAAGATGTCACGGGAGCGCGTCACGCGATCGGCGTAGGCGGCCGTCGACTCGGCCAAGGCTTCATCGATGGCCTCGTTGAAGCGAATCATGTCGGTCATGTGACTGGCCTGTGGCTCCAGCTGGCTTTCTGCCCAGAAGCGCACGACGGTGGCCCGCAGGTGGCGGAATTCAGAGGTCATCTGCACCAGATCAAACCCGACGATATGCCGCAGCTCGCCATGACTGGAGGCGGCCTGATCGAGTGTCGGGGTTTTGCCGATGTCTTCGCCCTGAGCCTTGGCGATGCGTTCGGCTTTGGTCTGGGCGGTATTCATGTCACGGGCCGCCGCCAGCAGGATCGCCTCGGCGTGGTCGCGCAGCTCGATCGAGCTCATCTGGGCGGCTGCAGGCGTCAGCGTGGCCGCAAACCGTTCCCACTCATCGACGATGCGATCCACATTCTGAACGATGAAGTCCGAAAGACGCATGGGGGGACTACCTTGCTGGCGGCGCGCTGAGTAAGAGCGCGCATAGTACCGCCATGTTGTTGCAGGAAACATCACGCATTTGCGCGCGCTTCCTTTTAGAGCCGGCTTGTCGTCCAGTTGGAGCAGTGTCGGGCAGCAAACACAGCCATGTGGAGTGAGTGTGCTCAAGAAGACGCCTTTTCAGCCGCTGAGACAGATGGCGGATGCGCCGGCCCCTTCGCGAGTACGCTTGCTCCCACAAGAAACTGAGTTCTGCGCTTAAAACAGAAAATACCGCTGTGCCATCGGCAGCACGTCGGCTGGTTCGCACCACAACAGCACGCCGTCCGCCTTGACCTGATACGTCTGCGGGTCGACGTCGATGTTCGGCAGGTAGTCGTTGTGGATGAGGTCGGCCTTGGTCACGCTGCGGCAGCCCTTGACCACGCCGATCTGTTTCTTCAGCCCCAATTGCTCCGGGACCCCGGCATCGAAGGCCGCCTGGCTAATGAACGTCAGGCTGCTGGCGTGCAATGAGCTGCCGTAGCTGGCGAACATCGGGCGGTAGTGAACCGGTTGGGGGGTCGGGATCGAGGCATTGGCGTCGCCCATGAGGCTGGCGGCAATCGACCCGCCTTTGAGGATCAGCGTCGGTTTTACCCCGAAGAAGGCCGGGCGCCAGAGCACCAGGTCCGCCCATTTGCCCACTTCCACCGAACCCACTTCATGGCTGATGCCGTGGGTGATCGCCGGGTTGATGGTGTACTTGGCGATGTAGCGTTTGGCGCGGAAGTTGTCGTTGCCTTCGCCATCACCGGGCAATGGCCCGCGCTGGCGTTTCATTTTGTCGGCGGTCTGCCAGGTGCGCATGATCACTTCGCCGACGCGGCCCATGGCCTGGCTGTCGGAGCTGAGCATCGAGAACGCGCCCAGATCGTGAAGGATGTCCTCGGCGGCAATGGTCTCGCGGCGGATGCGGCTCTCGGCGAACGCGACGTCTTCGGCGATGCTCGGGTCCAGGTGATGGCAGACCATCAGCATGTCCAGGTGCTCGTCGATGGTGTTGCGGGTGAACGGCCGGGTCGGGTTGGTCGAGCTCGGCAGCACGTTAGGGAAGCCGCAGGCCTTGATGATGTCCGGTGCGTGACCGCCGCCGGCGCCTTCGGTGTGGTAGGTGTGAATGGTGCGGTTCTTGAACGCTGCCAGGGTGGTTTCCACGAAGCCGGATTCGTTCAGGGTGTCGGTGTGGATCGCCACCTGCACGTCGTACTGATCAGCGACGCTCAGGCAGTTGTCGATGGCAGCAGGCGTGGTGCCCCAGTCTTCGTGCAACTTGAGGCCGATGGCGCCGGCCTTGACCTGCTCGATCAGCGGCTCGGGCAGGCTGACGTTGCCTTTGCCGGTGAAGCCGATGTTCATGGGGAACGCTTCGGCGGCCTGCAGCATGCGCATCATGTGCCACTTGCCGGGCGTGACCGTGGTCGCGTTGGTGCCTGTCGCGGGGCCGGTGCCGCCGCCGATCATGGTGGTGACGCCGCTCATCAGCGCTTCTTCGATCTGCTGCGGGCAGATGAAATGGATGTGCGTGTCGACGCCGCCGGCGGTGAGGATCATGCCTTCGCCTGCAATCACTTCGGTCGCAGCGCCGATGGCGATGGTCACGCCGGTCTGGATATCCGGGTTGCCGGCCTTGCCGATGGCCGCGATGCGCCCGTCCTTGAGGCCGACGTCGGCTTTGACGATGCCCCAGTGATCGATGATCAGCGCGTTGGTGATCAGCGTGTCGACGACTTCGGCGGCAACGCCCTGGCCCTGGCCCATGCCGTCACGAATGACCTTGCCGCCGCCGAATTTCACTTCCTCGCCATAGACGGTGAAATCCTGCTCGACCTCGATCCACAGCTCGGTGTCGGCCAGACGCACACGGTCGCCGACAGTGGGGCCGAACATGTCGGCGTAGGCTTGTCGGCTGATCTTCATACTTCGTTCCTCGAATCAAAGCGGCAAGCCTCAAGCGGCAAGCTGCAAGTAAAAGCGAATGTTGTGTACGCCGCGGACTGCTGTGCTTGGCCCTTGTGGCTTGGCGCTTGCAGCGTGACCTGGCTGGAAAGTGAACGCGTTTTACAGTTCACCCATAACTCTTCCGGCAAACCCGAAAACCCGCCTCAACCCGGCCAGGTCCACCAGTTCCACTTCCCGCGCCTGCCCTGGCTCGAAGCGCACGGCGGTGCCGGCCGGGATGTTCAGGCGCATGCCCCGGCTGGCGGCGCGGTCGAAGGTCAGGGCGTCGTTGGTCTCGAAAAAATGAAAGTGCGAGCCGACCTGAATCGGCCGGTCGCCGCTGTTGGCGACGCTGAGGGTGATGGTGCGGCGACCGGCGTTGAGCTCGATGTCGCCGGGCTGGATCTGGTACTCACCAGGAATCATGCGCTCTTCCTCGACAGTAACTTGTAGTAAATGGCCGTGGCCTTGTATTCGCCGTCGGGGTTGCAGGCGTAGTCCGGCAGCAGGCCAGACAGCTCGTAACCCAGCGCGCGATAGAAATCTTCAGCATCGGAACCTGCCAGCGTGTCCAGAAATAACAGCCCGCGCTGATGCTGCTGCGCGGCCTGTTCCACGGCGGTCATCAATTGAGTTGCCAGCCCGCGCCGACGCGCCTGACTGAGCACCAGCAACTTCTGCACCTCGGCGCGGTTCAGGCCGTTGGCCTTCTGGCACAGCGCCAGTTGCACCGTCGCCAGCACCTGGTCTTCTTCTGCCACCACCCACAGCAGCACGTTGCCCTGCTTGACCTCGGCTTTGACGCCGTCCCACCAGTCGGCAGCCTCCTCGGCGCCTAGATCCGCCATGAACCCGACCGACGCGCCGTCGCGCACGGCGTCGAGCAATAGCGCCACCAGACCCGGGCGGTAGTGGGCAAAACTTTCTGGCGTGACGCGGCGTAAGTGGGCGGCATTCATGGGCGAAATCCTTTCAGAATGAAAACTCAAGCGACAGGCTTGATGCCGGGCGCTTGCGAGGGTGGAGCAGAGGCGCCGGGCGACAGGTCCAGCTGCATGAAGGTCAGGTCCAGCCAGCGGCCGAACTTGGTGCCGACCTGGGGCATTTGCCCGGTGGTGATGAACCCCTCGCGCGCGTGCAGGTGAATCGACGCCGCGTTTCCGCTTTCGATGGCCGCGACCATCATGTGCTTGTCGCAGGCGCGGGCCCGTTCGATCAGCGCTTTCATCAGCAGCGGACCCAAGCCGTTGCCGCGTTGATCGGCACGCACGTAAACCGAATGCTCGACGGTGTGGCGAAACCCTTCGAATGGCCGCCAGTCGCCAAACGACGAATAGCCCAGCACCTGATCGTCGGCGTCGACCGCCACCAGAATCGGGTACGCCTGGGCCTGGCGCGCAGCGAACCAGGCTTCGCGGTTGGCGAGGTCCACCGGCTGCTCGTTCCAGATCGCCGTGGAGTTGAGCACGGCATCGTTGTAGATGGCCAGCACGGCCGGCATGTCCGTCAGCAGTGCGTCACGAATCGAATAGGTCATGTTCGTTTCCACGGGTTCCTGTGTGGCTGTTTCAGTGGGCATCTCAGCTTCAATGCGCAGTTCAGGCAATCGGCTGATGCACCGTGACCAGCTTGGTGCCGTCCGGAAACGTGGCCTCGACCTGGATTTCCGGGATCATTTCCGGGATGCCTTCCATCACCTGCTCACGGGTCAGCAGAGTGGTGCCGTAGTGCATAAGGTCGGCGACGGTCTGGCCGTCCCGCGCACCTTCCAGCAGGGCGGCGGAGATGAAGGCCATCGCTTCCGGGTAGTTGAGCTTCACACCGCGTGCCAGCCGCCGCTCGGCCACCAGGCCTGCGGTGAAGATCAACATCTTGTCTTTTTCGCGTGGTGTCAGGTCCATGGGTTTTGTCCGTCTCAAATAACTGAATAAGTCAGTACAGCAAGGCTTTTTGTAGGAGTGAGCTTGCTCGCGATAGCGATTCGTCAGATAGGAACATGTTTCCGACACAGCGCAATCGCGAGCAATCTCACTCCTACAGGAGTCTATGCATGCCCCGAGGGAGCGAATTGGGGAACGCGCCCCATCAAGTGCTCCAGATCCGCGGCGCCACTGCTTCCCGGCCCAACAGGGCAGGGCGCAGCAGCTTCCATAATTCAATCAGCCAGGCCCGGGCATGCAGCGCTTCGTCTGCCAGGCAGCGGGCAATGATCAGGCCGGGCAGCTGGCTCAGGTCGCCGCGTACGGGTGAATGTTCGGCCAGCTCGCGGCAGCGCTCCATTAACTCAGCGTCGATTTCCCCGGTCACAATCAGCGTCGCGAACACCGGTTTGCCACACAGGCCGATCGGCGAATCCAGCAAGCCGTCATTGCCGACAATGCGCTGGCGCTCATGCCACAACAGCTTGCCATCGCGCCGGATATCCAGATGTGCCTGAAAGTGGCCGTGATCGAATCGCTCGCCGCTGGCCGGTCGGCCCAGCGCAACCACATCCCAATAAAACAGCCGGGCGTCACCCTCAAGCTCGATTCGCGTGGTCAATTCAGCCTTGGCCTCGCTGAACACGATGCTCTCCTGCGGCAGCCACTCCAGCGTGCCGCCTGCAGCGACTTTGATGTCCAGTTGCTGATAGGCCGGACCCGCCGCGCGGTACCACTTCGCTGCGCCGGGGCTGGTCAGTTGCGCCCAGGCATTGGCGCCCACGCTGGCGCTGATGTCCAGCCGGTCGCCGCCGGCAATGCCCCCCGGCGGGTGAACGATGATGTGCTGGCAGACCTGCGGGCCTTCGGCGTACAGATGCTTTTGCACCCGCAACGGACCTTTGTGACGCCGCTGGGTCGGGCGCGTGCTGTCGCCGAAACGCCCATACGCCAGCTCCAGCTCGGCATGCCAGCTGGGGGTGAACAGGGCGGTGTGGGCAGGAAGATTCATAAGTCGATTATCGTGTTATCGAAGGACCGTACCTTAGCTGATCGGCGCATTAAATAGTGACCAGACCCCGAACGCCTTCGGCTTCCATGTTTTCGCCACGGCCCTGTTGGACGATTTCGCCCCGGGACATAACGATGTACTGATCCGCCAGCTCGGCGGCGAAATCATAGAACTGCTCGACCAGCAGAATCGCCATGTCACCCCGGGCGGCGAGCTTTTTGATCACCGCGCCGATTTCTTTGATGACCGAGGGCTGAATGCCTTCGGTGGGCTCGTCGAGGATCAGCAGGCGAGGGCGACTGGCGAGGGCGCGACCGATCGCCAGTTGCTGTTGCTGACCGCCGGACAGGTCACCGCCGCGCCGGTGCTTCATCTGCAGCAGCACCGGGAACAGCTCGTAAATGAACGGCGGGACTTCCTTGGCCTCCGAGCCCGGGAAACGCGACAGGCCCATTAATAGGTTTTCCTCAACGGTCAGTCGGCCGAAAACTTCCCGGCCCTGGGGCACATAGGCGATCCCGGAATGCACACGCTGGTGAGGCTTGAAGCCGGTGATCGGCTTGCCTTCCCACTGCACCACGCCCTCCTTGGCCGGCAACAGCCCCATCAGCACTTTCAACAGGGTGGTCTTGCCCACGCCGTTGCGACCGAGCAGGCACGTGACCTCGCCGATTTTTACGTCAAACGACAGGCCTCGGAGGATGTGGCTGCCGCCGTAGAACTGGTGGAGCTTTTCGACTTGGAGCATGGCTGAATTCTCAAGCAAATAGGTATGACCTGTAGGAGTGAGCTTGCTCGCGATTGCGGTGGATCAGTCAACGCTCATGTGTCAGATACAGCGCAATCGCGAGCAAGCTCACTCCTACACGGGGAGCGCATTACCTTCCGAGATACACTTCAATCACCCGTTCATCCGCCTGCACGTCTTCCAGCGATCCTTCCGCCAGCACGCTGCCCTGGTGCAGCACGGTAACGTGGTCGGCGATGGTGCCGACGAAGCCCATGTCGTGCTCGACTACCATCAGCGAGTGCTTGCCAGCCAGGCTTTTGAACAGCTCGGCGGTGAATTCGGTTTCGGCGTCGGTCATGCCAGCGACGGGCTCGTCGAGCAGCAGCAGTTGCGGGTCCTGGACCAGCAACATGCCGATCTCCAGAAACTGTTTCTGGCCGTGGGACAACAGCCCGGCGGGCCGTGACATCGACGCGGTCAGGCGAATGGTTTCCAGCACCTCATCAATGCGGTCGCGCTGCTCACCGTTGAGCTTCGCCCGCAGGCTGGCCCACACCGATTTGTCGGTCTTCTGCGCCAACTCCAGGTTTTCGAACACGCTCAGCGCTTCGAACACCGTGGGCTTCTGAAACTTGCGCCCGATCCCGGCCTGGGCGATCTGCACCTCGCTCATCTTGGTCAGATCGAGGGTTTCGCCGAACCAGGCCTTGCCGTGACTGGGGCGGGTCTTGCCGGTGATCACGTCCATCAGCGTGGTCTTGCCCGCGCCGTTGGGGCCGATGATGCAGCGCAGTTCGCCGACGCGGATGTACAGATTCAGATCATTGAGAGCCTTGAACCCGTCAAAACTGACGCTGATGTCTTCGAGCGTCAGGATCGTGCCGTGCAGCGTGTTCAGCCCCTTGCCGGCAACCTGCCCGAGACCGATGGCGTCGCGGCTGGTACCGGCATCGCTGTTCGGATCGAGCACCGGATCGAATGCGGGCGTCGGAGTGCTTTTCATTGCTCGCCCCTTTTCTTGATCAGGCCGATCACGCCTTTGGGCAGGTACAGCGTCACCACGATGAACAGCGCGCCAAGGAAGAACAGCCAGTATTCAGGGAAGGCCACGGTGAACCAGCTCTTCATGCCATTGACCAGACCGGCGCCGAGCAGCGGGCCAATCAGCGTGCCGCGACCGCCCAAGGCTACCCAGACTGCCGCTTCGATGGAGTTGGTCGGCGACATCTCGCTCGGGTTGATGATGCCGACCTGCGGCACATACAGCGCCCCGGCCAGGCCGCACAGCACGGCGCTCAACACCCACACGAACAGCTTGAACCCGCGCGGATCGTAGCCGCAGAACATCAGTCGGTTCTCGGCATCGCGCACGGCGGTCAACACACGACCGAACTTGCTGCGCGCCAGACGCCAGCCGACGAACAGGCTGCCCGCCAGCAACAGCACCGTCAGCAGAAACAACACCGCGCGGGTGCCCTGGGAGGTGATGCTGAACCCCAGAATGCTGCGAAAGTTGGTGAAGCCGTTGTTGCCGCCAAAGCCGGTTTCGTTGCGGAAGAACAGCAGCATGCCGGCGAAGGTCAGGGCTTGGGTCATGATCGAGAAATACACGCCCTTGATCCGCGAGCGGAAGGCGAAGAAGCCGAACACCAGTGCCAGCAACCCCGGCGCCAGCACCACCAGGCACATGGCCCAGAGGAAATGCTGCGTGCCGACCCAGTACAACGGCAGTTCGGTCCACGACAGAAAGGTCATGAACGCCGGCAGGCTGTCACCCGACGCCTCGCGCATCAGGTACATGCCCATCGCGTAACCGCCCAGGGCGAAGAACAGCCCGTGGCCGAGGGACAACAGGCCTGCGTAGCCCCAGACCAGATCCAGCGCCAGCGCGACGATCGCATAGCAGAGGATCTTGCCCACCAGCGTCAGCGTATAAGCCGACACCTGCAGGCCGTTGCTTTCAGGCAGCAGGGATAACAACGGCAGGGCGATCAGCAGGGCAAGAATCACCCCGCCGACTGCGACCGTGATTTTGGTGCCGGCGCGTTGCGCGGCAGTGACCATCAATGGCTGATTCATCAGTCGATCACCCGTCCTTTGAGTGCGAAGAGGCCTTGCGGACGTTTCTGAATGAACAGAATGATCAGCGCCAGGATCAGGATCTTGCCCAGCACCGCGCCGATCTGCGGTTCGAGGATCTTGTTGGCGATGCCCAGCCCGAAGGCCGCCGTGACGCTGCCGGCCAGTTGACCGACGCCGCCGAGCACGACCACGAGGAAGGAGTCGATGATGTAGCTCTGGCCCAGGTCAGGGCCGACATTGCCGATCTGGCTCAGGGCCACGCCACCCAGACCGGCGATGCCGGAGCCGAGCCCGAAGGCCATCATATCGATGCGGCCGGTGGGCACGCCGCAGCAGGCGGCCATGTTGCGGTTCTGGGTGACCGCGCGCACGTTGAGGCCCAGGCGTGTTTTGTTCAGCAGCAGCCAGGTCAGCACGACGACAAACAGCGCGAACGCAATGATGACGATGCGGTTCCAGGGCAGCACGAGGTTGGGCAGCACTTGAATGCCGCCCGACAGCCATTCCGGGTTGGCGACTTCGACGTTCTGCGCGCCGAACACCACGCGAATCAGCTGGATCAGCATCAGGCTGATGCCCCATGTCGCCAGCAGTGTTTCCAGCGGGCGACCGTACAAGTGGCGAATGACCGTACGCTCCAGCGCCATGCCGATGCACGCAGTCACGAAAAACGCGATCGGCAGCGCCACCAGCGGATAGAACTCAAGGGCGCCGGGGGCGTAGCGCTGAAACATCATCTGCACGACGTAGGTGGCGTAGGCGCCGAGCATCAGCATCTCGCCGTGGGCCATGTTGATCACACCGAGCAGGCCGAAAGTGATCGCCAGTCCCAGGGCCGCCAACAGCAGAATCGACCCCAGCGACAGGCCGGCGAAGGCTTGCCCGAGTATCTCGCCGAACATCAATTTGCGTTTGACCTGAGCCAGGCTGGTCTCGGCCGCCAAGCGCACGGTGGGGTCGGTTTCGACGTTGGGTTCGAGTAGTGTTTCCAGCCGGGTGCGGGCCAGCGGATCGCCGGTCTCGCCGAGCAGCCGCACGGCGGCAAGCCGCACGGTGGGGCTGACGTCGACCAGTTGCAGGTTGGCCAGCGCCAGGTTCAGGGCCGAATGGACGCTGTCGTCCTGTTCGCTGGCCACTTGTTGCACCAGCAAGGGCAACTGCGCCGGACGCGCGCTTTTCTGCAGGATTTGCGCGGCGGCCAGACGGACTTTCGGGTCGGCGGCTAAAAGCTGATGGCTTGCCAGCGCGGTGTTGATCAGGCCGCGAAGGCGGTTGTTCAGGCTGATGGCCTGGGGCGAATCGGGGTTCGGCGCATCAGCCAACGCGGGGGCGTCTGGATCGACGGCGATGAAGCTGTCGCCGTTCTGGATAAACGCCCGGTTGCTGCTGTCGGCAGCGACGCGGCCATCCTGCAGGGCAACCAGCAATTCGACGCGCGCCGGGTCAGGCTTGGCGGCCCAGGCTTCCAGCAGTTGGGCGCGCTCGGAGGATTCGGCCGCGACAAAGTCGCCTGCATCGCTGGCGTGGGCGGCGAAAGGCAGCCACAGGCATAGCGTGAGAATGAGGTGGTGGAAGTATCTGGGCATATCGAGTCCTGGGGGCACCCGCATGACGTAACGTCAGACGGGGAACCTGTAGGAGTGAGCTTGCTCGCGATCGCGTTATGCCGGACGCCATCTTCGTCTTGGTCAGGTCGCAATCGCGAGCAAGCTCACTCCTACAGGGATAGGTTCAGCCGGAACATTTCAACCGACCGTTTACCCTGTTTTCCTTAGTTGCTCTTCACCGCGTAGTCGGGCTTTTTGTCGTTGCCCGGAATGAACGGGCTCCACGGCTGGGCGCGAATCGGTTCTTTGGTCTGCCAGACCACATTGAACTGACCGTCGGCCTTGATCTCGCCGATCATCACCGGCTTGTGCAGGTGGTGGTTGGTTTTGTCCATGGTCAGGGTGAAGCCCGACGGCGCGGCGAAAGTCTGGCCAGCCATGGCTTCGCGGACTTTATCCACATCGGTGGACTTGGCTTTCTCGACCGCTTGCGCCCACATGTGGATACCCACGTACGTGGCTTCCATCGGGTCGTTGGTCACGGCCTTGTCGGCGTTCGGCAGGTTGTGCGCCTTGGCGTAGGCCTTCCAGTCGGCGACGAACTTGGTGTTGACCGGGTTCTTCACCGATTCGAAGTAGTTCCACGCAGCCAGGTTGCCCACCAGCGGTTTGGTGTCGACGCCGCGCAGTTCTTCTTCGCCGACCGAGAACGCCACTACCGGTACGTCGGTGGCTTTCAGGCCCTGATTGCCCAGCTCTTTGTAGAACGGCACGTTGGAGTCGCCGTTGACGGTGGAAATCACAGCCGTCTTGCCGCCAGCGGAGAACTTCTTGATGTTCGACACGATGGTTTGGTAATCGCTGTGACCAAACGGGGTGTAAACCTCTTCGATGTCCTTGTCCGCCACACCTTTGGAGTGCAGGAACGAGCGCAGAATCTTGTTGGTGGTGCGCGGGTAAACGTAGTCGGTGCCCAGGAGGAAGAAGCGCTTGGCCGCTCCGCCGTCTTCGCTCATCAGGTATTCAACCGCAGGAATCGCCTGCTGGTTAGGCGCGGCGCCGGTGTAGAAAACGTTCGGCGACATCTCTTCGCCTTCGTACTGCACCGGGTAGAACAGCAAGCCGTTCAGCTCTTCGAAGACCGGCAACACCGACTTGCGCGACACCGAGGTCCAGCAGCCGAACACCACGGCGACCTTGTCCTGGGTCAGCAGCTGGCGACCCTTCTCGGCAAACAACGGCCAGTTCGACGCCGGGTCGACCACCACAGGCTCAAGCATCTTGCCGTTGACGCCGCCCTTGGCGTTGATTTCATCGATGGTCATCAGCGCCATGTCCTTGAGCGAGGTCTCGGAGATGGCCATGGTGCCGGACAAAGAATGCAGAATGCCGACCTTGATGGTCTCGGCCGCCTGAGCGGTCCAGGTCAAACCCATCGCTGCGATCGATGCAGACAAAGTGAACGCTTTCAGCAAACTACGACGCTTCATTGGCTAGCTCCATTCCTTGATTTTTTTAGATGACGGCTGTTGGCGGTGCAGAGTTGAGTCTGCTTAAGCTTTAGCAATCGCTGGGCCAAGGGCGCGTACGTCGCAAAATGGAATGAAAACATCGCGTGAACAGAGCGCCTCGCACCAATGTGGATCGGTGCGCAGCGGATGGTGCGTCAGGCGCGCTCAACTGGTGCGAGCCTTTTGGGCGTCGCGAGGGAGGGGGCCTGACGCAATCGGAAAGCGCTGCTACCTGACGAAAAGCTCACGCTCCCCCGTGAACAGATCAAAGGTTTCGTAGACGATGTTGTCCGGCGCGGTGAAATAGGCGAACGCCTGTCCGTTCACTTCTTGAAACGCCCTGAGTTGAAGGCGGGTGCCGGGTGGGATGGCGACGTGGTCGGCAAGAAAATCCGAGAACATGTTCTTCTTCGGGACCGACGGCGCAAAGATCAAAAACACCTGATGCGTATTGCTCGGTGCCTGCTCGGTCACGAAGCTGGACAGGCTCCAGCGCACGGCATTGCCGCGGCTGATCGACGCCGATTGCACCCCTGCGTCAACGAACACCGCGCCGAGCTCGCGTCGAAATTGCTGCAGACCCTCGTCCGTGATGCGCGCGGTACGGAATGCATCGCCTTTCCATGACCGCAGGCGGTAGAACTGGTTGAGAAAGGTCTGCACCTGGGGCGTGCGTGCTCCGCTTCTCAATAGTCGGTTGATCTCCGCTGAGCCGCCCTCGATGTAATCCAGCAGCTCGGGGTACAGTTCTGCTTTTGCGCGTTGGGCAAGGGCCAGGAATCGAGGTTCATCAAGGGACGGTTCAGCGATGGCAATGCCTTCAGACGGGAACGGCCATCCGTTCAGCAAGAGGCTCAAATCATGCCGGGCCTGTCGGCTGGCGTTCGGGGCCAGGCGCACCAGCGGCTGCGAAACCTTGCTCCAGCCCCCAGTGCCTGACCTTACGACGTATTCGTCCTCATGGATCAGCAGCGCTGGATCCCGGGGATAGGGGCGATACAGGCGAGACCGCCCGAACAGGTTGAAGCGTCGACCCACGTAGCCCGTTTCGGAACCGAGGGTGATCTCCGTGAATTTGTTCGGGTCCAGCCGCGTGATCATGCCCGACTCGGCAAAGTAGGGCGCCCCTGCAGGTGACATCAAATAGCCGATCTGCACCTGTCCATGGCGTCCGATGCGGCGGACCAAATGCGGGCGTGTTATCAGCGCCAGTTCAGGGCCCTTCAACGCCGCCGCACTTGCTTGACCGATACCGGCAGTCAGCAGATATCCGGCCGCGTCCATAAACTCTTGGGCAGCACCGTCCCAGTCGTTTTCATCCACTTTTTGAAAGCCACTCCAGGCGTTGTACAGACCCAGCCCCAGCGCGAGCGGAATCATGACCGGCGGGGGCAACAGCAGCAGTGCGATGCTCGCCACCATGTCGAAGACTTCCGTCCGGGATTCTCCGCCCCCGGGCTGGGCCAAGAGGGATTTCGCTTCTTCCTTCAATTGGCGGATCCTGATCCCGAAATGCTCGTCAAACAGGTCGCCGGTCTGCGTCAAGAAAACCACTGGATACAACAATTGGAAAGGAACGGGAAATGGACTCGACAGCGACGTGAGTACATGCGGAAGACGCCAGTGCTTGAGACGCTCCTCGTAATCAAGCATCTGCCGAGCCTGCCGCCTGTCGGCCAGTGGCATCAACCTCGCCATGTAGGATTTGTACACGTCGCGTTCCAGAAACGCCTGCGTGAGGTGGAACATGCTGTCGAAGGCGCGGAGCATCACGTTATCCGGCGCGTTGAGCGTGCAAAGGACCAGGGGCCCCCTTTCGAATTTGCCGGCGGGTGCAATCAGCATGATGTCCGGGATCTTGATCCCGTTGATGTGCAGCCATCGCACCTCGATCCTGGCCCCGTCCACCTCAGGACGCTGCTGCGAATCGGGACCGTCCAGTACCGCTTTGATCCAGCGCAGGCGGGTTTCAGGAAAGCCGTTTAGCTGACTCTCCATGTACGCCATGCCCAACCGCGCCAGCATCAATTCCCGGTGCTGGTGCTTCAACTGGTTGGCGAAATCGGAGTGATCAAAGTGTTCGGCAAGGTACTCATCCAGTCGCTTTGGAATGTCGATTCGCGCCAGCAGCTCGGTCACGAAAGCGCCGGAGAGTCCCGGTATCTCTGCACCGTGCTCGCCTGCAGCCCGCAACTCGCTGGCGTCCTGAGTTTTCAGCCGCAGTGCGTTGTCGTGGGCCAATGCGTGCAGCGAGAAGGTCTGCGACTGAATCTCGGTCTCCAGCACAGTGATGGGGTAAGAGACCGACGGGAGGCGCTGGTGGAACGTCGCCATCACTTGAATTTGTCGGGGCGACAGTTGAATGTTTTTCTCCGCCAGTGCGGCGGTGACGGTCGCATCGGTGTAAGCCGTCAGGACGTGCGAACTGTCAGCTTGCGGTGTGTTGAAGTGATCAAGGCTGATGCGCCGGATGGTGCGGATCGCCTGTGCGTACACCATCGCGTGTCGAGTCCATTCGACCTGCTGATCGTCACTCATCCTTTGCCACCATTCCGGCATTTCCTGGCGCACGACATCGCAATCCAGCTGGCGCTCGATGCGGTGGTTATCGAACAGTTGTTCCGAGGCCATCAACTCGAGAATGAGGCGCTTAAAAGACGGCTGATCCAGCCTGAGAGACCGGGCGATGTACACCGCGTGGTCAAAGTCGGCCTTCTGTTTGATGATCTGCGACGTCAGCAGCAGGCTCATGAAATTGTTGCCCAGTCTCTGCAGGCCCCAACGCATGGCGGGCTGCACGCTTTCAACGCCAGGGAGCGCCAGAGCCACTACGTCATCGAGCTTGAGATGGCTCAGCAACCGACGGCGTTGAGTCTCGTCGGCAAGGCGACGGGTGAGGGTGTCGGTGAGCTGATTCAGTGAGTCGAATCGTTCCAGACTGTCGGCAGGGGTGTAGAGAATGACCTCTCCTACGGACTCGTCGTCGGTTGCCGGAACCTGATCGCTGCGTTGCTCGGTGATCGCAAACGCCCCTGTCAGGGGAAACAGCGCAGTGGAGCTTGTCCCCAGCCACAGGTTGAACACATCGTGTTTCTGCAGTGGGTCAGCCGAGGTGTCCGTGCCGTAATCCAGTGTGGCGTTAAGCATGCTGTACAGATGCGAGCGAAACTCGCCCTTTTCGACACGCATCTGGCCTTCCAGCCTGAGTAATTGAACCCGGTCCGCGAGAAAGTCATAGCGCCGGGTTTTGCCGGAGGGCTGAATCTCTGCCCAATGATCCGAGAGTGTTTGTTTGTAGCGGTCGGCCAGGCTTTGCGCGACGCAGGCGTAAAGGGCAACCAGACCCTTCCGGTCAAGCGCGCCGATCGAAGGCGTGTCAGCCGCCGGAAACTCAGTGGTGTAGAGCCCGGCAGACTCGACGTTCTGCCACTGAAAGAGCCCGGTGAAGTGTGCTGTCAGGCTCGCAAGCAGTGGATAACTGCTGATGATCGCTAGTGCGCCGGGTTCAATGCTTCGCTCGTGGCAGACCAGCCGTGCACTGGCGTAATCAAACGCGAGCCCGCGATGGCTCAGGCGAAGGCAATCAGTGAGCGTCTGCTCCAGGGCCTGGGTGAAATCGGGCAGTTCGTAGAGGGTAAGCGCGGGGCTGTCGACGGTGGGTGTCGATGACGGGGTAACGGTCGTGGGATTCATAGTGCCTGTTCATTGCATGAGGGATGACTCGCGGAACCGACGGGTTCGGCGACTCGTTTCATGGAGTCAGGGCTTGAGGCGTGCGTCTGTAGGTGGGACCAGGTCTGGATGTGTAGGGAAAGCGACCAGACAGGTAGGATTTTTCGCGGAGGAGGTGGGACATTCAACGAGCAGAAAAACAGGTGCGGAGCCTGAAACCCGAAATGAGGAGGAATTCATCACTAAACCACCCAAAAGAGGTTCCAGGCCCCGCGAGACGCAATCTAAGCTGTTGTCGCCGTTTTGGCAAAGCGCGAACGCACTATTCGATCGAGCATCCATACTGCCAACATCGAAACGCCCACCAGTGGGAACGCCACGCCCAGCACGACCATCACCACGGTCGCGGTTTTCCAGCGCGGCAGGTCATGGCGTAGGGGCGGAACGCCGAAGCCGTTCTGCGGGCGGCGCTTCCACCAGATCATGATCCCGCTCACCGAACTCAACAGCACCATCAGGCAGATGAACAGAATCAGCAGCTGGTTTACCCAGCCGTACATCTTGCCTTCGTGCAGCATCACGCCCAGTTCAGTGGCTTTGGACACGGTGCTGTAATCGCTGTAACGCACGTCCGCCAGCACCTTGCCGCTGTACTGATCGACATGCAGCGTGGAGTCCTGGCGCGGGTCATCGGCGAACACGGAAACGGTGAACACGCCATCGGCGGTTTTCGGTTGGGTGATGCTGTAGCCCGGCTCGATATTGCGCGCCTTGGCGATGTCGACCACTTGCTGCAGGGAGATGCCCGGCGCTGCGGGAGCGCTGGACATATGCGCATGGTTCATGTGCTCGGCATGATCCCCGGATGACACCGGCATCGGCGTGTTTTCCATGGCCCATGGCACGGTCTGCACGCTGGCGCTGTTCAAGGCGCCGGCCTGTTTGTCCGACTTGGGCACGTCATTCCACATCGCCGCCGGAAAAGTGTTCCAGACGTCGGCATAGACCTTTCCCCACATGCCGGTCCAGGTCATGCCGCTCAGCAACATGAACAGCAGCGCCACCGCCCCCCAGAATCCGGTCACTGCGTGCAGGTCGCGCCAGAGAATGCGACCTCGCGCGCTGATGCGAGGCCAGAGCACGCCGGCCGGTGATCGACCTCGCGGCCACCACAGATACACGCCCGAAACCACCAGCACGATGCCCCAGCCAGCAGCCAGTTCCACCAGCCGATCACCGACGGTGCCGATCATCAGTTCGCCGTGGAGTTCGCGCGCGATGGCTGGCAGGTTTTGTTTCGCGTCCTGTGTGCCAAGCACCGTGCCGCTGTACGGATCGATGAACACATTGACCTCGCGGCCGTCGTTTTTGACCACGAACTGCGCGCTGCCCTCGGCACTCAGCGGCGGCAGGTATTTGCTGACCTGTGACTGTGGGAAGGCCGTCAGCACACGCCTTTGCAGGTCATCGGCACTGAGTGAGTGGTGAGCGGGTTTGACCGTCAGCAGGTCGCTGTACATCAGCGCGTCGAGCTGCGGCTTGAACAGGTAAATGATCCCGGTGACCGCCAGCAGGATCATGAACGGTGCGACGAACAGGCCGGCATAGAAATGCCATCGCCACGCCAGGTTGTAGAAAGACACATTCGGTTTGGACATGGTGCAACGCTCCCGTCAGGGAAAACACGGCGCAACCCGCTGGCGGCCGGGAAGCCGTCAGCGGGTACGAATCAATTTGTGGTGTTCAGGCGACTGACGAGAGGGGCGGCGCGCGACTGCGGGCGTTGGGGAAGACGTTGCGCTGGGCGTGGCCGTTCTGCGGGGCCTCGTTATAGAAATCGGCGGGTTTGGGCGGTACCGGCGCCAGAACGGCCACGGTTTTCGTCAGCGCCGGGCAACTGAACAGCAGCGTGCAATAGCCGCACTTGGCCCAGATGACGTGATCGACGCCAGCGCTTTGCTCGGCCTTGGCGTGGCCGCTGTGCTCGCCCGCGCCCATGCCCATCGATGCCGACATGTCCATTTCGCCATGCATCGACTTCGACATGGATATCGGCGTTGGCATTGCCATGCCGCTGTGATGCTCCATGGGCATCGACTGGGAAATCAGCGGGCCGATGAAGATCATCAGCATGGCGAACAGGCTCAGCCATGCGCCCTGCGGGTGACGAGGGGCGGGGGCGGATCTGGCGCGGATAGCGGGCAGGCGGCTCAAAGGGTTCGGCTTCGGGGCTCGGCGGGTCAGTGGGTGTGGGCCGAAGCGGCCTGGTCGGGTGGCTGTTTCAATACCATCACCTCGACGGTCAGGTCGCCCGCTTTTTCAAAATGCAGGGTCAGCGGGAAGCTTTGCCCGTCAACTAATCTGCTGCGGTCCTTCAGGTCCAGCAACATCACGTGATAGGCCATGGGCGCGAATGTCACGGTGCCGCCGGCAGGGATATCCACAGTGTCGACGTGCTGCATTTTCATCAGGCCGTCCTGGCTGACGTGCTCATGCAGCTGAGCCGCACCGGCGATGGGGCTGTCGACCGCTTTCAGTCGTTCGGCGTCAGGGCCGTTGTTGGTGATCACAAAATAGGCTGCCACGGTGGGCGCGTTGGGCGGCAGCGCCATCGACCATGGCTGCGCGACGATCAGTTGGCCCTTGGTGTAATCCTGGGCTTCAACGAAACAGGCCGGCAGCGCGAGGGCGATCAGCAGGAGGATTTTGTTCAGCATCAAAACAGGTCTCCGGTTCATTCAGGTACGCGACGGCACAATCGACACATCAGACCCGGGGTGATGCGTGCGGATTGCGTTCAGGCCAGTGCTGACGGGGCGGCGCCCGCAGCACCAATACCGCGACAGGGAAACGCACCGGCTCGACCAGGGCGAACAGTCCGAAACCGATGCGGGTCGGCACTGCAACCAGTGGCGTGGCGTTCGTGCAGCAGGCGCAGTGCTGCATGAATGCGATGTCGGTGTGATAGGGTGATTGTTTATCGATGACTTCAACGGGCGTCATGGCCAGTCGTGACGCGGCGCCAGTGCAGGCGCTTCCCCACACCAGCCGCTCTCCCTCGGGGCGCGGCATGGTCGGTGTCATCGGCATTGCCAGCACGCCGAACAGCAACGCGAAACAGGCCACCCAGGCAAAGGCCCGGCGCCGCTTCTGCGTGATGATTAGATCTTGTTGTTTTTTCATGTCGGCCATTTAGCCTGATCGGCCGCCAGATGTAAAAAGCCCTCCCGCGACCTTATGTCGCGCCGCGGGTTTGGTTCAGGAAGGGTTCAGGCGGTTGAAGTCGGACCGATCCGCAAACCCAGACGATTTTCACGGCATCGTTGGCGTGCCTCAGCCAACGTCCCGCAACGCATCCAGCACCTCACCCACACTCCAGAACGCCCGGTCCACCTCCGGCAACACCGGCCGCTTCAACACCAACACCGGCATCCCGCGTTCTCTCGCCACTGCCAGCTTCGGCTCGGTCGCGGTGCTGCCGCTGTTCTTGCTGATGAGGACATCGATGTTGCGAGTCTCGAACAGCTCGCGCTCGTCCTCCAGCAGGAAAGGCCCGCGGGCGCCGATCACTTCACAGCGTTCATTGCCGGGGTAGATGTCCAGGGCGCGCAGCGTCCAGAACTGGTGGGCGGGAATCTCGTGCAGATGCTGCAAGGGTTCGCGGCCCAAGGTGAACAGGGGGCGCTTAAAAGGGGCGAGGGCGGCGATCAGTTCCGCCCAGTCCGCGACGTCGCGCCAGTCATCGTCTGGACCTGCCTCCCACGCGGGTCGACGCAATGCCCAGCAGGGGACGCCGGTCAGCTTTGCCGCCGTGACAGCGTTCTGGCTCATCTGCGCAGCGTAAGGGTGCGTCGCATCCAGGATCAGATCGATGCCAGTTTGCTGTACGAAGTTTGCCAACCCTTCAGCGCCGCCGAACCCGCCCACACGCACTTCACAGCGCAAGTCGGTGGGCACGCGACCCACGCCCGCCAGGCTGTAAATATGCTGAGGGCCCAGCGTGCGGGCGATCGCCAGTGCGTCGGTGACGCCGCCGAGCAGCAGTACACGTTTCATGGTGTGTGGTTTCAAACAAAGCCTCCCGCGTGGCCGACGATTCCGCCCTGGCGGTCGATGGCAAAGACCTCGACCTGAACCTGCGCCGGCACCACGCTGCGGGCGAAATTCAGTGCGTGCTGACACACCGCATCACCCAGCGCGATGCCGACGGCCGAGGCCATGGCCAGCGCTTGCTGACTGGTGTTGGCCTGGCAAATGTTCTGTTGCAGCTCGGCATCGCCGCCCACATCCGCCGCCCATCGCGCAAGCTGATGCAGATCGATGCTGGAGTGCCGGCTGTGCAAGTCCATGTGGCCGGCCGCCAGCTTGCTGATCTTGCCGAAGCCGCCGCAGACACTGAGTCGTTCCACTGGAGCTTTGCGCAGGTGCTTGAGGACGGCGCCGACAAAATCACCCATCTCGATCAGCGCGATGTCCGGGATCTGATACAGCCGACGCATCGTGTCTTCGCTGGCATTGCCGGTGCAGGCGGCGATGTGCTGATAACCGTTGGTGCGGGCGACGTCGATGCCTTGATGGATCGACGCGATGTACGCCGCGCAGGAAAAGGGCCGGACGATGCCGCTGGTGCCCAGAATCGACAGCCCGCCAAGAATCCCCAGTCGCGGGTTCATGGTTTTCAACGCCAGTTCGCTGCCGTTTTCGACGCAGACCGTCACTTCAAACCCGCCGCCATAGCCGACCTGTTGGGCCAGTTGCGTGAGGTGTTCGGCCATCATCCTGCGCGGCACCGGATTGATCGCCGGCTCGCCGACACCCAGCACCAGGCCCGGGCGGGTGACGGTGCCGACGCCTTCGCCCGCAACAAAACGCACGCCGGGCTCAGCGATCAGCCTGACCTGGGCAGACACCAGCGCGCCATGGGTCACGTCCGGATCATCCCCGGCATCCTTGAGCGTGCCGGCCTCGGCGCCGTCCGCAATCAGGCGGCAGAATTCCAGGCGCATCTGCACGCACTTGCCTTTGGGCAACGTGATTTCGATCGCGTCGTTGGTTTCGCCGGCCAGCAACAGGCGCGCGGCAGCGAGGGACGTCGCCGTGGCGCAGCTGCCGGTGGTCAAGCCGCTGCGCAGCGGAGCGGGTTGTTCGGCGGTTTCGTCGCGCATCAGGGTTTGATCGCTTCGAGCAGGGTGATCGGCAGCGCCTGGCGCCAGGTGTCGAACTCGCCCAGCGGCTTGGCGTGGGCCAGATGAATGCGGGTCAGTTCACCGCCGTATTGCTCGCGCCAGTTCACCAGCATCGCCTCGCTTTGCAGCGTGACGGCATTGGCGACCAGTCGACCGCCCGAGCGCAGGTTTTGCCAGCACGCGTGCAATACACCTTCGCGCGTCACGCCGCCGCCGATAAAGATGGCGTCCGGTTGCTCAAGGCCTTCAAGGGCATCGGGCGCACGTCCACGAATCAGTTGCAGGCCGGGCACGCCCAGCGCATCCCGGTTGAATTCGATCAGGTGCTGCCGGCTCTCATCAGCCTCGACAGCGATGGCGCGGCAGGTCAGGTGCGCGCGCATCCACTCGATGCCGATGGAGCCGCAGCCTGCGCCCACGTCCCACAGCAATTCACCGGGAACGGGGGCGAGGCGGGCCAGGGTAATCGCGCGCACGTCGCGCTTGGTCAACTGACCGTCATGCCGAAACGCTTCGTCCGGCAGACCGCCCAGCGGCGAGAGGCGCAGTGCATCAGGCTGTGCGCGGCACTCGATGGCGACCAGATTCAGCGCCGCGATGTCGGTGGCGTTCCACTCACCCGCAGTGCCCTCGATCTGTCGCTCGGCGCTGCCGCCCAAGTGTTCGAGGACGATCATACGGCTCGGGCCAAACCCGCGTTCGCGGAGCTGCGCCGCGATGGCCGCCGGGCTCGAACCGTCGTTGCTCAGCACCAGCAGGCGCAGGCCATGCTGCAAGTGGGCATTCAGCGCGGGGACCGGGCGGGCGACCACAGACAGCGTTACCACGTCCTGCAACGCCCAACCCAGGCGCGCGGCTGCCAGGGAATAAGAAGACGGTGCGGGAATCACCCGCATCTGCTCGAAGGGGACGAGTTTGGACAGGCTTGCGCCGACGCCGAACAACATGGGATCGCCGCTGGCCAGTACGCAGACCGGGGTGCCGCGTTGTTCCAGCACCGGATTCAGGGAAAACGGGCTCGGCCATTGGCGCTGCTCCGCCTGAATGCACGGCGGCAGTAAGCCCAGTTGTCGCGCGCCGCCGAACACCTGCCGCGCCTGCAACAGCGCGTGCCGAGCGTTTCGGCCCAGGCCTTTATAGCCGTCCTCACCGATTCCCACGACTGTCAGCCACGGCGACATGAATTGCCCTCAACCCGATTGCGTGCAACAGGCCCGCCTGCTCGACCTGTAAAAGTGGCCGGCATGATACCGCGCCGACGGGCCCGGTTCGTACGGGTTTGTGAATCCGACAGAGCGTCTTTTCATGGCAACGGCCAAAGCAGGCATAATACGGCCCCTGTAACTTTTCGTTTCTCTACGCGTCTGCCCGTTCGCACCAGGTGATCCTTTGACCGAGCCGTTGTCTGCTCGCCCATCCGCTACGCCCATCCGCCCCTCGGCTTGCCCGGGGTTGCTGCGTATCGTCCCGGCGCTGGATGGGGGCATCTGCCGGATCAAGCTGCCGGGCGGGGTGCTTTCAGCGGATCAGGCGTTGGCGGTGGCAGACGCCGCCGAGGGGTTCGCCGGCGGTGTGATCGAGGCGACCAATCGCGGCAATCTGCAGATTCGCGGCATTGGCGCCGGCCACGACGGGCTGATTGCCAGCCTGCTCGATGCCGGTCTGGGGCCGAGCAATCCGGCTAGCGACGACGTGCGCAACCTGATGCTCAGCCCGACCGCAGGCCTTGATCCGCTGCAACTGCTGGACGTGCGCCGGCTGGCCGGGCAGATCCTGCATTCCCTTGAGCACCACCCGCGCTTCCATGAGCTGTCGCCCAAGTTTGCACTGTCGCTGGACGGCGGCGAGGGGTTGGCGATGCTCGAGCATCCCCATGATCTCTGGCTGTCACCGTTGCAGGTCGATGGCCAGACGCTGCTGGGATTTGGATTCGCGGGTTGCCCGGCTACCGAGTCGCCGGTGGCGGCGGTGGCACCGGAAGCCGCACACGCATTAGTGGTTGCGGTGCTGGAAACCTTCCTCGACCTCGCTCGCCCCGAACATGCCCGCATGCGTGATCTGCTGAAAGAAGTGCCCGTTGCGCGATTCATCGAACACGTCGCCTCGCGTTTGCCGCAGCCACTCGTGGTAGATCAAAAAGTAACCAGCTGGCGGCGCGCCCCGATTCGGCCGTTTGCGCACATCGGCACGTACTCCCAAGCAAAAGCTGGCGTCGTGGCCGTGGGCGCAGGCGTGCCGTTGGGTCGTTTGCGACCTTCCATGTTGCGCGAAGCCGCCCGACTGGCGATCACGTTCGGCGACGGTCAGTTGTGCATGACCCCTTGGCAAAGCCTCATGTTGCGCAATGTCCCGGCAGGCAATTCGGTGGCCGTGATGGAAGGCTTGGGCCAAGCGGGTTTGCTCGTCGATGCCGCTCAATCGCTGTCGAAAATCGTCGCCTGCACCGGCTCCGCTGCGTGCGCAAAAGGGCTGGCGGACACCAAGGCCGATGCCCTGCTTCTGGCCGCACTGCTGCAAGAAAACGCCATCAGCCGCGCAGTGCATCTGTCCGGCTGCGCGCGTTCATGCGCCGCGGCGCACGTGATGCCGGTGACCTTGCTGGCAGCGTCGCCCGGTCGGTACGACCTTTATTTTCGTCATGCAGAAAAGGCCGGATTCGGCGATCTGCATGCACGTGACCTCACTATTGAAGCAGTCGGCGCGTTGTTGACCGCCGACTCACGGAGCAACACCGATGATTGATTACATCCGCGACGGCCAGGAGATCTACCGTAACTCCTTCGCGATCATTCGTGCCGAAGCCCGGCTCGATTCCATCCCGGCCGACCTGGAAAAACTCGCCGTTCGGGTGATTCACGCTTGTGGCATGGTCGATGCGGTCGAGGGCCTGCGCTTCTCCCCCGGTGCGGGCACGGCCGGTCGCCGCGCGCTGGCAGCCGGTGCGCCGATCCTGTGTGACGCGCACATGGTTGCCGAAGGGGTCACGCGCACGCGTCTGCCGGCCAACAATCAAGTGATCTGCACCCTGAAAAACGAACGCGTGCCGGAGATGGCGCGGGAACTGGGCAACACTCGCTCGGCGGCAGCGCTGGAGCTGTGGCGGCCGCATCTCGAAGGGGCGGTCGTGGTGATCGGCAACGCACCGACCGCGCTGTTTTATCTGCTGGAAATGCTCGACGCCGGCGCACCGAAACCTGCGCTGATCCTGGGTTTTCCGGTGGGTTTCGTCGGCGCCGCTGAATCCAAGGACATGCTCGCTGCCGACAGTCGCGGCGTGCCTTACGTGATCATGCAGGGCCGTCGCGGCGGCAGCGCCATGGCGGCGGCGGCGGTCAACTCACTCGCCACGGAGATCGAATGATGGCACCACGCGGTCGTCTGATTGGCCTGGGCGTGGGGCCGGGTGATCCGGAACTCATTACCGTCAAGGCGCTGCGCCTGCTGCGCGAATCACCGGTGGTCGCGTACTTCGTCGCCAAGGGCAAGAAGGGCAATGCGTTCGGCATCATCGAAGGCCATTTGCAGCAGGCCCAGACGCTGATGCCGCTGGTGTATCCGGTGACCACCGAGGCGTTGCCCGTCCACATGTCTTACGAACAAGTGATCAGCGATTTCTACGACCGCTGCAGCGCTGATCTGGCGGCGCATCTGGACGCCGGGCGCGATGTGGCGGTGATCTGCGAGGGCGACCCGATGTTCTACGGGTCCTACATGTACCTGCACGATCGTCTGGCCGATCACTACGACGCCGAAGTCATCCCGGGCGTCTGTTCGATGCTCGGCGGTGCGTCGGTGCTGGGTGCGCCGCTGGTGTACCGCAATCAGAGCCTGTCGGTGCTGTCCGGCGTGTTGTCCGCCGAGGAACTCAAGCGCAAGCTTGAGGACGCCGACGCTGCGGTGATCATGAAACTGGGGCGCAATCTGCCGAAAGTGCGCCAAGTGCTGGTTGAAACCGGGCTGGCCGAGCGCGCGCTGTACGTCGAGCGCGCGACCATGGCCAATCAGAAGATCGTGCCGCTGGCCGAGGTCGACCCGATGTCTTCGCCGTATTTCTCGCTGATCATTGTCCCCGGCGAACGGTGGCAAGGCTGATGAGCACAACCCCTCTCAACGCCCCGGCCATTGTCATTCTGGGCAAAGGCGCGCTGGCGACGGCGCGACACGTTCAGCAGCTGTACCCCCAAGCGCTGATTTATGGGCTGGCCAGACGTGTCGAAGACGTCGACCGCAGCTATTCGGATTTTGGTTCGACGCTGCGCCAGCTGTATCAGCAAGACACGCCGATCATCGCGCTGTGCGCGGCGGGTATCGTCATCCGCACGCTGGCGCCGGTGTTGCTGGAGAAGGGCGTCGAGCCCCCGGTGCTGGCCGTCGCCGAGGATGGCAGCGCGGTGGTGCCGCTGCTTGGCGGACTGGGCGGCGTCAATGTCATGGCCCGGGAAATCGCCGCCGCGCTGAACACTGCAGCGGCGATCACCACCAGCGGCGAACTGCGCTTCGGCACCTGTCTGCTTAATCCTCCCGCCGGCTATGCGTTGGGCGATCTTGAGTTGGGCAAGCGCTTCGTCAGCGATTTGCTGTCGGGCGAAAGCGTGCGCGTCGAGGGCGCGGCGCCGTGGCTGGCGCAGGCGCAGCTGCCTGAGGATGACCAGGCGCAGTTGGCTATTCACGTGGGTTACGCCGAGCGCGAGCCCAACGACCACGAACTGTTGATCTACCCGCGCAACGTGCTGGTGGCGGTGAGCGGTGATCTGGAAGATCCCGCCGATACCGTGAAAGCCGCGCTGCATGATTCGCGCATCGCCGTGCAGGCGCTGGGCTGTTTACTGGCCAGCAAAGCCGAGATGGCCAATCCTGCGCTGCATGCGGCTGCCGAATCCCTGGGCGTTGCCCTGCGTTTCACTGCTGCCGATACGCCCGCCGAAATGACCCGGCAGGTATTGCCGCAACTGTTGCCACCGCTTACGCCAGCGGCAGGTGTTGCCATTGCCGTCGCGCCGCAGCCCTTGGAGGTTCAGCAGATCGGCTGTGCACGGGGGCGGCTGGCGGTCATCGGGCTCGGCCCGGGCGCCACCGAATTCATGATTCCCGCCGTTAAAGCCGAGCTGGCGCGCGCCAATGATGTATTGGGCTACGAAACCTACGTGCGCATGGCTGGGCCTTTCCGCGCCGACCAAGTGCTCCACTGCACCGACAACCGTGAAGAAATGCTGCGCGCCCGGCATGCATTCGAGCTGGCTGCTGAAGGGCGATCGGTAGTGGTGGTTTCATCGGGTGATCCCGGCGTGTTCGCCATGGCCGCGGCGGTGCTGGAAGCGCTGCATGAGTCGGACAATCCCGACTGGCACCGGGTGGACTTGCACATCCTGCCGGGGGTCTCGGCTTCGCTGGCGACGGCGGCGCTGGCGGGTGCGCCCTTGGGTCATGACTTCTGCGTGATGTCCCTGTCGGACAACCTCAAGCCCTGGGAGATCATCGAGAAGCGCCTTGATCTCGCCTGCCAGGCGGATCTGGCGCTGGCGTTCTACAACCCGATCTCGCGCTCTCGCCCCTGGCAGCTGGGGCGGGCGCTGGAAATTGTGCGCCAGCATCGCGGTCCGGACACCCCGGTGACCCTGGGGCGGGATATTGGCCGGCCGGCGCAGACCTTGCGGGTCATCACCCTCGGTGAACTGATGCCGGAGCATGTCGACATGCGCACGATGGTGTTGATCGGCTCGTCGCTCACCTGCGTATTCCCTCGCGCCAATGGCCAGCAGTGGGTCTACACGCCGCGCTGGTACGGTGCCAAGCCGATGTGAGCGACGGTTCGGTTTGCGTTGTGGGATTGGTCCGATAACTCGCGCAGGCCTGACGCCAAGGCCGTGACGAAACCGCTGCAGACGCCTGCGGAAATCCCGTTGGCCGGACTCGGGGTTACGTCGTCCGGTTCCGCGTTGACTGACCCGACCCTCGAAAGCGTCCGAGTTCCTTGAGGTGTAGACGCTTCATGTTTCCTGAATTCGGCGCTTTGCTGTAGGACGGGCTGCGCAAACGCACCGCGGGAGCCCTTTGCCACTGCGTTGCGACCCAAGGAAATTTCGTTAACCTCGGTGGTGTCCACGACGGACATTCCCACCAGTTAAAGGATTAACGAAATGACACATGAAGCAAACCTCACCGATTCTGAACGCCGCGCTTTTCTTGCCGGTTGCGAACTGGCCGACTGTTCTCACTCGCTGATTGACCACGTTTCAAAGATGGGTGTGCCGGCCATAGACACTCCCCCTCAGGGCGCTGTAGTCGGCAGTAATCTCCTCGCCTTTGCAGAAGGTGTTTCGCGGCAGAACAAGGAAGACGTTATGGATTCCTTCCTGTACGCAACGATGGTGGCTAACAAAGCGTTCAATCCAGAGACTCAGAGTCAGGAGTGGTACGGGCGCTTCAACCGAGTGCTGTCAACCCTGGGCTGGCTCTCAACCAACTGGAGTTACGCCCGTTATCGCTCCTCCCACCAGCAGTTCAGCATGGAGCAAGCAGGGCTTGAGATTCTGGGCTCGGCTATCGCTGCTGCCGCTCTGCCCGGACCTGCCAGTGCCGCAATGCTTAAAGTGGCTGGCGATGCCATCGCTGCGCTGAGGGCTCAGGAAAAACCGCTGCAATTGTTCGAGCGTCAGACCAAGACTCATCGGGGTGCAAGCTTCCGGGTCGGCGCATGTGCCGAGTCCGCGGAAGGAACCGTCACGATGGCAATGGGCGCGGTCAACTTCTCCGCCAACTCGACCGTCACCGACGTGCTCTTCTGGACATGGAACAGCGCAGACGTGTCGACTTTCCGGGGCGAGGATATCCTGGTGTTCAACACCCGCGTCTACTCGCGCATTCGCAATCAGGTTCTGGAGCAATTGAGCAAGAGCGCTTCTTTGGCCATCTCGGAATTCGAGATCTGAACAAAAAGGGAGGCGCCATGCGCCTCCTTTTCTCTGGAGATGTGCCATGCATCAGGGAATGATTGAAGCCCGGATCAGCGCAGGGTGCTTATTGTTCATGCACCGTGACTGCACGGATACCCATAAGAGCGATATCGCTGATTGCGTGTTGTACACGCAACTGGCGGCCACAAAAAAACACGAACGGTTTGCCGCAACGCCTGCGTGGAACGAGACCTGGCTCGCGGCCTTCACCCGCTTTGGCGGGATGCTGAAAGCCCATGAGGCGGTCAGCTGCCCGGCGCTGGAGCTTGGTCCCGGCTCTGTGTGGGCATGGATGAAAAGCAGACTACCGCTCTTCATACCTGGCGCTATGGTATTTGAGAGTGAATCCGCCGCGTGGCGCGCTCTGTCCAGCCATCCCGCTCAGCCAGCCTTCGACCTGCTGGCCGCTCAGGTGCTTGAGCCGAAGGCGACGGCGATTCCGGGGGAGATCCGCAACGAGCAGAAAGTGGTGATGCAAATCGCTTTCCTGGATGAAAACTCAACGCTTTCGGTTGTCCTGGTCACCTTTACTCACCGCTTGCCGCTGACCAATGACTTTCTGTTCGAGCCTCTACAGCCCGGCGATATCATCGGCAACGTCGAGTTGCGGTTCTACTCTCTGCGGCTGATGGATTTGGTCTACTCGCCGTTTCGCCAGAAGATCAGCCAAGCGCTGGAGGATCGTCGACCCACCCTGGTGAGTGCGCTGGCAGGAGCTGACGCATGAGCGCTACAGGGGCGGTCGTCGGTAATGGTCTGGTGTCGTTGTCGGCCGGCATCAAGAAGCAGGACCGCGAGGATCTGTTTGACTGCCTGCTGCGAGCCGAGCGAGTGGCCGGTCAGGTCAGCCGGGATGAGCATTTCACCTACTGGGCGTACCGGTATGGCAAGGCTCTGGAGCAACGAAGTTTCGTGAAACTGAGTCCGATCATGCATCAGCCGATGGTGATCCGGAGCGCATCAGAGCTGGAGGAAATCAGCTTCAGTGTTATCGAATCACGCGGGTCCGCTCTGTTGGCGCGACAGGCGCAGGCGTCGCTTCAGGCCATGCAGATTCACCACTATGCGCAGCACTTTTTTGAAAGCATCAACGGAAACAGCGTCATCGCGGGCTTTCAGGTCATTCCGTGCGCAGTGGACTCGGCAGGTGCTGTGATGGTGCTGCTGTGCGGCATCCAGATGACAGGTAACGTTGAGACACGGGATTTCGACTTCTGGTCTGACTCACGCAGTGAGCTGACGTTGCGTATCACGGGAGGGGCCTACCGTTTTGATCGTCGAGATTACGCCAGGCATCGCGATGCCGTCGCAAGGGAGCTGGATGCCCATGGACCGCGGGCCATTCAGACCTTTGCGCTCTGAGCGCGCGTCAGGTCAGCAGGTAGCCCTTGATGCCGGTGAAGATGATCTGGGCCGCGAGTGCGCATACAAACAACCCCATCAGGCGGCTGACAATCTGTAGCCCCTGATCCCCTAAAATTCGCTCGATGCTGTTGGACAGGTAGAGGATTACGCCCACCGTCAGGCTGGCCAGCGCGATGCTGACGATAGCAGTGAGTTTGTCATCCCAATGGGGCTGGCTGATGCCCATCACCAGCAGTGCACCAATGGTGCCGGGGCCGACGGTGATGGGAATGGTCAGCGGCACGATGGCGACGTCCTGCTGAACATTGTCGGTCTGCACGCCGGACTTGCCCTGGGCCATGGCCAGGGCGGAGATGAACAGCACACTGCCGGCACCGATACGGAAGGCGTCGGCGGTGATGCCGAAGACCCCGAAAATCACCCGCCCGAACAGGTACAGCAGGACGCTGGAAACCAGGGTCGCGAAGGCGATCTTCCAGGCCAGGTGCCGACGTTCCTTGCGCGAATAACCGCGGCTCAGGGAAATAAAACAGGACAGGACGAAGAACGGGCTATAGAGCACCAGCATCTTCAGGTAAACGCTGAACAGCACGTGAAGCATGGTTTGAGCTCATGGCAGCAGACTGGGACGGCGCCAAGTCTATCAGCCCGTCACGGACACTTGGCGGTCAGTTTTGCTCGTAGCGGTCTTCGCCACGGATGGCGCGTGTCGCCTCATCCCGGGCACGCTGTTCCACCCAGTATTCGACCAGCTCGCGTAACTGCGACAGCTCCACCGGTTTGGACATGTGGCCGTCCATCCCGGACTGGCGCGCGCGATCCTTGTGCTCCGCAAGGATGTGCGCAGTCAACGCCACCACAGGGGTGCGAATGCGCTGGTTGCCGGTTTCCCAGGCGCGAAACTGCTGTGTGGCCGAGAACCCGTCAAGGATCGGCATTTCGCAATCCATCAGCACCAGGTCATAGCGCTGGGTCTTCATCGCCAGCAGCGCCTCTTCGCCATTGCTGGCGGTGTCCGGCTGAAGGTTGAGCTTGCCAAGCATGCCGCGAATGACCTTGGTGGAAATGCTGTTGTCTTCGGCGACCAGAATGCGGAAATCGCTGGGCACATCGATGTCGCTGATCAGCCCCGGCGCCGCAGGGAAGGGCGCGTTACCTTTGCTGCGCTGATTAAGCTCGTCCGCCAGCGTGGTCTTCAGCGTGTACCCGGCGACCGGTTTGGCGAGGATGCGTTTGACCCCGGCATTGCGCGCGATGACCTTGCTCGGCGCGTTGCTGATACCCGTGAGCATGATCAACAGAATGTCGTGGTTCAGGCTCGGGTCTTCCTTGATCTTGGCAGCCAGTTGCATGCCGGTCATGCCGGGCATGTTCTGGTCGAGCAAGACGATATCGAAGTAGTCGCGCAGGTGAGCCTTGGTGCGCAGCAGCGCCAGTGCTTCCTTGCCCGATGGCACGGCGCTGACGTTCAGCCCCCAGGCGCTGCACTGCTGGACCAGTACCTTGCGGCAGGTGTCGTTGTCATCGACCACCAGAACCCGCGCGCCTTTGAGCGGGCTGTCCAGATCAGCGGGCGGCTGCTCCAGTCGTTCTGCATCAAGGGGCAGACTCAGCCACAACGTGCTGCCCTGATTGGTGCCGCTCTGGATGCCGAACTCGCCGTTCATCAAGAGGATCAGCTGTCGGGCAATGACCAGCCCCAGGTGACCGCCGACCTTGCTGGCGGCCAGGAAATTCTTGCTGTGCAGTTCGGCGTGCAGCAGTGCGTCGCGTTCCTTGGGCGTCAGCGGCGTGCCGCTGTCCTGCACCGCGATGCGCAGCCGTGGCTTGCCGCCGCGGGAGTCGAGGGCGACGACCAACAGGATCTCGCCCTCGTCGGTCTTCTTTAAGGCGTTCTCCAGCAAGCTGAGCAGCGTCTGCCGCAGGCGTGTCGGGTCACCGCTGATGACGCGCGGCACCTGGGGCTGAATGAAGCTGATCAGTTCGACACTTTGTTGCTCGGCCTTGGCGCGGAAGATGCTCAGGCAGTCCTCGATCATCGCGTTGAGATCGAACTGCACGTCGTCCAGCTCGATCTGCCCGGACTCCAGCTTGGTGATGTCGAGGATTTCGTTGATCAGAGTGAGCAGTTCGTTGCCGGCGCTGTGAATGGTCTGCACGTAATCGCGCTGTTTGACCGACAACGGCGTGCCCAGCAGCAGCTCGGTCATCCCCAGAACGCCGTTCATGGGCGTGCGGATCTCGTGACTGATCTTCGCCAGAAACTCGGCCTTGGCGTTGATCTCTGCCGTGCTCGCCGCCAGTTCACGGCTGATGCTGAAGTTGTCTTCGGTGATGCTGCGATGACGCTCGCTGAGGGCGATGCTCATCAGCAGGCCGCACAGGCAAAACACCGCCAGCACCCCGATGATCAGCGTCTGCGCCGGAATGCTCGTCAGCCAGAGCATGGCCGGCAGCACCACGAGATTGCCGAGATTGAACGCGATCATGGCGATCACGAACGGCCTGGCAGGGGAGTAACCCTTCTGCAGGTGGTAGATCGACACCAGCGTGATGCTGACCGTGGTCAGTGCCACCAGCAGGAACGTCATGATGTTCAGCGGCAACGTTTCAACGAACAGCACCAGCAGCGCGCCAAAGCCGACCACCAGCAGCACGCCCATCAGCAGCCGGTTGAGTATCTCGACCCCGCGCTGAATGAAGAAACAGTACGTGTACATCAGCCCTGTCGCGGCGGCGAGCAGCAGAGCCAGGTGAGCGCTCGGCGTCTGCGCCAGATGCCAGCGCGGCAGCCATGGCGCCTGAAGGTTGAGCAGCAGTAAGGCGCTCAGCCCCAGAAACGCCTCGCACGCTGCCAGCCACAAGCTACTGACCGAGCGGGACTGGGCGAAGCGCGTGAGGTTCTGCACGATCAGCATGGCCAGCGAACCGAAGAACAGACCGAGCAGCAGCGGTCGGCGCTCGTCTGCGGCACTGGTGACGGCGGACTGCAGAGTGATGTTCGGGCGCAGTTCCTGCTCGGACTTGAGGCGCAAATACAGGTCGAGCGGCTTGTCGCTCTGGGGCACCGGCAGCAGGAAATCCAGTGACGGCAGGGGTTGGGCTTCGCGCGGCACCCGGTTACCGGAGCGCGAATGATCGATCAGGCTGTCGCCGTCGAGCACGTACATGTCGACCGTTGCCAGGTCCGGCGCAAAGATCCGCACCAGTTGTTCATGGGTGGTCGGGGGCAGGCGGTAGTGCAGCCACAGTGCGGCGTCGCGGCTTGTCGCGCGCACCTTGTCGAGTTCGACCGGGCTGAACTGGGATTCGTAGTGGGGGGAGCGGATGTCGCTGAGGTTCAGGTTCGCCTGATCGTCGACAAGGGTTGACCAGCCTGCACTGACCTCGGCGGCGGCCGAGGATATACAGAGCAGGGTCAGCAATGTGACGGTCAAACGAGTGGCAATCCTGAGCCAGCGCACGGCGAAATCCCTTCGTGAATGAAGCCTGTTTAACTCTGGGGCACCGGATGAACGATCAGCGACTCGACGAGGAGTCGCTGATCGGGCCGAGGCTCACGCCAGATCTTCGCCGCGTTCCCGGGCAATGGCGCGGTAGCCAATGTCCTTGCGGTAGAAACAACCGTTCCAGTCAATCTTTGCCGCCAGTTCGTACGCTTGTTTCTGCGCATCGCCAACGGTGTCGCCCAGGGCCGTCGCGCACAGCACGCGACCGCCGGAGGTTACGATACGGCCATCCTGCAATGCGGTGCCAGCGTGGAACACTTTGCCCGGCAACGCCGCCGCAGCTTCAAGCCCGTGGATCTCGTCGCCCTTGGCGTAGTCGGCCGGGTAACCGCCGGCTGCCAGTACGATTCCCAGACTCGGACGCGGATCCCACTGAGCATCCACTGTATCCAGCGTTTGCGCCAGAGCGGCTTCGACCAGCGACACCAGGCTCGACTGCAGACGCAGCATGACCGGCTGGGTTTCCGGATCACCAAAGCGGCAGTTGAACTCGATGACTTTCGGATTGCCAGCCTTGTCGATCATCAGACCAGCATAGAGGAAACCGGTGTAAATGTTGCCCTCGGCAGCCATGCCCCTGACGGTCGGCCATATGACCTGATCCATCACGCGCTGGTGAACCTCGGCGGTGACCACCGGGGCCGGGGAATAGGCGCCCATGCCGCCGGTGTTCGGCCCGCTGTCGCCGTCGCCGACGCGTTTGTGGTCCTGGCTGGTGGCCATGGGCAGCACGTTCTTGCCGTCGACCATGACGATGAAGCTGGCTTCTTCGCCATCGAGGAATTCCTCGATCACCACGCGTGAACCTGCGTCGCCGAAGGCATTGCCGGCCAGCATGTCGCGCACGGCGTCTTCTGCTTCCGCGAGGGTCATCGCGACGATTACGCCTTTGCCCGCGGCCAGGCCGTCAGCCTTGATGACGATCGGCGCGCCTTTCTCTTGCAGGTACGCCAGTGCCGGTTCGATCTCGGTGAAGTTCTGGTAATCGGCAGAGGGAATAGCGTGGCGCGCCAGGAAATCCTTGGTGAAGGCCTTGGAGCCTTCCAGCTGCGCGGCGCCCTTGGTCGGGCCGAAACAGTTCAGGCCACGGGCACGGAACAGGTCGACAACACCGGCCACCAGCGGCACTTCCGGACCGACGATGGTCAGCGCGACGTTCTTTTCAGCGAAATCGGCGAGTTGCTCAAGCGCCAGTACGTCGATGGCGACGTTTTCGCACTTGGCTTCAGTGGCCGTACCCGCATTGCCCGGGGCGACGAAGACTTTCTCGACACGAGCGTCCTGCGCGACCTTCCAGGCCAGAGCGTGTTCACGGCCACCGCTGCCAATGATCAAAACATTCATTTCCAAAACCTCTATAACGACAACGCGTAAAAATCCGAAGGCAAAAAGCGTGGGACGCCGAACGCAGACTGTGGGACCGGCTTTAGCCGGGAAGAGGACAGTACATCCGACACATCTGTCGGGTCAGTCATGCCGCCTTCCCGGCTAAAGCCGGTCCTACAAAAGCCAACAGCGTAAACCGTATCAGTGACGGAAATGGCGCATGCCGGTGAATACCATTGCGATGCCTGCTTCGTCCGCTGCTGCAATCACCTCGGCGTCACGCATCGAGCCGCCTGGCTGGATCACTGCGGTGATGCCAACCTTGGCCGCATTGTCGATGCCGTCGCGGAACGGGAAGAACGCATCGGAAGCCATGACAGCGCCCTGCACCTGCAAACCGGCGTGTTCGGCCTTGATCGCCGCGATGCGCGCGGAATTCACGCGGCTCATCTGGCCGGCGCCGACGCCGATGGTCTGGCGGTTCTTGGCGTAAACGATGGCGTTGGATTTCACGTACTTGGCGACTTTCCAGGCGAAGATCAGGTCGTGAACTTCCTGCTCGGTCGGCGCACGTTGGGTGACCACTTTCAGGTCGTCGGCGCCGATCATGCCGATGTCGCGGCTCTGCACCAGCAGTCCACCGTTGACGCGCTTGTAATCCCAGGCTGGCGCGCGCTCGGCGTCCCACTGGCCGCTGGTCAACAGGCGTACGTTGGCTTTGCTGGCGATGATGGCCTGGGCTTCGGCGCTGACGCTCGGGGCGATGATCACTTCGACGAACTGACGCTCGACGATGGCCTTGGCTGTCTCGGCATCCAGCTCACGGTTGAAGGCAATGATGCCGCCGAACGCTGATTCGCTGTCGGTGGCATAAGCCAGTTCGTAGGCCTGACGAATGCCGCCTTCCGCGTCCGGGCTTACCGCAACGCCGCACGGGTTGGCGTGCTTGACGATCACGCACGCGGGTTTGACGAAGCTCTTCACGCACTCAAGCGCCGCGTCGGTATCGGCGACGTTGTTGTAGGAAAGCTCTTTGCCTTGCAGTTGGGTCGCGGTGGCGATGCCCACTTCGGCAGGCTTGGCTTCAACGTAGAACGCCGCGCTCTGGTGCGGGTTCTCGCCGTAGCGCATTTCCTGCGCCTTGACGAACTGAGTGTTGAAGGTGCGCGGGAATTCGCTGCGGCCTTCGGTGCTCAGGGTTTCAGCGGACTGGTCAACGCTGCCCAGGTAGTTGGCGATCATGCCGTCGTAGGCCGCGGTGTGCTCGAAAGCCTTGAGCATCAGATCGAAGCGCTGCGCGTAAGTCAGGCCACCGGCCTTGAGGCTTTTCAGCACGTTCGTGTAATCGCTGGCGTTGACGACGATGGCAACATCTTTGTGGTTTTTGGCGGCAGAGCGAACCATGGTCGGGCCGCCGATATCGATGTTCTCGATGGCCGTCGGCAGGTCGCAGCCCGGCTTGGAAACTGTCGCTTCGAACGGATAGAGATTCACGGCGACCAGGTCGATCGGCTTGATGCCGTGGTCGCTCATGATGGCGTCGTCGATGCCGCGACGGCCGAGGATGCCGCCGTGGATTTTCGGGTGCAGCGTCTTGACCCGGCCATCCATCATTTCAGCGAAGCCTGTGTAGTCGGCGACTTCTACTGCGGCAACGCCGTTGTCCTTGAGCAGCTTGAACGTACCGCCAGTGGAGAGGATCTCGACACCGAGGGCTTCTAGTTCACGCGCGAATTCAAGGATGCCGGTCTTGTCGGATACGCTGATCAAGGCGCGGCGGATCGGCAGGCGGGTCGTCTGGTCGGTCATCTCAACTTCCATCAAAAGCAAAAGAATTTTGCAAAAAAAACGACCGCATTGAAGTGAGGTCGCTTGTTTTTCGGATGCTTACAGCAGGTCGTACTGCTTGAGTTTCTTGCGCAGGGTGCCGCGATTCAGCCCCAGCAGCTCGGAGGCCTTGGTCTGGTTGCCCTTGACGTAATTCATCACGCACTCGAGCAACGGCGCCTCGACTTCCGAGAGCACCAGGTTGTAGACATCAGTGACGGCCGCACCTTCCAGATGAGCGAAGTAGTTGTGCAACGCCTTCTCGACGCTTCCGCGCAGGGTCTGACCCTCTTCGCTCGGCGTATTGAGGTGTTGTTTCAAATTGACGTTGTCGCTCACGGGCGTTGTTCCACTCACTAAAGTCTCAGTCATCATCGTCATGCGGCCACCTCTTCTTCGTTCCCTGCTGGGCGGGATTTATCGCGCTGGGAAAAGAACTCCCGAACGTTGGCGCACTGTGCTTCTGTATCGTCCAAACAGTTGAAAAGGGCGCGAAACTCCCTGGCGCCCGGCAACGTTGCGAGGTACCAGCCGACGTGTTTGCGGGCGATTCGCACGCCCATCACGTCACCATAGAACGTGTGAAGCGCAGCCAGATGCTCTAGCAGAATGCGTTCCACTTCACCGACGGGCAGGCCCGGAAGTTTTTCCCCGGTCTGCAGGTAGTGTTCTATCTCGCGAAAAATCCATGGGCGCCCCTGGGCGGCCCGGCCAATCAACAGCCCGTCGGCGCCGGTAGCGTCCAGGACGTAGCGGGCCTTTTCCGGTGAATCGATGTCGCCGTTGGCAAACACCGGGATGGACACCGCCTGCTTGATGGCGGCGATGGTGTCGTACTCGGCTTCACCGGTGTAGAGATCGGCACGGGTTCGCCCGTGCACCGCCAACGCCTGGATGCCGGCTTGCTCGGCGATTTTGGCGACGGTCAGACCGTTCTTGTTCGCCCGGTCCCAGCCGGTGCGAATCTTCAGCGTGACCGGTACCTCGACTGCCGCGACCACCGCGTGCAGGATTTCGGTCACTAACTGTTCATCTTTCAACAGCGCGGAGCCGGCGGCCTTGTTGCAGACCTTTTTTGCCGGGCAACCCATGTTGATGTCGATGATCTGCGCGCCGAGTTCGACGTTGGCGCGTGCTGCATCCGCAAGCATCTGCGGGTCCCCGCCAGCGATCTGTACCGAGCGTGGCTCGGGATCGCCTTCGTGAATCATGCGCAACCGCGACTTGCGGCTGTTCCAGAGGCTCATGTCGCTGGTGACCATTTCCGAGACCACCAGGCCTGCGCCGAGCTGGCGACAGAGTTGTCGGAAGGGCTGGTCGGTGACACCCGCCATCGGGGCGAGGATCAAGCCGTTTTGCAATGTGTAAGGGCCGATGCGTACCGCCGACATAGGGTGACCTGTTGTGGGGCCGAATCACGAGGTCTGGTCCGAAAAGTGCTTCAGCGCCAATTCAGACGGGACCCAGAGTATGAAAAAGGGTGGGCATGATACCCGCTCTCGATGACTGGATAAAGGCTGAATTGGATAAAATCTGAACAGCTCCGTTCTTATCGCGAACGGTTAGGGTTAGGCCGGTATTGTCATAAAAGTGTCGTCGGATTTCGGGCATCCCGTCCCGCACAGGGTGCTGCATTTCGGTGCGGACAAACCCGCTGAGGGCGGTGTTTTACTCCGGCGAACGAAAGCTCAGGCTGTAATTCGCCGCCTTGGGGCCCGGGTCGAGAATGTCCAGTGCGATATGAATCGGCGTCTGCGGCGGCATCTCGTCCTTGCCCGCCAGCTCGCCGCTCAGGTACTCGCCCGGTTTGAATCGACGACTGGCGATCAATTGACCGGTCGCATCGGCAAAGCGTAGTTCGAGCAGCGGGAACGGCTGGGAAAAGGACGCGCGGTTATAGATGATCGCGTCAACCACCAGCGCACCCTGGAATTCGGGGTGGCTGCGCACGACAAGGTTGCTGCTCTTGAGCAGTTTGATATCGACCTTGGACGGGACCTTGCAGCCGAGTGTCGGGCACAGATCCTGGAAGAGGGGGCGGTACTGATCCTGCCGCGCGAGTTCTTCGAAGTGGTAGGCAACGTATTGCCCGGCCAGCGCGCCCAACGCAATCAGGATCAATAGCATCCACAGCAGACGCCGACCCCAGCGCGGTTTGGGTTTTTGCCAGGACAGCTGCAGCGGGTCATCCGTCAGGTCGACCAGCGCTCTGTCCCGCAGGCCCGGCTCGTTGCGGCCGCCACGCTTGCCATCGGCAGAAGCGCGAGGAGGCTCATCGTCGTCCTCATCGTGACGTGCGCTGAGGCGATCCTGATCATCTTGGGTGTCCAGGGCAGAGAAGCGTTCCGACGACGGCTGATCGTCAGCATCGGCTTGATGCTTGAGCGAATGGGGACGAGCGGGTTCGTCGTCCAGGTCGTCCGGGGTCAGCGAGAATGAAGGCTCGGTGCGATGGCGGTCGTGCTGGTTGATTAGCTCCTCCAGCGGGCCTTCGTCAATCGTGTGGTCGGTGTGCTCTTCGCGTTCCTCGACGACTTCGGCGCGCAGTTCGGGCAACCGGTCCACATCGTCGTGACTCATGCCGTGGGCCCACGACTCCTGCGCGACGTCAGGCTCGTCGCGTCGGGCGCTGAAGGACTCGACTTCGTCGTGATCGCGCGCCTTGCTGACCCGCCCGAAGGACTCGGGCAGCTGAATTTCGCGCTGTTCGAGGCGGGCCAGCTCAACATCGAGATCGTCCAGATCGAGGCTGTCCAGGTCCACCTCACGCTCTTCACGCTTGACCGGCAGCGGCGCTGGCTGGGTCACGACGAGTGACTGCGGCGCGAGGATCTCTGGTTTTTTCTCAACGTTTTCGGCGTTTGGCGCGGAAGGCGACGGCGTTTCCGGAGTTGCATCGGCGCGCTGTTCCAGCAGTTGCTTCGCGGCGTTGAACACCTGCAGGCATGAGCCACAGCGCACCATGCCTCGGGCCACGCTCAACTGAGCGTGACTGACGCGGAAACTGGTCTGGCAATGCGGGCACTGAGTGACGAAGCTGTCGGTCATGCGGGTATCCGGGGTTAAAGAGCGCCTGATGGTTGGATCTTAGGGCAACTGGCTGTCAGCGGCGACGACCGGTGATCCGTACCCAGCCCTCGCGGTTGACGATCGGGTCCAGCTCGAAGGTATCAGCGTAAGCGGCAGCGACTTCATCGCCTTGCTCGGCAAGGATGCCGGACAGCGCCAGACGGCCACCGGGTTTGACCAGGCTCGCCAACTGCGGCGCCAGAGAAACCAGCGGGCCCGCGAGGATGTTCGCCACCAGCACGTCGGCCGGCGCGTGGGGCAGGTCTTCAGGCAAGTACAACGGGAATTTCGCGGCCGGGACGTTGTTGCGGCCGGCGTTGTCGCGCGAGGCTTCAAGGGCCTGGACGTCGATATCGGTGCCGACGGCTTGTTCAGCCCCCAGCAGCAGGGCGGCGATGGCGAGAATGCCGGAGCCGCAGCCGAAATCCAGCACGTTGCAGCCGGCGAGGTTCTGGCCGTCGAGCCACTCAAGGCACAGCGCGGTGGTCGGATGGGTACCCGTGCCGAACGCCAGGCCCGGGTCGAGCAGCAGATTGACCGCCTCGGGCTCCGGCGCGGCATGCCAGCTCGGCACGATCCACAGCCGCTGGCCGAAGCGCATCGGGTTGAAGTTGTCCATCCAGCTACGTTCCCAGTCCTGATCTTCGATCACTTCATGGGTGTGTTCCGGCAGCTCGGCGTCGGTGAGCAATCTCAGGTGAGCGAGCACGTGATCGGCATCGGTGTCGGCTTCGAACAGCGCCAGCAAGTGCGTGTGCGACCACAGCGGCGTGGTGTTCAGCTCTGGCTCGAAGATCGGCTGGTCTTCAGCATCCATGAACGTCACCGATACGGCGCCGACTTCAAGCAGGGCGTCTTCGTAGGTTTCGGCTTGTTCTGGGCTAATGGCGAGACGGACTTGCAGCCAAGGCATGGCGGGTGACCTTCGAGTTGGAAAATTGAAAGGCGGCCGACGGCCACGAAAGACCGGCAAGTTTACGGGGTTCGCGGGGAAACAACAAAGTGGGTGTGGCGATCTGTGGCGTGCCTGTGATTCTGGTGGGGGTGGTGAATAGGTAGGACCGGCTTTAGCCGGGAATGCGTCAGGGGTCACACCACAAACTTGATGTCGGTCACCCCGGCCCCTTCCCGGCTAAAGCCGGTCCCACTGGATAGCGCGACCCGAACAACAGATCGCAGGTCTTAAAAACAACAAAGCCGCTCGAAAGCGGCTTTGTTGGTCTGTAGCACTTACTGGCGGATCAATGCTTGTCAGCGGCCAGCTTGTGTTCCAGGTAGTGGATGTTGACGCCTCCTTCGCAGAAGCCTTCATCGCGGGTCAGATCACGGTGCAGCGGGATGTTGGTCTTGATGCCGTCGACCACGATTTCATCCAGGGCATTACGCATGCGCGCCATCGCTTCATCGCGGGTGGCGCCCCAGGTGATCAGCTTGCCGATCAGCGAGTCGTAGTTGGACGGAACCTTGTAGCCGCTGTACAGGTGCGAATCCACACGCACGCCGTTGCCGCCTGGCGCGTGGAAATGCTTGACCAGGCCCGGACTCGGGACAAAGGTCTTCGGATCTTCAGCGTTGATCCGGCATTCCAGCGCATGCCCGGTGATGACCACGTCATCCTGGGTGTACGACAGCTTGTTGCCGGCGGCGATGCTGAGCATCTCCTTGACGATGTCGATACCAGTGACCATTTCCGATACGGGGTGCTCCACCTGAACACGGGTGTTCATTTCGATGAAGTAGAAGCGGCCGTTCTCGTACAGGAACTCGAACGTGCCAGCGCCACGGTAGCCGATGTCGATGCACGCTTTGACACAGGCCGCGAACACGTCCTTGCGGGCTTGTTCGTCGATGAAGGGCGCCGGCGCTTCTTCCAGGACCTTCTGGTGACGGCGCTGCAAAGAGCAGTCGCGATCGCCCAGGTGGATCGCGTGGCCCTGACCGTCGGAAATTACCTGCACTTCCACGTGACGTGGGTTGGTCAGGTATTTCTCCAGGTAGACCATCGGGTTGCTGAACCAGGCAGCCGCTTCAGCACGGGTCTGCTTGGCCGCTTCGATCAGGTCTTCTTCCTTGTGCACCACGCGCATGCCGCGACCACCGCCGCCGCCAGCGGCTTTGATGATCACCGGATAGCCGACTTCACGGCCGATGCGCAGCGCGGTTTCTTCGTCTTCCGGCAACGGGCCGTCGGAACCGGGAACGGTTGGCACCTTGGCAAGCTTCATGGCGTCTTTGGCGGAAACCTTGTCACCCATCAGGCGAATGGTTTCGGCTTTCGGGCCGATGAACGCGAAGCCGGATTTCTCGACCTGTTCGGCAAAGTCTGCGTTTTCCGCGAGGAAACCGTAGCCCGGGTGAATCGCCGTGGCGCCGGTCAGCTCAGCTGCCGAAATAATGGCCGGAATGTTCAGGTACGACAGATTGGCTGGCGCCGGGCCGATGCAGACGGTTTCGTCTGCCAGGCCAAGGTGCATCAGCTCACGGTCTGCCGTGGAATGGACCGCGACGGTCTTGATGCCCAATTCTTTACAGGCACGCAAGATACGCAAGGCGATTTCGCCGCGGTTGGCGATCAGGACTTTTTCCAACATCGCAGGCTCTCCCCGGTTCAAACGATGGTGAACAGCGGCTGGTCATACTCAACCGGCTGACCGTTTTCTACCAGGATGGATTCGATCGTGCCGCTGACTTCAGCTTCGATGTGGTTCATCATTTTCATCGCTTCAACGATGCAGATGGTGTCGCCTTTCTTGACGGTCTTGCCGACTTCAACGAACGCTGGCGAGCCAGGCGCCGGAGTGCGGTAGAAGGTACCGACCATTGGCGACTTGATGACATTGCCGGCGTACTGTGGAGCAGCAGGTGCTTCAGCGGCGGCGGCCACTGGCGCTGCAACCGGGGCAGGTGCCGGAGCGGCAACCGGAGCAGGCGCGTAGTACTGCTGTGCTGGAGTCTTGCTGTGACGGCTGATCCGTACGGATTCTTCGCCTTCACGGATTTCCAATTCGTCGATGCCGGACTCTTCCAGCAATTCGATCAGTTTCTTGACTTTACGGATATCCATTAATCATCAACTCCCAAGGGACGGTCAGGGGGATTTGGTAGCCGGTTCCGGCGGTCTGGCTCAGTACGGGACTGTGCCGTTCACGCTTTCGAACTCTTGGCCAATTGTTCCAGGGCGGCCTCCAGGGCCAGTCGGTAACCGCTGGCGCCAAGGCCGCAGATCACACCTACAGCAACATCTGAAAAGTAGGAGTGATGGCGGAAAGGTTCGCGCTTGTGCACGTTCGACAGGTGCACTTCGATGAATGGGATGCTCACTCCCAGCAACGCGTCACGTATCGCAACGCTTGTGTGCGTAAAAGCAGCCGGATTGATCAGAATGAAGTCCACGCCTTCATCGCGTGCAGCGTGGATGCGATCGATCAGCTCGTATTCAGCGTTGCTCTGCAGGTACATCAGATGGTGGCCGGCTTCGCGCGCACGCTGTTCCAGGTCCTGGTTGATATCGGCCAACGTGATCGAGCCGTAGATCCCCGGTTCACGGGTCCCCAGCAGGTTCAGGTTAGGTCCGTGAAGAACCAGAAAAGTCGCCATCGAGTGTTCCTTGTTGTTCGCGTTTTCGACGCTCACGCACAAAGTGAGCCGCTGATGGGCAGCGACTATGCCGGAAAGTACGATGGACTGTCCAGTTACCCACAATATTCAGCACGATGCCCGATGTTCGCGCGAAGTTTGTGACCATGACGCTAAATTTGGTCATTTGCTCTAGAAAGGCGCTCTGCGAAGGCTTCGACGTCGATTTCGCCGACGACCCGCACGTTTTCCAGCTCGTTGCCGTTTTTTCCGAAAAACAGCAGTGCGGGAGGGCCGAACAGCTTGTAGCGATCCAGTAGCGCGCGTTGTTCGGCGTTGCTGTCGGTCATGTCGAAACGGACCAGCCTGAACGCTCCCAGCTCACTGGCAATTTTCGGGTCCGGCAGCACTTCATGCTCGATGACCTTGCAGCTGATGCACCAGTCCGCGTACCAGTCGACCAGGACCGGCTGACCTGCGCTTTTGGACTCCGCAAGAATTCGGTCCAGTTCACTCGCCTGGGTCACCGTCTGCCAGCGGCTGTCGGACTTTGGCTGGGCGCCGCTCGCAATGACTTGAGCCTGACCCAGCGGGCGCAGCGGGTCAGTCTGACCACTCAGAGCGCCGTACCAGCACGCGAGGGCGTACACCAGCAGGATCAGACCCAGCAATTGGGCGAGGCGGCCACGGGTGGTTTTTTCGCCCAGATCCAGCGTGCCCAGAAAAATCGCAACGCCGGCCCCCAGCAGCCCGATCAACAGCAACGTGGCTTGCCCCGGAATCACCCGGCTCAGCAAACCGATGGCCAGGGCGAGCAGCAGCACGCCGATGGCGTTCTTGACCGCAACCAGCCATGGCCCGCTTTTCGGCAGCCACGCCGCGCCACCCGTTGCCACCATCACCAGTGGAGCGCCCATGCCCAGGCCCAGAGCGAACAGCTTCAAAGCGCCGCCCAGCGCATCGCCGCTCGCGCTTATATAAAGCAGTGCGCCGGCCAATGGTGCCGAGACACAAGGCGAGACCAGCAGGCTCGACACCACGCCCAGAACCGCCGCTCCCCACAAGGATCCGCCCTGGGTATTGCCGGCGATGCGGTCCAGCCGGTCATTGAGCGCGCGGGGCAGGCGCAGCTCGAACGCGCCGAACATAGCGATAGCGAAGAGCGCAAAAAAACCGGCGAACGGCACGAGGACCCATGCCGACTGCAGGCGAGCTTGCAGGTTGAGACTGGCGCCAAACATGCCCATCAGTGCGCCGAGGATGGCGAAGCAGATCGCCATCGGCAGCACGTAGGCCAGGGACAAAGAGAAACCGCGCAGCCCGCCGATCTGCCCGCGCAGGACCACGCCGGAGAGGATTGGCAGCATGGGCAATACGCACGGCGTAAAGGTAAGCCCGACGCCGGCGAGGAAAAACAGCACCAGTTGTTTCCAGCTGAAGGAGGGTACCGGTTGCTCATTGCCTGATGGCGCCGCAGCCGATGCGTCGGCAGAAGAGGTCGCGCTGCCGCCGATGCTCAGGCGCTCGGTTTCCGGCGGGTAGCAGAGCCCTTTGTCCGCGCATCCCTGATAGGTGACGACTAGCGTGAAAGGGCGGTCGTCCCCGGCTTTGCGCGGCAAGTTGACGTCGAGAATGCCGTGATAGACCTCGACGTCGCCAAAGTACTCGTCGTGTTTCTTTTCGCCGTCTGGCAGTTGGGCGGCGCCGAGGCCGATGTCGGCGGGCTCGGTGCGGAACTGAAAGCGATGGCGATACAGGTAGTAGCCTTCGGTGGCGACAAACTGCAGCTTGATGGACTCAGGGGTGGTGTCGCTCAGGTTTAGCTGGAACGCCTGCCGCACCGGCAGGAAGTCCTTGCTGTTGTCGACTGCTGCGCTGCCCAGTGTGGGGCTCGATCTGTTCTCCAGAAAGCTCGCGCCGACGGCGGGCAGGGCACAGATCAGCAGTAACAGACAAAGCAGGCGGCGCATGGCGGTCTCGCATCACAGAAGTCCGCGCATGATAGCGGAGTGGCTGCGGACGTGCAGGGAGGGCTAGAGTTCTTCGGTCTGCTTCGGTCTGAAAATGATGTAGGACGTAGCGGTCAAACAGTGTCCGGCTGGGTGTGTTTGCTCAAGGGCGACACGGCAACGCGCTCCTCCAGCCCATGCACCTGATTGCGGCCAGCCTTTTTTGCGCGGTACAGCGCTTCGTCTGCTTGCGAGGCCATCATCAGCGCGTCGTCGTCCTCGGCGATTTCCACCACCCCGGCGCTGAACGTGCAGAACAGATCCACGGGCTGCGCGGGGTAGTGGATTTCGGCGAAGCGCTGGCGGATTTCGTCGAGCACGCCGTGGGCGGCTGCCAGATCGGTGTCCGGCATGACCACCGCGAACTCTTCACCGCCATAGCGACCGATGTAATCGGTCTTGCGCAGGCGTTGCTTGAGGAACAGCGCCAGGCTCTTGATTACACGGTCGCCCATGGGGTGGCCGTGGCTGTCGTTGACCTTCTTGAAGTGGTCGATGTCCAGCATGGCGAAGCTCAGCGGCTTGTTCTCCCGCCGCGAGCGGAAGCTGCAATCTTCGAGCAATTGCAGGATGTGCGTGTGGTTGTACAGGCCGGTCAGGCTGTCGCGGACCATGCGCGCTTTAAGGTTGCGTGCCCGCGCCGCGCGATTGCGCACGGTGGTGATCAGGTGGCGAGGCTTGATGGGTTTGGTCAGGAAATCGTCGCCGCCTTCGCTCATCGCATCCAGCTGTTTATCCAGATCGTCCTCAGCCGAGAGGTAGATGATCGGCACGCTGACGTAGCGGTCATTGTGGCGGATCACCTTGGCCAGCTCGGTGCCGGTGCAGCCGGGCATGTACATGTCGAGAATGATCAGGTCAGGCTGAAATTCGGCCAGTTCAGCCATGGTCTTGATCGGGTCGAGCAGGGTCCGGGTGACAATTCCGGCGCCGTTGAGCAAGCGCTCGGTGTGTGTGGCCTGGGCGCGCGAATCGTCGATGATCAGGACCTTGTACGGTTCGTACTGCGCGACCCGGGTCAGGATTTCAATCTTCTCCAGCAGGCTGGACGCCTCAAGCGTGCCGGTCAGAAATTCTTCACCACCGGCGCGCACGGCCGCAAGGCGCGTGGGTGTGTCCGTCTCGTGATGGCTGAAAAACAGCAGCGGCAGTTTTTGCTCCAGTCCTTCCTGCATTTGTGTGGCGAGCTTCAGGCCCTGGCCCGGGCCACCGAAGTCGACATCCATGACGACGGCGGCGGGCAAGCGCTCGGCCATGGTCATGTGGAAGGTGTCGACGTTTGCGAGCGACTGCGCGCTCAGGCCGAAGAACTCCAGCTGCTTGGCCAGACGTTCGCCGCGTTCATGATCCTGCAGCACGATATAGATCGGCTTGCGCAGGGGCGGCAGGGCGGTTTGCTCAAGGCGGTCGCCGTGCCTGAGGCCGGTTCGGGACAGGCGTTGCATCAGGCGATTGAGGTCGGTGATCAGCGCGCTGCTCAAACGGCCTCGGTTGGCCTCGACGTCAAGCAATGCCAGGTTGATAGCGGTCGCCAGTTGCACATGCTCGGCCTGCTCGAAGCGCTCTGCGAAACGCAGCAGGCGCTGGTTGGCCTCGCCGAGTTCAGCCATGTCCGTTGCCGACCATTCACTTTGCTGCAGGCGTTGCCACACCTCAAGAATCTGGCGAGCCTGATGGATAACGCGCTGGGCAAAGTGGTGTTTGAGCCGGTCGCGGCTCGGATCTTCTGCTTCGGTCATGTGCTGACTTCTTTATAGGGGAAACCCCGATATAAATGCTGGCGCTATGCTAGCACTACTTTTCCCGAGTCAGGATGCCGCAAGTCATTTTCTCGTCATTTTTGACGGTTTTATCCGTCAAATTTCTATCTTTAAACGCGTTTGAGTGTTCGAACCAGTTGGTTCGATTCAAGGCCCGAAGCGTGGCCGCGGATAGCGGGGTAGGAGAATGGATGAGGCGCCTTTGGCCGGGGACGTGCTCGACTCAGCTGCTAAACAATTGCACCTGCCACTACATTCCTGCCAAACGCACCTTGCTGTAAGGTTGCGGTCAGAAGCACTGAATTCCGTGATTGAAAGGACAAGGCCATGCTGGATTGGAAGAAGCGCTCGGGCAGCGCGGGAACTGAACGCGTTGACGAAAAGCCGATGGGCAAGGCGCCTCGGGGTTCTCGGGGGTATTGGGGCGGCCTGTTGTTCAGTCGTGCCGTCGGGGCCGTGGTGGGTATTTATCTGGTGGTCACCGTGGTGCTCGGCATCTGGTGGAGCAGCGAACCGCCCCTGTTTCCGGTCCAGCAGCAGGCCCAGGCCGCCGCACAAAGTGAAGGCAAGCAGATGGTGTTGGGTTACACCACTGTCGAAACCCTCAAGACCGTCGCGTCCACTCTGCTGGATAAACCGGGCGGTTACATTTCCAACGATCGCTCTCCGCCCGGCCTGTGGATGGACAACATGCCGAGCTGGGAGTACGGCGTGCTGGTCCAGGTGCGCGACCTGAGCCGCGCACTTCGCAAAGACTTCGCCCGCTCGCAGTCGCAGTCCGCCGAAGACGGCGATCTGGCGCGCGCCGAGCCACTGTTCAACTTCGACAATAAAAGCTGGGTGCTGCCTTCGAGCGAGTCTCAGTACCGCGACGGCATCGCTGCGTTGAGCCGCTACCAGGCGCGACTGTCTGACCCCAATCAAAAGGGCGCGCTGTTCTACACCCGCGCCGACAACCTGAATAACTGGTTGGGCGACGTGGGCACACGACTGGGTTCTCTGTCCCAGCGACTGTCCGCCAGCGTCGGTCGGGTCAAGCTGAATAGCACCCTGAAAACTGAGGCGCAGTCCATGGTCACGGTTAAACCGGGCGAAGTGCCGCAGGTTGACGAAGAAATCGTTGAAACCCCATGGATGCAGATTGACAACGTCTTCTACGAAGCACGCGGTCAGGCCTGGGCGCTGTCACACTTGCTGCGCGCGATCGAAGTCGATTTCGCCGATGTTCTGGCGAAGAAGAATGCAACCGTCAGCGTGCGTCAGATCATTCGTGAACTGGAAGCCTCGCAAGAGCCGATCTGGAGCCCGATGATCCTCAACGGCAGCCCGTTCGGCATTTTCGCCAACCACTCGCTGGTCATGGCCAACTACCTGTCCCGTGCCAACGCGGCGGTGATTGACCTGCGTCAGCTGCTGTCCCAAGGCTGATCGATGAGTGTTTCCGATCAAGAGGCCGCCCACCGTGCGGCCTCCGATGCCGAGCTGATTGCCTGGGTCGATCGTCACGATCAGTTCCTCGGCGCGCTGCCTCGGGCAGAGCTGCGTGAGCGCGGTCTCATCGGACGTGGCACCTATATCCTCCTGTTCAACTCGGCTGGCGAGTTGTGTGTGCATCGACGCACGCTGAGCAAAGCGATTTATCCCGGCTATTGGGATGTGGCGGCGGGCGGTATGGTGCAGGCCGATGAAAGCTACGAGCTCTCGGCGGCGCGTGAACTGGCGGAAGAGCTGGGCGTCTCCGGTGTGCAGCTTGCGGCTCATGAGCGGTTCTTCTTTGATCAGCCGGACAATCGGCTGTGGTGCGCGGTGTTCTCGGCGGTCTGGGACGGGCCACTGAACCTGCAGCCGGAAGAAGTGCTGGAAGCGCGCTTTCTTAGCATCGACCAAGTGCTGCGCGAAACCACTGAAAAGCCTTACTGCCCGGACTCGTTGGCCGCCTTGAAGCGCTATTTGGGAGGCGTCGCAAATGTCCCGTAAATTGGCGCATATTTGCACTTAGCATCAGCGCCTTTTGCCGTTACACTGCGCGACTTTTCACGCCGGACCGCCCTTGCGATCCGGTAGCGCTGCCCCTGCCTGAGTGGGGCTTCGCGGTCGGTTCCTGCCGGCCAGACTTCGCTCCTCAACAAGAGGATTGCCGGTGGCCAAAAAAGCCGCATCCTTCGCCGCCCTCGGTGGCCTGGTATTTTCAACCGATGCCGGTCGGCATTGTCCCGACTGCCGTCAGCCTGTCGACGCCTGCACCTGCAAAAGCACGCTCATCCCGGAAGGTGATGGCATCGCCCGCGTGCGCCGTGAAAGCAAAGGCCGCGGCGGCAAGACCGTCACGACCGTCACCGGCGTTCCGCTGGCCGAGGACGCGCTCAAGGACCTGGCAAAGACGCTCAAGCAACGTTGCGGAACCGGCGGCGCGCTGAAGGATGGCGTGATCGAGATCCAGGGTGACCACGTCGAAACGCTGTTGGCCGAGCTGGTCAAGCAGGGTTTCAAGGCGAAGAAGTCGGGCGGTTGAGCCGTCTGTTTCGAGCCCGTTGATTTTTGTCGTCGGTCTGGCCGCATTCATCCCGGCAAACTCTGCTGCACAATGCGGGTCTATTGCCCCACAGCGAGCAGGCGCCAAACCGTCATTTCCACGCTCTACACTGCGCCCAGCCGGTCAGGCCGGGGCTTTATGACTTTTCTATAGGGGACTTTGATGTCCGTACGACGCACACGCAAAGACGATGGCAGCCAATGGACCGTGGCAGACAGCCGCAGTGTCTACGGGATCCGTCATTGGGGGGCCGGTTATTTCGCAATCAATGAAGCCGGCCGCGTTGAAGTTCGCCCCAACGGGCCGACCAGTTCGCCCATCGATCTTTACGAGCAGGTCGATCAGCTGCGCAAGAGCGGCTTGTCCCTGCCACTGCTGGTGCGCTTCCCTGACATTCTGCAGGACCGCGTGCGCCAGCTGACCGGTGCGTTCGACGAGAACATCGCCCGCCTGGAATACCAGAGCAAATACACCGCGCTGTACCCGATCAAGGTCAACCAGCAGGAAGCGGTGGTGGAAAACATCATCGCCACGCAGGACGTTTCCATTGGTCTCGAAGCCGGCTCCAAGCCTGAGCTGATGGCCGTGCTGGCGCTGGCGCCGAAGGGTGGCACCATCGTCTGCAACGGCTACAAGGACCGCGAGTTCATTCGTCTGGCCTTGATGGGTCAGAAGCTGGGCCACAACGTCTTTATCGTCATCGAGAAAGAATCCGAAGTCGAACTGGTCATCGAAGAAGCCGCCGAGCTGAAGGTCGCGCCGCAAGTGGGTCTGCGTGTGCGCCTGTCGTCCCTGGCGTCGAGCAAGTGGGCCGACACCGGCGGCGAGAAGTCCAAGTTCGGGCTGTCCGCCGCGCAGTTGCTGTCGGTCGTCGACCGCTTCACCAAGGCAGGCCTCGATCAAGGCATTCGTCTGTTGCACTTCCACATGGGTTCGCAGATTGCCAACCTGGCTGACTACCAACACGGTTTCAAGGAAGCGATTCGCTACTACGGTGAGCTGCGCAACCTCGGCCTGCCGGTGGACCACATCGACGTGGGTGGCGGTCTGGGTGTGGACTACGACGGTACGCACTCGCGCAACGCCAGCTCGATCAACTACGACATGGACGATTACGCCGGTGTCGTGGTCGGGATGCTCAAGGAGTTCTGCGACGCGCAGGGCCTGCCGCATCCGCACATTTTCTCGGAAAGCGGCCGTTCGCTGACCGCGCATCACGCCATGCTGGTGATCCAGGTCACGGACGTCGAGCGTCACAACGACGAAGTGCCGGAAATCACTGACAAGGAAAGCCTGCCGGAAACCCTGCAGTGGCTGATCGATCTGCTCGGCCCGACCGACATCGAAATGGTCACCGAGACCTACTGGCGTGCCACGCACTACATGAGCGACATCGCTACCCAGTATTCCGACGGCAAGATCACCCTGGCGCAAAAAGCCCTGGGCGAGCAGTGCTATTTCGCGGTGTGCCGTCGTTTGCACAACTCGCTGAAAGCTCGTCAGCGTTCCCATCGTCAGGTGCTCGACGAACTCAACGACAAGCTGGCCGACAAGTACATCTGCAACTTCTCGGTGTTCCAGAGCCTGCCGGACACCTGGGCGATCGATCAGGTGCTGCCGATCATTCCGCTGCATCGTCTGGACGAGGAGCCGCTGCGTCGCGCCGTGCTGCAAGACCTGACCTGCGACTCCGACGGCAAGATCAATCAGTACGTAGACGAACAGAGCATCGAGACCAGCCTGCCGGTTCACTCGTTGAACGAGGGTGAGGATTACTTGCTGGGCGTGTTCCTGGTCGGTGCGTATCAGGAAATTCTGGGCGACATGCACAACCTGTTCGGTGACACCGATTCGGTGAACATCTATCAGAACCAGGATGGCAGTGCATATTCGGCCGGGATCGAGACCCACGACACCATCGAAGACATGCTGCGTTACGTGCACTTGTCGCCGGAAGAACTGATGACCCATTACCGGGACAAAGTCGCCAGCGCCAAGATCACACCGCGTGAACGCACCCAGTTTCTGGACGCATTGCGCCTGGGCCTGACGCGGTCGTCCTACCTGTCGTCGTGATGATGTAGCTACTCCAATAAACGGGCCCTTGTGGCCCGTTTTCGTTGTCTGCACAGTCAGGCGTCCTTCACGGTTCCGGGAGCATGAACGATGATCAAACTGGCGCTCAAGGCAGCGTTCGCCGCCTGGCTGATGACCCTGTTGATGGCCTGCACGCCGTTGAAAGTGCTGAACGCATTCACTCCAAGCAGCACGTTCAGCAGAACGTCCGATCTGGCGTACGGCCCGGACCCGCGCAATAAACTCGACATCTACACGCCTAAAGATGCAGCGCCGCACGCGCCGGTCGTCGTGTTCTTCTATGGTGGCAGCTGGACCAGCGGATCGCGGGGTGACTACGCCTTCGTCGGTGAGGCGCTCGCGTCCCGGGGCATCGTTGCCGTGCTGGCGGATTACCGGTTGTACCCGCAAGTGCATTATCAGGAGCTGCTGCAGGACAGTGCCCAGGCGGTGGTCTGGACCCGCGCGCACATTCGTCAGTTCGGCGGTGACCCGGCGAAGTTGTATGTGATGGGCCACAGTGCCGGGGCCTACAACGCGGCAATGCTGGCCCTCGATCCGCAATGGCTGGCTGCAGCGGGCGCCACGCCTTCCATCATCAAAGGCTGGATCGGTCTGGCCGGGCCCTATGATTTCCTGCCCATCGAAGACGCAGAAGTGAAGCCGGTGTTTTACTTCCCGAATTCGCCACCCGACTCCCAGCCGATCAACCATGTCAGCGCAGCGTCACCGCCGGCGCTGCTGATCGCTTCCGCCGACGATACGGAGGTGAACCCGCAACGCAACACGGGGGGCATGGCCAGTCGTTTGCGCGCTGAGGGCGTGTCAGTGCGCGAGGTGTATTTCTCTCGCACCAGTCACCGCACGCTGGTGGGTGCACTTGCCCGCCCGTTGCGCAGCTTGGCGCCGGTGCTGGAGGAAGTTGTAGCGTTCATCCACGCCCAGGATCAGGCGCAGGTGTCGAGCGCTTCGATCAGCCACTGAACCAGGCGCCGCTGCGGTTGAGCTTAAACGCCAGATACCCCAGCGTCAGCGCCCTCAATGCCATGAACAGCAAAAACACCCGCCACAGACCGTGATTGCCAAACCCGCTTGCCAGCCAGGCGAACGGTGCGGTGATCAAGGCCGTGACAACCATCGCGTTGCGCATCTCGCGAGCACGCGTGGCGCCGATGAAGAGGCCGTCGAGCAAATAACTCCAGACCGCGACAAAGGGCAGCACGGCGAGATAAGGCAGATAAACGAAGGCGATGTCACGCACTGGGGCGATGTCGGTCTGCATCTCGATGAACAGGTGCCCGCCGAGCAGAAACAGCCCCACAAACGCGACGCTGCAGATCAGCGACCAACCTCCGGAGACATTCAGCGAGCGCCGCAATGCCTCGCGATCCCGTGCGCCGATGGCGTGTCCGCAGAGGGCTTCAACGGCGTGGGCCAGTCCGTCCAGCGCATGTGCCATTAGCAACAGTCCGTTGAGCAGCAGCGCATTGGCGGCCACGGTCGCATCGCCCAGTCGCGCGCCTTGCACGGTGATCAAAAAGAACACCGATTGCAGAATCAGGCTGCGAATGAAGATATCGCGATTGACCGTGAGCAGCGGCCGCCAGCTCTGCCAGCGCTTGAGTGCGGACACTGCCAGCTGTCCCGGGTATGCGCGCAGACCTCTGTGGGTAAGGGCAAGGCCAAGCAATGCGCCGGTCCATTCGGCGATGACCGACGCACGGGCGCTGCCGACCACGTCCCAGTCCAGGCCCATGACGAACCACAGGTTCAGTGCGATGTTGACCAAGTTGGTGGTCAGCAGAATCGCCAGCGGCGCTCGGGCGTTTTGCAGCCCGAGAAACCAGCCTACCAGCGCGTAACTGGCCAGTGCGGCAGGTAAGCCGAACAAGCGGGTATGGAAGAAGTCGCGGGTCAGCTCGTTAAGGTCGTCCGAAGGCTGCATCATCTCCAGCGCCAGGTGCTGGAACGGCAAGCCGATCAGCCCCAGCAGCACGGAAAATCCCATCGCCAGCAGCAAGCCCTGCAACAGCACCTGGCGCAGCGCCGCGCCATCATTGCGGCCGGCGGCCTGGGCGGCAAACCCGGTCGTGCCCATGCGCAGGAAACCCATGGCCCAAGCGAGGAAGCTGTACAGCGTGCCGCCGACCGCCACCGCGCCAAGTTGGTGGGCGTGGGGCAGGTGACCGATCACCGTGCTGTCGACCAGTGAAACCAGCGGCACGGAGATATTAGACAGGATCATCGGTGCGGCCAGCGCCCACACCTGCCGATGCGTCGCGCGCTGACGCCAGTCGTTGAAGAAGTTGGACATGAAGGCTCCCGGGCAAGCGCGCGAGTGTAGCGATGACGACGCGTGAATGCAGGACTTCTGCATTCCCCCATATTGGGGCGCACCCTGGATATCGAGCCGACCCCCGATCATGTGGGAGCTTGCTCGCGAAAGCGTCAGTACATCCGACGCATCTCTATCTGTAGTGAAAATGTCTTCGCGAGCAAGCTCGCTCCCACCCGTCCTGGGGTGTGCTTGAGAACTCGAGCCGACCCCCGATAGTGTGGAAGTGAGCTTGCTCACGAAAGCGTCAGTACATTCAGCGCATCTCCATCGGGAGCGAAAATGCCTTCGCGAGCAAGCTCGCTCCCACCGGTGCCCGAGCGTGGCCGAGAATTCGAGCCGACCCCCACAAGGGTTGGCTGCAGCCATCGTTGAGTTTTCCTCCCTGAGAACAAACGCACAAACCCACGGTCTATCTGCGCGCCGCGCTTTACGATTGCAAAAGCGGTGCTATAACTTCTGCTCCCTCATCGCTGCCGTCCAAATGAGTGCCTCATGCTAAACAAAGGATTGTTCCTGGCCTGCGCGCTGGTACTGCTCAGTGCCTGCGATTCGTCTTCTTCCGATAAACCCGCGCCTGCCGTTGCCACCCCTCCTGCTGCCGTGGCCTCTTCAAGCGCCGAGTCGGCGAAGCCCAAACCGGCAGTGGACATTCCTGCGCTGAGCAAGCGCTACGCCGGCCGTGAGTTGACGGTGGTGGACGTCTCCGAAGTTCAGCTCGATGGCGCCAGCACGCTGTCGTTGAGCTTCTCGGTGCCCTTAAACCCCGATCAGAAATTCGCTGAAAAAGTGCACTTGGTCGACAGCAAGGATGGCAAGGTGGATGGCGCCTGGGAGCTGTCGGACAACCTCATGGAGCTACGCCTGCGTCACCTCGAGCCCAAGCGCAAACTGGTGCTGACCATCGACCCGGGTCTGGTGGCGGTGAACAACAACACCCTGGCCGCAGAATATTCCGCACGGCTGGAAACGGCTGACCTCCAGGCGACCGTGGGTTTCGCCAGTCGCGGCAGCCTGCTGCCCACCCGGCTCGCTGAAGGCCTGCCGGTGATCGCGCTGAACGTTGATAAAGTCGACGTCGAATTCTTCCGCATCAAGCCTGAGTCACTGCCTGCGTTTCTTGGCTCCTGGGAAGGCTCGTCCAGCCTTGAGAGCTACCAATCCAAAGAACTGCTGCCCCTGGCCGATCTGGTCTACAGCGGCCGTTTCGACCTGAACCCTGCGCGCAACACCCGCGAGACCGTACTGCTGCCAATTTCGGGCCTCAAACCGCTGCAGCAGCCGGGCGTTTATCTCGCCGTGATGCGCGCCTCCGGGACCTACAACTACACGCAGCCGGCCACGCTGTTCACCCTCAGCGACATTGGTCTGTCGGCGCACCGTTACGCCAATCGCCTGGACGTCTTCACTCAAGCGCTGGAAGGCGGCAAAGCCCTGAGCGGCGTTGACGTCGAACTGTATGACGAGAAGGGCCGCGTGATCGGCCAGGGCAAGACCGACAACGCTGGCCACGCCGAGCTGCCATTGCCGGCCAAGGCTGAAGTGCTGCTGGCGCATCAGGGCGAGCAGACCAGCATGCTGCGCCTGAACAGCGCCGCGCTGGATCTGGCGGAATTCGACATCACCGGGCCCAAGGCCCACCCGCTGCAATTTTTCATCTTCGGGCCGCGCGATCTCTATCGACCGGGCGAAGTGGTGCTGCTCAACGGCTTGCTGCGTGACAGCGACGGCAAGAGCGTGAAACCTCAGCCGATCACTGTGGAAGTGCGTCGCCCGGATGAGCAGGTCAGTCGCAAGTTCGTGTGGGACGCTGACGCCACCGGGCTTTATCAATATCAACTGCAGCTGTCGGAAGAAGCACCGACAGGTCGCTGGCAACTGGTGTTTGATCTGGGTGACGGCAAGCCGCAGCTGTATGAATTCCAGGTCGAGGACTTCCTGCCGGAGCGCATGGCGCTGGAACTCAAGGGCAGCGACACCCCGCTGGCGCCCGATGCGCCGTTCGATGTGGCGATTACCGGTCGATACCTCTACGGCGCACCCGCGTCGGGCAATCGCCTGAACGGTCAGCTGTATGTGCGTCCTCTGCGGGAAGCCGTGCCCGGTCTGCCGGGTTATCAGTTTGGTTCGGTGACCGAGGAAGACCTCAAGCAAGACCTGGAGATCGAAGACAGCACGCTCGATGCCAACGGCAAGCTCGACCTGAGTATCGACAGCCAGTGGGCCAAGGCCCGTTCACCGCTGGAGCTGGTGCTGCAAGCCAGTTTGCAGGAGTCGGGTGGGCGTCCGATCACGCGGCGACTGACCCAGCCGGTCTGGCCCGCCGATGCGATGCCGGGGCTGCGTGGTTTGTACGACGGCGAAGCCACCGACGGCGACGGGCCGGTTGAATTCGAAGTGCTGATGGCCGACGTCCAAGGCCACAAGCTGGCCGCCGACAACCTCAAGGTGCGGCTGGTGCGCGAGCGCCGCGATTACTACTGGAACTACTCCGACAGCGATGGCTGGAGCTACCACTTCAACGAGAAGTTTCTCAACCTGTCCGAAGAAACCCTGAGCGTGAAGAAGGACTCGACGGCGAAAATCAGCTTCCCGGTGGAGTGGGGCCCTTATCGCGTCGAAGTCGAAGATCCAGCCACCGGCCTGATCAGCAGCGTGCGTTTCTGGGCCGGTTATCGCTGGCAGGACAATGCCGAAGGCGGCGCTGTGCGTCCCGACCAGGTCAAGCTGGCGCTGGACAAACCGGCCTATGCCGACGGCGACACCGCGAAAGTGACGGTCACGCCGCCGTCTGCGGGCAAGGGCTATCTGTTGGTGGAATCGAGCGAAGGGCCGCTGTGGTGGCAAGAGATCGATGTGCCCGCAGAAGGCAAAACCTACGACATCCCGGTGGACAAGAAGTGGGCGCGGCATGACCTTTACGTTAGCGCGTTGGTGATTCGTCCAGGTGAGCGCAAGGCCAACGTCACGCCGAAACGCGCCGTGGGCGTGCTGCATCTGCCGCTGGACCGCTCGCAGCGCAAGCTGGCGCTGACGGTAACAGCACCCGAGAAGATGCGGCCCAAGCAGCCGCTCAAGCTGAAGGTCAACGCGAAAAACGCCGACGGTACGGTCCCGAAGAGCGTGCATGTGCTGGTCGCTGCGGTGGACGTCGGCATTCTCAACATCACCGAATACGCCACGCCGGATCCGTTCGCGGCGATGTTCGGGCGCAAGGAATATGGCGCCGATCAACTGGACATCTACGGGCAGTTGATCGAGGCCGGGCGTAATCGTCTCGCCAGTCTGGCCTTCGGCGGTGACGCGGCGCTGGCCAAAGGCGGCAAGCGGCCGGAAACCAGCGTCACCATCGTCGCCCTGCAAAGCGCGCCGGTGACTCTGAACGAGCAGGGCGACGCGGAAGTCAGCGTCGACATCCCGGATTTCAACGGTGAACTGCGGATCATGGCCCAGGCCTGGACCGACGAGCGCTACGGCATGGCCGAAGCCAAAACCGTGGTGGCGGCGCCGCTGATTGCCGAGCTGTCGGCGCCCCGATTCCTGGCGGGTGGCGACCAGACCAAGGTGGCGCTGGACCTGTCGAACCTGTCGGGCAAGGCGCAGAAGCTCAACGTGCAAGTCGTGGCTGAAGGGCAGTTGAGTCTGGCTGAAGGCGACGGCTCCAAAGCCGTCAGCCTGAATCAGGGGCAGCGAACCACGTTGCAGATTCCGGTCAAGGCGTTGGGCGGTTTCGGTCAGGGCGTCATCCGGGTCACGGTCAACGGCCTGGACCTGCCGGGTGAGAACCTGCCGGCCTTCAGCCGCGAGTGGACCATCGGCGTGCGCCCTGCGTACCCGGCGATGCTCAAGCAATACCGCGCAGTGCTCAAGGATCAGGCATGGAGCCTGCCGGACGGCGCGCTTGAGGCGTTCGAACCAGCGGGACGCGAGGCGCTGCTGTCGGTGTCGAGCCGTCCGCCGTTGAACCTCGGCGAACAGATCCGCGCGCTGAAAGCCTACCCCTACGGTTGCCTGGAGCAGACCACCAGCGGCTTGTACCCGTCGCTGTACGCTGACGCCGCAACGCTCAAGCGTTTAGGCCTGCAAGGCGAATCCGATGCCGACCGCAAGCGCAAGATCGAGCTGGGCATCGAGCGATTGATCGGTATGCAGCGCTACAACGGCAGCTTCGGCCTGTGGGCGGCGGACGGCGAAGAGGAATACTGGCTGACCGCGTACGTCACCGACTTCCTGCTGCGCGCCCGCGACCAAGGCTTTGCCGTGCCGCCGGATGCGCTGAAAAAGGCCAACGAGCGCCTGCTGCGCTACTTGCAGGAGCGCAATCAGATCGAGGTCAATTACAGCGAAAACGCCGATCACACCCGTTTCGCCGTGCAGGCCTACGCCGGTCTGGTGCTGTCGCGCAGTCAGCAGGCGCCGCTGGGTGCGTTGCGCAGCTTGTTCGACCGCCGCAGCGATGCGCGATCGGGTCTGCCGCTGGTGCAGCTGTCCATCGCGCTGGAAAAAATGGGCGACAAACCCCGCGCCGATCAGGCTTTGCTTGCCGGGCTCGCGGCCGGTCGCAAGGCCAACGACTGGCTCGCCGATTACGGTAGCCCGCTGCGTGATCAGGCGTTGATTCTGTCGTTACTGGAAGAAAACAAACTGGCGCCGGACAGGGTCGAGGAGCGGCTGTTTGCGCTGTCCGATCAGGTCGCGGCGAACCGCTATCTGTCGACCCAGGAGCGCAATTCGCTGTTCCTCGCCGGTCGCGATCTGCTTGGCAAGCCGGAAGGCAAATGGGCGGCGACCTTGACCAGCGGCAGCAACAATCGCGAACTGAGCAACGATCAGCCGGGCGTCAAGCTCGACAGTTCGGTGCTGGCCGCGCCGTTGACGGTGCAGAACACCGGTGGCGACACGCTGTACCAGCAGATGACGATTTCCGGTTATCCGTCGCAGCCGCCTGCGGCCGGGGGCGAGAACCTGTCTATCAGTCGCGACTACTTGGGTATGGACGGCGAGGCGCTGAATCTCAATGGCTTGAAGAGCGGTGAACTGGTCCTGGTGCACCTTGAGATCAAGGCCAAGGAGCGCGTGCCGGATGCGTTGGTAGTGGATCTGCTGCCCGCAGGTCTGGAGATCGAAAACCAGAATCTGGCGCAGAGTTCGGCGAGTCTGGAAGACGCCAGCGAGTCGGTGAAGCAGTGGCGCGAATCGATGGAAAACGCTGGCGTGAAGCATCAGGAATTTCGCGGCGATCGTTATGTGGCTGCGGTGGATCTGGAGGGCTTCAACACCGTGCACCTGCTGTATCTGGCGCGGGCTGTAACGCCGGGCGTGTACCGCGTGCCGCCGCCGCAAGTGGAGTCGATGTATCGGCCGAACTGGCAGGCATTGGGCGAAGCGCCGGCGCAGTTGGTGGTGAAGGGCAAGAAGTAGTGATTACGCTGATGATCGCTCCCATGTTAAGGGGACTGATTTATTTACAACGCTTCACCGTAAATTAATCTGTCCCCGGCCTCCAATCGGGGACAGATTAATTTTTCAAAAAAGCCCGAAAAATAAATCAGTCCCCTTGTGCATGGATCGTGGGAACGATCATTCAGGGCGGGTCACGCGGACATCAATGAATAATCCAGCTCAACAGCCACAACCCCAGGAACAGCCAGATGATCCCCATGATGATCGAGGCGCGCATGAAGGCGCGGATCGCTGAATACAGCAGCATCAGCCCGACGACCAGGGCGACGATGCTGACGATTGAAGTGTCCATGCCCAGCGTGCGCGACAGGCCGTCAACGAAATTGCCGCCCGCGTGAGTGAACATGTTGAACAACCAGCTTAAGCCGTCGACGACGAAGCGGATCACGGCGCCAATCACTTGGCCGAGCCATTCGAAAACGCTTTCTACCTGCATATTTGCTTCCTGATGAGGGACGTGGACCAAAAACGGCACTGCTCGCTTTGGCTGTCGATTGTCCGGGCGAGTTCCCTGTCGGGTAAAGGCTTTCTGTGAAGATCACGCGATTATTGCGGCGAAGGAACCGCCCGGGATTCACAAGTCCATTGTGGGAGCGAGCTTGCTCGCGAATGGGACGACGGTGTACTCGCGTTTTGGCCTGGCTCATCCGCAGCCTGCTTATCGTGTGTCTGCTGCTCTGGCTCGCCGACCGGATATGGCCGCTGCCCTTGCCCAAGGATGATCTGGCCCGCGTGGTGCTCGCCGAAGACGGCACGCCACTGTGGCGATTCGCCGATGCCAATGGCGTCTGGCGCTACCCGGTGACGGTCGATCAGGTGTCGCCTTATTACCTTGAGGCACTGTTGACCTACGAGGATCGCTGGTTCTATCAGCATCCCGGCGTGAACCCCATGGCTTTGGCGCGCGCGGCCTGGCAAAACCTCGCCGGCGGCCACGTGGTGTCCGGCGGCAGCACGCTGTCGATGCAGGTGGCGCGTTTGCTCGACCCGCATTCACGCACGCTGGCGGGCAAACTCCGGCAGCTGTGGCGCACCGCGCAGTTGGAATGGCACCTGTCCAAACAGGACATTCTGGTGCTGTACCTGAATCGCGCGCCGTTTGGCGGCACGTTGCAGGGCGTCGCCGCTGCCAGTTGGGCGTATCTCGGCAAGTCCCCGCAGCAACTGACCCGTGCCGACGCGGCGCTGTTGGCGGTACTGCCCCAGGCGCCGAGTCGTCTGCGCCCGGATCGCCACGCACAACGTGCACAGGCCGCGCGGGACAAGGTGCTGCGGCGTCTGGCCGAGTTCGGCACGTGGCCTCAGAACGCGGTCGACGAAGCGCTGGAAGAACCGCTGCTGCTTGCGCCTCGCCAAGAGCCGAGTCTGGCGCCCTTGCTCGCCCGGCGCTTGAACCGCCCGAATAGCCCGCCGCTGATCCGCACCACCCTGGACGCCGGCCTGCAGCGTCGTCTCGAAGACCTGCTACTGGGCTGGCGCGCGCGTCTGCCCGAGCGTACGTCCGCCGCGATCCTGGTGGTGGAAGCGCAAAACATGGCCGTGCGCGCGTACGTCGGCTCGGTGGACATCGGCGACGCGAAACGCTTTGGTCATGTGGACATGGTCAGCGCGTTGCGTTCCCCCGGCTCGACGCTCAAACCCTTTCTCTACGGCAAGGCCATCGACGCTGGGCTCATCCATTCCGAATCGTTGCTGCAGGACGTGCCCCGGCGCTACGGCGACTATCGTCCCGGCAATTTCTCCTCGGGTTTCAACGGCGCGGTGGCGGCGAGTTCGGCGCTGTCGATGTCGCTCAACCTGCCGGCGGTGCAGTTGCTGGAAGCCTACGGGCCCAAGCGCTTCGCCGCCGAGTTGCGCAACGGCGGCGTGCCGTTGACCCTGCCGCCCCTGGCCGAGCCCAATCTGGCGCTGATTCTCGGTGGCGCCGGCAGTCGGCTGGAGGATCTGGTCGGCGGCTACAGCGCTTTCGCCCGGGGCGGGCGCAGTGCGGACATTCGCTTGCAGCCCGATGACCGTCTGCGTGACCGGCCGATGATGTCGCCGGGGGCGGCGTGGATCATCCGGCGGATTCTCAGCGGCCAGTCACGGCCTGACCTCGACCCCCATGCCGAGCTTGTCCAGCGGCCGCAACTGGCCTGGAAAACCGGCACCAGTTACGGTTTTCGAGATGCGTGGTCGATTGGCGTGGGGCCGAGGTTTCTGATTGGCGTGTGGATCGGCAGGCCGGATGGCACGCCGGTGCCCGGACAGTTCGGACTGGCCTCGGCAGCGCCGCTGATGCTGCAGGTTCACGATCTGCTGGTGAACCGCGATGCCCAGCGCAACATCCTGCCGCCCGTGTTGCCGGTGCCGCTCAACGTTGGCGTCGCGGCGATCTGCTGGCCGCTGGGGCAGCCGATGAGCAAGAGCGAACCGAACTGTCGGCGTCAGCGTTTCGCCTGGACCCTCGACGGCACGACGCCGCCGACCTTGCAGCCGACCGATCAGCCGCTGGGCTTGGGGCTTATGGAGAAAGTCTGGCTGAACGACAAGGGCCTGCGCGTCGCGGCAAGTTGTCCACAGGCTCAACCTAAAGAGATCGCCCTCTGGCCGGCGCCGCTTGAGCCTTGGCTGCCGAAGACTGAGCGGCGCGAGGCGCGTTTGCCAGACGTCGACCCGTCATGCCCGCCCCAAGGGTTGAGCCTGGCGCCGCCGTTGTCCGTGGTGGGGGTGCGAGAGGGCGATCAGTTGCGGTTGCCGGCTGGCAGTCAGCAGCTGTTACGCCTCAAACTGTCGGCGCTGGGCGGAAGTGGACGGCGCTGGTGGTTCATCGACGGTACGCCGGTCGGCGACACGGCGAGTCAGGACAGCTACACCCACACCTTCACACGCCTGGGGCGGTACCAACTGAGCGTGCTGGATGAAAGCGGGCAGACCGCCCGGGTGGAATTCAGTGTGGTGGAGTGAGGCAGGGTTTTGGACTCTGTCTGCGGGCGCTCAACTGGGCGCAATCCACTGTAGGAGTGAGCTTGCTCGCGAATGGGCGGTACATCCACTAAAGATTCAGCGGCTGTGATGCCGTCTTCGTGAGCAAGCCCACTCCCACAGGGGATGCGTCTGCTGCGAGTAAGTGCAGTGTCAGAAAACACTGCAGATGCATCTGCTGAAGCGCGGACCGTGGGAGCGAGCTTGCTCGCGAATGGATCAACCCTCAATGCGGCGGATATTGCTGCAGGATTTTCTGCACCGTCTGGCGCAAAGCCTGTTCGCGCGCAGCAGGGTTGGCGTTGCCTTCACTGACCATCTGCTCGGTGCTGCCACGCCAGACCAGCTTGCCATCCTTGCCGTCGAGCATGTCGATCTGCAGTGTCGAGACTTTGTAATCGATGTTGCGCGTCTCGGTGCCGATCGGGCCGCCCCAGTAGCCGCCCCATGGATTGCCCCAATAACCGCCACCGCCGCCATAGTTGGTGGTGACCGTCTGCTGGCGGTTTTCTACGATGAGCCATGCCTGCAGTTGAACGTCCGCTTTCACGCCGGGCCCCGCTATGCGCAGGCCGCGCTGCTCCAGTTGCTCGCCGACCGCCTGGCGAATGCGCTGCTCGGTGAGGTCACTTTTGATGCGCGGATCGTCCGGCTGATATTGCAAGCCGGGCTCCTTCCACGCCCACGACCGGTAGGCACCGAAATCGCGCTGGGCGTCGAAGTCGCGGTTGACCCGATCGGTCTGGCAGGCGCTGAGGAGCAGGGCGACACAAAGGACAGCAATGCGGCGATACATGGGTTTCTCCAGCGTGAAAACAAAACGCCAACGGGCGTGAAATCAGGACGGCGGGTAAGCCGTCAGGGCTTGTTGTACGGCCTGGCGCAGGGCTTTGGCGCGTGCTGACTGATCGCCGCCACTGGCGGTTTCGGCGCTGGCGCTCCACACCGGCTGGCCGCTGCGGGCATCGAAGAGACTGATGCGCACCACAACGACCTGCTCTTGATACGTGCGCACGATCGGTACGCTGGCATAACCGCCGTAACCGTTGCGGTAGCCATTGCCACCGTAATAACCCACACCTGAACCGCCGTAGTACGGATCGTAATAGTCATCGCGCACCTGACGAATCCGGGTCTCTGCATGGGCATCGGCGGCGACGCGCAGGTCTGCCGCCTGCGGGTTCTGCGAAGGCCGCAGACCGCGTTGATCCAGCCCGTTGCTGACGGCTTCAGCCAGCTGAGCCGAGTCAGCCCATAGGGTGCCCGGTGGCAACTGGTCGTTGAGCCAGGCCCAGTTGCGATAACGGCCGTAATCGCGTGGTGCCGCAGGGTAAGCGCTCATGTCGATGGCATTGGCGGCGTGAGGCGGCGCCGGTGGAATGGCCGCAGAAACGGCACGATAAGGGTTGGGACTCTGGCAGGCGGCAAGGCCCAGGCAGAGGGAAAGCAAAGCGAGACGGCGTTTCATGAGGGTCTCCGCAGCGAGTGTTAAGCAGCGTGTATCAACCAGCGTGGGTCAGACAGCCCGGCACATCCAGTGCAGATAGCGTCCCAGCCCGGCGAATGCCGGGTGACGACGGTGTGCGAGTTCCATTTCCAGCAAATCCGCAAGGTCGACTTTGGCCTGAAACTCGACCGGCATGTAGTCGTGAAAAACCCGAATGCCACTTTGCGTTTCGACTCGCCACAGGGAGCCAAGTTGCGCCGCCAATTCGCGGGGATCAAGCGGCTCCTGCGGGGTCAGGCTCTGTTTTTCGCCGGCCAGGGTGTTCTTGCGCATTTTACGGAAGTGGCCCTTGAGCAGATTGCGGTAAATCAGCGCGTCGCGGTTATAAAAAGCCAGTGACAGCCAGCCGTCGGGCTCGGTCAACTGATGCAGTACCGGCAGAATCGTGAACGGCTCGTCCAGCCATTCCAGCACCGCATGGCAGATCACCAGGTCGTACCGCTCGGTCAGAATATCGGGCAGTGCTTGCCACGGCGCCTGAATGAAGTTCGCCGTCTGCCCCGCGTCGGTAAAGCGCTGACGAGCGCCTTCGAGCATGGGTGCGGCGGGTTCGGCCAGCGTTACGTTATGCCCGCGCTCGGCCAGCCACAGCGACATGTGCCCAAGCCCGGCGCCGATGTCCAGCACGCGCAACGGACGATCCGGCAGGCTTTCGATCAGGTCAGCTTGTAGCACCGCCAAACGGATCGCACCCTTGGCGCCGCCGTAAATCTTTTCAGCGAAGCGCGTCGCCAGTTGATCGAAATGACGGTCACTCATTGGCTGAACCGCCGTTCGCCGTCCGCCAGTTTGGCGCGCACCACTTCATCCATGTCCAGACCCAACTCGCTGCACAACAACAGCAGGTACAACACGATGTCCCCGACTTCCTGCCCGGCGTGGGCCAGCTCATCTGCGGGCAGCTGACGTGACTGCTCTTCGGTCTTCCACTGGAAGATCTCCACCAGCTCGGACATTTCCACACTGGCTGCCATGGCCAGGTTTTTCGGGCTGTGAAATTGCCGCCAGTCGTTGTTATCGCGAATGCGATGCAGGCGTTGAGTGAGTTCGTCGAGGTTCATGGGCGGCTCCTGAAGGTGCGTAGCTTCAGGGGGATAGGCGATTGATGCAAGGGGTGCTGATCCACGCGGGACGCAGCTGATTGACATGCGACGGTGGTGGAGCGATTCCCGGCTAAAGCCGGTCCCACTTAACAGCCTGCGCCCCAACTTTACTGACACGACCCACGCTTTTTAGTGGGACCGGCTTTAGCCGGGAAGGCGACAGATGTCACACCGCAAACAACTGGCGCACGATAGGCGCAGCCATCACTCTGTCGCAGGCTGCCAACTCCCCACCATATGCACGATCCCTTCTGCACCTTCCAGCTTGAACTGCCCATGTGACCCTGCCGCGCTGGCCGACAGCGTCACGCCGCTCGGCAGCCGGACCGGCTTGTGAAACTCCACAGAGATCTGCACATTCGACGCCGGCAGGTGATCTTCAAGCGCAGCCAGCGCGCGGCTTTTTATCCACAGTCCGTGGGCGATGGCCTTGGGAAAGCCGAACAGCCTGGCGCTGCTGTCACTCAGGTGAATCGGGTTGTAATCACCACTGACCTTGGCGTACTGACGGCCAATGTCCGACGGCGCCGACCACGTCGCCAGTTCCGTCATCGGCAGCGGCACGGGTTCATAATCATTTTCGATCTCGCCGTCCACCTTGACTCCCCGGCACAGCATCGTGCTCTCTTCCTCCCACAGCAGGCCCAGCGCATCCTCGATCTGGGTGATCAGGCTGAACGTCGCGCCTTTGGCGTGGGGCTTGAGGTGGCCGACACGCACGCTGACCTGAACCTTGATCACGCTGCCAAGGGGCCGACGAATGCTGATCCGGTTATGCAGGTGGACCAATCCGAGGAGCGGGAAGGGAAAGTCCTTGTCGGTGAGCAGCTTCATTTGCAGCGGGAAGGCCAGCACATGGGGATACGTCGGCGGCAGCAGACTGCCGGGCACGAAGCCGCAGACATGGGCAAACGCTTTCACCTTGTCCGGATCCACCGACATCCAGCACCGCAGGCCCTGATCCGGCAGTTGCGTGCCGCTGACCTTGCGCCGCAGCGCCGCTTGCATGAACAGACCGGGCAGGGCCGGTGGCGTGTCCAGATACCGCCAGTGCGCACTCATCGAGCTTCTCCTGTGGTCATGCTGCAGATCAGGCACGCCTCGGATCGACGGGGCGGCTATTCAAACAGTGTTCTTCTTAATGCCGATTCAGGCGCCGAGCACGCTTTGGCCGCACACCCGCAGCACCTGGCCGCTCATTGCGCCGGAACCCGGTTGACCCAGCCACGCCACCGCTTCCGCCACGTCTTGCGGCTGACCGCCCTGGCCCAGTGAACTCATGCGTCTGCCCGCTTCGCGCAGGGCAAAGGGCATATGCGCCGTCATGCTGGTTTCAATAAAGCCCGGAGCCACGGCGTTGATACTGATGCCCCGCGCTTTGAGGGTCGGCGCCATAGCCCTGGCATAGCCGATCAAGCCGGCCTTGCTGGTGGTGTAATTGGTTTGCCCACGATTGCCCGCCAGACCGCTGATCGACGCCAGCAGAATCACACTGCCATTCTCGTGCAATGCGCCGCTGTCGATCAGCGCCTGGGTCAGCACCTGCGGCGCATTGAGATTCACGTCGAGCACCGAGTCCCAGAAGTCCGCAGGCATGTTGGCCAGGGTCTTGTCCCGGGTGATGCCGGCGTTGTGCACGACGATATCGAGCCCGCCGGGGAGGTGTTCAATCAATTGAGCGGCGGCGTCCGGTGCGCAGATGTCCAGGACCAGCGCCTGTCCACCAAGACGCGCAGCCAGCGCATCGAGATCGGATTTAGCTTGGGGCACGTCCAGCAAAACGACCTCTGCACCGTCGCGAGCCAAGGTTTCCGCGATGGCCGCGCCGATGCCTCGGGCTGCGCCGGTTACCAAAGCTTTGCGCCCGGCAAGCGGACGGGTCCAGTCCTGAACCTGTTGCCCGCAGGCACTCAGGCGAATGACCTGACCGGAGATGAACGCGCTCTTCGGCGACAGGAAAAAGCGCAGCGCGCCTTCCAGTTGGTCCTCGGCGCCGTCCTCTACTTGCAGCAGCTGAACCGTGCCGCCGTTGCGCATTTCCTTGGCCAGCGAGCGGCTGAAACCTTCGATGGCTTGCTGCGCGCTGGCGACCAATGGATCGGATTGAGCATCCGGCGCGCGTGCAAGAATCACGACGTGAGCGCTGTTAACCAGATGACGCAGGATCGGCTGGAAGAACTCGCGCAACTGACTCAGCTGAGAGGTGTGCAGCAGCGTGCTGGCGTCGAACACCACGGCCTTGATCTTCGCGCTCTGCTCGGCATTCCAGGGGTGGGCGCCGGTGACTTCGCCGCCATGACTGAGCAGCACATCGGTCAGGCGCGGCGCGAAGGTGCTGACTCGCTCGGCCAGTGGCCCCGTGCTCAGTAACAGCGCGCCCTCCACCGGACGCAGACGCCCCGCCTGCCAGCGCTCCAGACGTGCCGGCGCTGGCAAACCGACGGCGCCGACCAGCTTGCGACCGAGGTCGGAGTTGACGAAGTCAATGTAGCGATCGGATGCCATGGAACACTCTCCTTGAGTCTGGGTTCAAATCAGTGGACCGCATGGGCGGGTAATAGGTCCTACGCTATCAGCTGCCAAATCCTGTAGGAGTGAGCTTGCTCGCGATTGCTTTTCGTCAGGCGGCACACAAACGCTTGGCCTGCTGCGGTCGTGCTTTTGCAACCCATGCCCGCAAGATCCAAAAAAGAGAAAGGAGATTTCGATGACTCAGACAAGACGCGTGGCCATTGTCGGCGGCAATCGCATTCCGTTCGCACGCTCCAACGGCGCGTATGCCACCGCCAGCAATCAGGACATGCTGACCGCTGCGCTGGAGGGTCTGATCGAGCGTTTCAACCTGCATGGCCTGCGCATGGGCGAAGTGGCTGCCGGCGCGGTCCTCAAGCATTCCCGTGACTTCAACCTCACCCGTGAATGCGTGCTCGGCTCAAGGCTTTCGCCACAAACGCCGGCCTACGACATTCAACAGGCTTGCGGCACCGGGCTCGAAGCGGCGCTGTTGGTGGCAAACAAGATCGCCCTCGGCCAGATCGAGTGCGGCATTGCCGGCGGCGTCGACACCACGTCTGACGCGCCCATCGGCGTCAACGAAGACCTGCGGCAGATCCTGTTGCAGGTCAATCGCAGCAAAACCACCGCCGACAAACTCAAGGCGCTGACGCAATTGCGCCTGCATAACCTTAAGCCGGAGCTGCCGCGCAACGGCGAACCGCGCACCGGTTTGTCGATGGGCCAGCACTGCGAATTAATGGCGCAAACCTGGAACATTCCCCGCGACGCGCAGGACCAACTGACGCTGGAAAGTCACCAGAAAATGGCCGCCGCCTATGCGGAAGGTTGGCAGGACGACCTGCTCACGCCGTTCCTTGGCCTGACCCGCGACAACAACCTGCGGGCCGACGCCAGCCTGGAAAAACTCGCGTCGCTCAAGCCTGCATATGAGCGCAGCGCCAAGGGCACACTGACGGCGGGTAACTCGACGCCACTGACTGACGGAGCCTCACTGGTGTTGCTCGCCAGCGAGGAGTGGGCGCGTGAGCGGGGCTTGCCGATTCTGGCCTATTGGCGAGATGGCGAGGCCGCCGCCGTGGATTTCGTGCGCGGCAACGAAGGCCTGCTGATGGCCCCGGTCTACGCCGTCCCCCGCCTGCTGGCGCGCAACGGCCTGACGCTGCAAGACTTCGATTACTACGAAATCCACGAAGCGTTCGCCGCGCAGGTGCTGTGTACGTTGAAGGCGTGGGAAGACCCGGAATACTGCAAAACCCGCCTCGGGTCGGACGCGCCGCTGGGCTCGATCGACCGCAGCAAGCTCAACGTCAAAGGCAGCTCGTTGGCGGCGGGGCATCCGTTTGCTGCGACCGGTGGACGGATTGTGGCGAACCTGGCGAAATTGCTGAGCAAGAGAGGGGCAGGTCGCGGGTTGATATCGATTTGTGCGGCCGGTGGCCAAGGCGTGACGGCGATTATTGAGCGATAAGGTTTTTAGGGGGAACTGATCCAGGGAGTTCTTGATAAAGAGCGCTGTTTAAAGGGGACTGATTTATTTACAACGCTTCACCGTAAATTAATCTGTCCCCGTCTACCGCGATCAAATCCGTCCCTGTTTAATTACCCAAATCATGCGCGGGCCGCCCCCGCCCTCTGTACTCAACCCGCCTCCCTAGCACCCGTTCAACGTCCTCAGCAAACTGCTTTCCCCCGGTCAATTGCCCCCTTTGCAGCGCATCCCGAATCAGCTTCAGCTCGCCGTCGGCAACCGGCGCCTCAAAAAACGCCCGATACGCCTGTTGCCGGCCAAGCTGCGTCAGCCCCAGTAACTCGTAACAGGAATGAACATCCAGCCAGTCATCCTGTGCATTCGTGGTGAGCCGCAACCCAAAACTCGACCATCGATAATCTTCCACGCGTTCAACCATTCCGGCCCGCACAGGGTTGAGTTCGATATAGCGACAGCACGCCAGCAAATATCCATCGGACTGAACGACGCTGGATTTATAACGACTTTCCCATAACGTTCCAGACCGACCCTCCAGCTTATTACGATAACGCGTCATGCGCGCCGCCAGAGTTTTCATCAACTTCCCCAGTCCCTCAGTGCTTGAAGGAGCGAGCAATAAGTGCACATGGTTGGTCATCAGGCAAAAAGCAAAAACCTTTACGTCAAAAACGTTCTTCAGTTCCCGAAGATCATCCAGGTAACGCGCAAAATCGTCCTCATGGGCAAAAACCATCTGCCGATTATGGCCGCGCTGGACAATATGATGTGGGTGACCTGGCAAAACGACACGAGCAATGCGGGGCATGGCTGATCCTCCGTCCTTGGGAAGGATCAGCGTAGCCGTGGTGGGTGTGGGCGACCTGTGTGCGAGGGGGCCAATTGGTTGCAACGTTTGTAGCGAGCAGTGAAGCAAAGGGCTGATCGTGACATGGGGGCGACGCAATGAGACGGCGAGGCAAGGTGACAGGCAAGGGGACTGATTTATTTACAGCGCTTCATCGTAAATTAATCTGTCCCCGATTTTAATAAATCAGATCCCTTAATTTACTGCAAGATAGCTGCGACGTGCTCGAAGCCATGGATTCCCAAATGTGCAAACGCCGGGAAGATCGTGGCTAAGGACTGCATCAGGGGACTGATCAATTACAGCGCTTCACCCTAAACTGATCTGTCCCCGCTATAAAAAAATCAAACGCGCCTACCCTCCGCTATTTTAGGATTTTTCAAATGCAAATTTATCTGGCGTCTCGCCATACGATGTTGTCCAGCACAACAGTCATCTGCATTTCTACGCTGCCCGAAAGAATGGGTTTGGAGTTGAATGTAATACGGTTTATATCTATGTGGTCAAAAGCCAGTGTTTGATCTGACATTTCGTTCAAGACAACAATCTCTTTCTCTTCCGAGCTATAGCAAGTGGCTGTACATTCATTAGAACTTCCTCTCACGCTTATCTGCATTTCAACATAGGAAGGTTTCGGTTCGGTTTTGAATATCATTTCTGCTGGGAAGTTCGCCCCCATCCATTCGCTCTGAAGTGATATGGCCTTAGTTTTGTTCCAAAGTTTGATCTCATGTTTTAGGTTGGTGGAGGTGCCCGCAGGGCCGATAAAATTCCAGTTTTTAGTTACAAATGTGGCTGCAAATTGTCCAATCGGATATTCTTCAAAATTTTCCGATCCTGAACCGCTTCCTTTACCTATGGGAATCAATTGCAATTCCAATAGCGGAAAGTCATTAGCGCCATAGAGTGAATCGCTGCCATCTAGCTGAACTTTTGCCGGAAACTCTATCGTTGCGATGTCAGGAAATTGATCCAGATTGGCCCTGCTGATTAAACTGCTAATGCCCCTCGTGTCTTCACCGGGTGCGACCTGATGCTTGTCCAAAATAGGGTATGTGGCCGTGCCGTCAGTCATGTCAAGCCAAACTCTTTGCCCTTCTTTAATAAACGGCCATGGCTCAATAATAATTTCTGCATCACCGGTAAACGTCGACAAGTCCAGCACGCCCAATGTTCCATCGGTTGCCTGTGTAACTTTTGGCATTTTGAAATCTCCTTCCATGAGAGGCAACACATTCAGTTTGAGCGCGGGTGATGGCGACCACAGTGTGCCGCGCCGGACCGCATATTGAACATCAATGGTCTTACCCACTACCGGCCCAATCTCTGCGGGTGGAACAGTGAAAGTAATTGTCGCGGCGCCGTCCTGCCAAAGTACCGCGTCACCTTTGCCGTTCCAGAGCAGCGCGATGACGTCGCTTAGTAGCGGGTTTGGGTAGCTGATCTGAACAGTCACGCCGTTGATCACACTTATTGGAACCAGCACGCCGGCAGTCGCTTCGAGGACTGCTGGCAGCGGTAACGTTAGCGTCGCAGCCGTGACGTCGTACGTCGTCAGCGGAGAATTCTGCGTGCCGCCGCCCACCTTGATCACCTGATAACTCAACTGCAGCGTGCCACCGCCCAGCGGGTCCAGGTTCAGGCGAGGAACGGCGAACGTCACCTCGCCCGTTTCGCCACCCGCCTGCACGGTGTACTCGTCGGGGTAGTTGATCTGTGCTCCCGTTGCGCTGGTGCCGACCCATGACAACAAAATCCGGTCCCCGGCCGCTTGCCCCATATACGCGGGGGCGCGGACGACCACCGGGTCGCCGATGACCACGCTCAGGTCGACGACATCTCCCACCGCACCAACCAGTTCCAATGCGTTGAGCGCGTACGCCGGCGCGCTCTTGATTTGGTAAGTCTTGACAGGAAATGGCTGACGCGGCGGTCCTCCATCAAACGACACTTCCAGCACCAGCGTTAGTTGCGAGCCATCGGTAAGCCCCTGCAGATAACTCAGCGGAACCGTGGCGACTTGTGCGCTGGCACTGGCAATTTCATACCCTTGCCAATCGGGCAAGTTCAGATTGCTGGAGCCTTCAAGCCGCATCCACATCTTCTGTTTAACCGCGATCAGTGGCCAGGCGCGTACAAAAATATCGGCGTTGGTTATCAACCCCTCGACGTCCAGAACGGCCCCTACCGCCTGAACGATCTGCGGCTCGGTGAGTTGATCGAGGGGAATCAGGTGCACGACCAGATTGAGCGTTTGTGAGATAGCCGGGCCAGTATCCTTCACCACGACATAGGTCACCTCCACGGTTTTGCCGACAGCCTTCGCCACCTCTTCCTTGGGCACCTGGAAGGTGACTTTAAGTTCGCCGCTTCCGTTCTGCGGCACAAAAGTGTTGTTGCCGTTGAAGGTCAAGCCAATCACGTCGGTAACCAACATGGTGGGGTAGGTCACCTCCACACTGAGGCCAGAAGGGTCTGCCAGATGTGGGTTCAGCAGCACCCCGCCTGGCGCGGAAGGGACGTTGGGTGCAGGGAAGTCCGGGTTTCGTAGGGCGGCTGCCTTCGGATTCGAGCTGCCGGAACTCGCTAAAGCCAATGTCTGTGCGAGGAGTGCTCTTTGTTCTTCGGTTATCTGGGTCATTGCGGCGGTCCTTGGCTTGTCCACGTGGTAGAGCGTCATCCGTGGAGACAGAGTGCCGCGCGATATGCCGTGTTGACTACTGTCAGAAATGACAGTGACCATTTGTTCCCTTTAATTCTGCTCATTCAATCCAAGGTGTTATCAGGCGTTATCGCGGTGGGTTATTGATGTTATGAGCAATACATCTATAACTACCGTCTTTCACCATAGGCCAGTCCATGCCCACCACCGGACACACCTCCCCGCGTAACCCGGAGACCGAGCGACAAGTCCCTTCGCTTGAAGACCTTCCACGCCCGCTCTACGCCCGTGCCGAAAGCCTTGGCGCGGGCTCCTGGACACCAACTCACCGCCACGACTGGGTGCAGTTTTCCTACGCCATCAGTGGCGTACTCGGCGTGCACACGCCCCATGGCAGTTTCTTCGCACCGCCGCAGTGGGGCGTGTGGATTCCCGCCGGGCTGGAGCATGAAGTCGTCACGTCCACCCGCGCCGAGATGCGCAGCCTGTATGTGCGCAAGGACGACTGCACCTGGGCGCCTGATCGCTGCCGGGTGCTTGAAGTTACGCCGTTGGCCAAAGAGCTGATCAAGGCGTTCTGTCAGCTGCCAGCGGAGTATCAAGAGGGTCAGAGCGCCGAGTCTCGGCTCGTTCAGGTACTGCTTGATCAACTGGCGAACCTGCCGGAAGTCGGGTTCTCTTTGCCGCTGCCTCGTCATGCACGCCTGCTGTTGCTGTGCGCGGAGCTCGTCGAAACGCCGGATCAAGCGGTCACCCTGAATGATTGGGCGGCGCGTTTGAACATGTCGGAAAAGACCCTGACGCGATTGTTTCAGCGCGAAACCGGCTTGAGCTTTCGGGGCTGGCGGCAGAGGGCACGCCTGCTGTCTTCACTCAATGCATTGGAGGAAGGCGTGAGCGTTACGAGCACGGCGCTCAATTGCGGTTACGATTCGACGTCGGCTTTTATTGCTGCTTTCAAAGGGCTGTTCGGGAGGACACCTGGCGAACTGTTTCGCGGATGATGAGTGAAGATTGTCTGGTCGCGTTGTTTCCGCTCGTCGATAAGCGCTGCAGTACTGCGATCGAGCGCTGCAATTATGCGTCGGCACGAATGCTGCTTGGCCAAGTGTCAGGGATATCGTGAGACCGCTGGCATACAGTCAATCGACCTGACCCCCTACTCGCTGGCAGAAGATTGCCGTATAACGAGCAACAATCGCGTGTTTGGCAACGAAGGACCCCCAATAAAAGCTGATGAAGACTCCTAAACGCATTGAACCCTTGATCGAAGACGGTCTGGTGGACGAGGTGCTGCGCCCGCTTATGAGCGGTAAAGAGGCAGCTGTTTATGTGGTGCGCTGTGGCAATGAGCTGCGGTGTGCCAAGGTTTACAAGGAGGCCAACAAACGTAGTTTCCGTCAGGCAGCGGAATATCAGGAAGGCCGCAAGGTCCGCAACAGCCGCCAGGCCCGCGCCATGGCCAAAGGTTCGAAGTTCGGGCGCAAGGAAACCGAAGACGCGTGGCAGAACGCCGAAGTTGCGGCTCTATTCCGTCTGGCAGGCGCCGGCGTGCGTGTGCCCAAGCCGTACGACTTCCTTGAGGGCGTACTGCTCATGGAGCTGATCGCCGATGAATACGGTGATGCCGCGCCGCGTCTGAATGACGTGACGCTTGAGCCAGATCAGGCGCGCGAGTACCACGCGTTCCTGATTCAGCAGATCGTGCTGATGTTGTGTACCGGTCTGGTGCATGGTGACCTGTCCGAGTTCAATGTGCTGCTCACGCCCACCGGCCCGGTCATTATTGACTTGCCGCAAGCGGTGGATGCTGCGGGCAACAACCATGCGTTCACGATGCTGGAGCGCGACGTCGGCAACATGGCGTCGTACTTCGGCCGCTTTGCGCCTGAGCTTAAAGAAACGCGCTACGCCCGTGAGATGTGGTCCCACTTCGAAGCGGGCACGTTGTCCCCAGCGACCGTGCTGACGGGCGAATTCGCTGATCCGGACGAGATTGCCGACGTCGGCAGTGTGTTGCGCGAGATTGAAGCGGCACGACTGGATGATGCAAGGCGCCAGGCCGCGCGGACCGCGGACGATGCACCGCCGAACAAGTCCGAAGAACCGCCTCCGCCCTGGATGCAGTAATCGACCCAGAAGAACCCCGGCCACGGCCGGGTTTTTGCTTTCACACCGATGCTACTCTGAGCAGTTGCGAGAACAGGTAGTGAGGGTCTCCCGGATTGACCCTTACATTGCAATTGAAAACTGCCGGTTTTCCCCTGTTTCGAGCTAGCCAAGATGGATCAATCTTGAAGTTTAGATGAGGGTCGCTACCAAACGCAGGCGTTATGTCTGCGGACCATTCATCACCATCAGCGCCAATGGCGCGAACGCCAGCGGTGCTGTCGTCATTGAACTGGGGCTGCTTTTTTACCCGCAGATTATCGTGTCCATCGTTGATGGTCGGGGCATCCACTTGGAATGAATGCCCTTCTACGGTGAGGAGGAGTGTCAACGAGGTAAAAGTCTCTGTGTCGGGCGGGCGTTTTACGGTGTAGTAAAGAGATGCGTTGTGGCCTATGACATCAATGACCTCATATTTCGATATCGGAAACGGTTGCAGCGACGGTGGGCTTCCCACCGTCTGGATGGGTGAACCAATAGTGATGTTCCGACCCACCCAATACACTTTCACGGTATCGCCGGACTTCATATTGTAGTCAGGAACGATACAGTGAATAACATCGTTTACCTGGTAATAATCCAGGCGCTCCCTGTTATCCGCAACCAAGGTTGCCTCCCTCACATGAGGTGCCACCAGATTCATCGCTGCCTCGGTCACCGTAATACGCCACTCATTGGAGCGACCTGTGCTGGTGCGCGCGGTAAATGTGTGCAAGCCCGGTAGAAGATTTCGGGCGTTGAATGACCAAGTTGTACCGTCACTTGTAGCGGTGCCCAGCAGGGCTTCGCCGTCGTAAATATTAATCAGGTCAACGTTTTGTGACGATTGGCCATTAGAAGGTGTGGGCAGATTCATGAACAGCTCCTTGGCGGTTTGCAAACTATAAGGTGAGAAGTGGAGGCTAGTAAGAGGGATTTAAACCGTCAAGTTTACGCATCGTATTTATTTTTTCTTAGTATTTGGTCGCCTGTCTCTTATAGGTTAATAGTTTTGTCTTGCCCAGGTGCAGTTGCCAAGTGGCTAGAGCTATTTGCGATAAGCGCTGCATGGATTATTTCGAAGCGGTATCGATCACTGTCATATGTGTCAGTTGGCAAAGCCCGTCTAGTGAATGATGCTGGAACGGCCGAATATCATTTTTTGGCATGGATTGCCGTTGTTTATCATCAGGAGATCAACATGAATAGATTCAGGTCTTTCGCCCTTGCATTTTTCTATATCGGACTTGTCGCATGTGTAAGCGAGCAGCCTTCATCAAACGGGCTCCACGGTACTGATCCTCGCATTACGCAGAGTCCGGCTATTCAGCAAGACACGGGCGAAGATGTGGCGCGACATCTAGAAGATCGGTACAGCAAGACAGCTGCAGATTGCGGAACGCCTTCACAGCCTTCCTTTCTATGCAATGGAGTGATGATTAGAGGCACCAGCAGTGACCCGACTTACCACGTATGGGAGAACAGTGCGGCTTCTATTGAAAAGGGTGGCGTCTCTATCTCCTATTTAAGGTCGGACGTTAATTACAATAAGCTCGCCTACGGGTATAACAACGGCTATATCTTGACCGCTTATTTTTATGCGGCTGAGAAACTGCACCCCGAGGTGCTGTGCCTCTTTCCGATCGATGCGGGTACCTCGGCCCGTACAAACAAGGGATGTGGTGATTACCCTGGTTATGCCGGTAGCGGCCCCTGCCATCTACAGGGCATTACCACCGCAACGGAGTGGTGGACGCATTACAACTCACACGCCAGCAGTCGCCATAGCTACCAATGCGGATTTGATGTTACCGATGCCAGAAACTCGGCGGCAGGGCCTGCCTTCGCTGCGGGATTGGCGGCAATGGGTTTGATGGGGGCTGAGTCGTTTAGAGAGCAGAATGAGCTCATCCTTGCAGTCTGGGGAAATGGATTGGGCAAGACCCTTCCGCTTGAAGCGTTTTTCTACGTGGCTGGCCTGCCTGGATTGACTGTCGCACAACGTAATCAGCTCGATCTCAGTAATACCGATGGGGTATGGATACCCGTGATAAAGCTCACACTTCCGGCGAGTGAAGGGGGCAAGGCGACATTTACTTACAGTGCAGGAGATCAGGCTATTACGAAGTTGTAGTCATCATCGATTAATCCTGATGTTAGGTGACAGATCTTTGGCTGAATATTTGACGGAGTGTTCAGTTTTAAGTTGTTTCATAGCAGCTTGTGGCGTAACGAAACCGAGAAGGTGCAATGGTCTTTTTGGGTTTTTCTAGAAGTTGTCGTGTTTTGGCTTTGGAGGCCATTATGAGAAAGATTAATAAGGTGGCGTTTTTACTTGTGTATGCCGTCCTTGCTGCTTGTGTCGGTGAGCAAAGATCGGGCTTCGATACAGCTCAGCGTCCTATTCCGCATGTCGCGCACCGCGCTACGATACAACAAGACTCTGGGGAGGACGTGGTCAGGCATCTCACCAACCGTTACGCCGACACAGCTGCAAATTGCGGAGCGCTGTCGCAACCAGCGTTTTTGTGTAATGGGGTAATGATCCGCGGTACGAGCAATAATCCCGGTGCGTATCACGTATGGGACAACAGTCCAGCGAGCATTACACGGGGCGGCGTGTCCGCGTCTTACTTAAGGTCTGACGCTAACTTCAGGGGGTTGGCTTATGGGTACAACAACGGATACATCTTAACGGCTTATTTCTTTGCGGAGGGGAAATTGCATCCTGAGGTGCTGTGCTTATTTCCCGTGGACGCAGGCACGGGGAGCAGGGCGGACAGGGGGTGTGGTGAGTATCCAGGGAGAGTGGGCAGTCGGCCCTGCCACTTACAGAACATTACAACTGCAGCGCAGTGGTGGGCTCATTACACATCATTTGGCGATTCACACTACTCACAGTGCGGATTCGACGTCCGCGACGATCGAAATAACGATGCAGGCCCCGCGTTTGTTGCTGGATTAGAAGCAATGTCTTTGATGGGGTCTCAGGCTTTTATATTAAATAACGAGCTCGTCCTGGCCGTCTGGGATAGCGGCTTGGGTAAAACATTACCGCTTGAAGCGTTTTTCTACTTGGCAGGCTCAGCCGGATTGCCTGTCGCTCAGCACAACCAAAGCGATCTTATAAATACTGATGGAGTCTGGATACCGGTTATCAAAATTACCCTCCCCACTACCGCAGCCGGCAAGGTGACGTTTAGTTATAGCGCCGATGAGCAGACGCCTCTCTCCCCCCCAGTCCAGGGATGAAGGCTACATAACGTAGTCTTCCGACCATGTCCCCGCTTTCCGCTGACCCATTCGCTTTGCGTGAGCTTACGCGTTGGGTCAGTTGTTATTTGGGCATTGATGTCACCCGGAGGCGATTCAATAATTCAAATCCGCTTTCTTCAGGTACATACCGTTTGGTCCGGACGCAATGCGGTATTTCAGAACGTCGCCCGCATTGATGTGCAGACGCGTGTTGTTCTGCGCTTCGATGCCTGGCGAGCAGCCCGGCGTCTGGCCCGGCAGTACACGCAAGCGCACTGACACATCGCCGGCGGGCAAGTTGAAAGAGCGAGATTCTTCCTGATACAGGCGGCCGACGAGCTGGTCCTGCATGAAAATCCCGATTTCGCAGGAAGTGGAGACCTCAAGGCGCTCGCGGGAAATGATCAGCACGCCATAGTCCTGATCGGCGTGCGCCCAGGATGCGCAGGCCAACAGGCCGGCGAAACCTGCAATACGAAAGGCTGACCAGCGCATGGCTGATTCTCCTGATATGACGGTTGTAGGTGCACTCTGGCTGAGAGTGCGGATATATGCCAGCCCGGCAGATCCATCGGAAACTTGACCTTGCCCCGACGGGAAGGTCTTAGATGGCGTCATCAGGTTTTCCAATGAGACGAGGAGGCAGTACATGCAGGTATTCAACGTTCAAGGCATGACCTGCGCACACTGCGTGCGTGCCGTCACCAGCGCCATCCAGAGTGAAGACCCTGCGGCGCAGGTGCAGGTTGATCTGGCGAAGGGAGAGGTGAGCGTGCAAAGCCAGCTCGGGTCTGAGCAGGTCGTCGGGCTTATTGAGGAGGAGGGCTATACCGCAACGCGCGCTCAGTAGGACCGGCTTCGGCCGGGAAAGCGTCAGGGGTTGCTCCGCAAAAGTTGATGCTGACCCGACCGGCCTCTTCCCGGCTAAAGCCAGTCCTACCAAAACACCGCGTACACCTGTGGGATCGGCTTAGCTGGTCCCACTCAAACGCCGTGGACATCTGTAGGACCGGCTTCAACCGGCAAAACGTCGGGCATCACACTGAAAAACCAGAAACCCATCACTCAATAGTGATACCACTTCAGCTCCAGCATCACTTCATTCACCGGCGAGGTCAGCTGGCTGAAATCCCGCTGCGCACTGAGCCGCAGGCCGAGGTTGCGCGACAGCTCCCATTGTTGATTGAGGCTGATGTTGCGCCGCACTTCGCCATTGGTGAAGTAATCGCCCTTGGTTTCCAGGCTGAAATTACCCAGCGGATTGCGCCACAGCACACCGGTATTGAAACCCGCCGCTGGCGAAATCAACGCGGAGAAATCGTTATTGTGCTCAACCCGCACGGTGCCCAGTGCAAAGCCCAGCACGTCATCCCCCAACTTCCACGTGCCACCCGCGCCACCGTTGACGTGGCTCACCAGGTTCTCGTCGCCGTGCTTGCCCAGCACCCGCTCAAGGCCGCCCGCCACCTGCCACGACCACGGCTGCAACAGCTCGTTGCGCGGTGTTAGCGAACGGATGGTCGCCAGATCGAGCCGCTGCACCTGCCAATGGCTGTCTTCGTATTGACGCAGCTTGAGCTGCAGAATCTCGATCTGCGCGCCCAGCGGGAAGCCGTACGCGTTGTCATTCAGATCGTGATACGCCATGCGCAGGCCGTATTCGGCGAACGCCTTGTCATCCCGCGTGCCCGCACCCAGTTGCCACGTGCGCGACTCATGCCCGTCTTCCGGTAGCCCAGGGCGCTCAATCTCTAGCGCAGGCGGCGGATTGGTGCTGATTGCGCGCAGCAACTCATAGCTGCGTTGCGCGCTAGTGGGATCACGCTCCTGGCCGTTGGCGCGATACCGCTCCAGCCTGTAGGCCGCGTCCTGAATCAACGCGCGACGTTCCTTCGGCAGTGCGGTGTAATCGGCACTCTGCATCAGCTTCTGGTCCGCACTGACTTTCAACACCCATTGCTGCTCGTCGTGGTTCAACGGCTCGGCACGGCTCAGCAGCTCGCGCTCCCTGGACGGGCGATAGTCGATCTTCTCCACCAGACCCGCTTCCTTCACCGCGCGCACGGTGTCCGTGGGAATCGCCGTCAGACGAAACTGCGGCGTCAGGTCCAGGCTAGGGCGAGCCACCTGAAGCAGCTCAAGCAAACGGTAGGAGCAGTTTTCATCGAAGAAGAAATACCCGAAGCGGATCTGTTTGAGTTCCCACACGTGCTCGACCATGCGCCGGGTTTCTTCCGGTGTCAGATTGAGGCGGTATTCCCACAGGTCGCGGTTTTCCAGGCTACGGTACTCGGAGAGTTTTTCCTGGTACGGCACCAGAGCGAACAGGCCTGGGTAGCCGCCCGCCAAGCCTTTCCATGCGTACAAAATGCTGTTGTCGGAGCCCTCGATGTAGGCGCCAAAATTGATTGCGTAGCTGAGCAAAGCGGTCTTGTTCGCCTGCACGTCCGCCTGATCGATGCGCAGCAGGGTGTGCCCGAACATGGAGGACGGGCTGTTCAGGTACGCCGCCGGGAAAATCAGCACAGTGCTGTCCGGGGCCACATCGGAAAACCACTTGTTGAATTCTTTGCAGTCAACCGCAGGCAGATCGGTCAGCTTCAATTCGTCACGCAAAAAGCGCGTGCGGGAGGGGTAGACGCATTGCGGGTGGACGTTTTCCTGGCCTTGGGTGACAGGACGGTAGATCGCCTCAAGCGTCGCGGCCAGCTCGGATTTGGGATCATGGGCGCCGTTCTGAGCGAGGAAGAACTTCGGGTCATCGACATAACTGCGCCAGCCCCCCAGCTTACCGGCTTCGTAGTGACCGATGGAGATCCAGAATCTGGAATTGGCCAGTTGCTGCAAACGATCATTGTCGACGTGAGGCGCGGCGTACAGCGGGGCGCAGACACAGAGCACCAGCCAGGCAAGGCGTTTGAGCATAGATTGGCAACTAGTCAGAAGTGGGCAGGGCGGAGAACCTGCCTTCCGGGGAGGAAGGCAGGCGGCACGACTTTAAGCTTGGGTCGCGTATTTAGCCAGAGTCGGATCGTTCTTCAGGACGTCGATGGTGTTGGTGTGAACATCTTCAGCAGTGGCGTCAGCCTTGGTGAAGATCTGCTGATAGTGCTCGTGGGTGACTGCGGCGAAATGCGCACGGTCTTCCGGTGCAACGCCCAACACGACCGCGTACGTGGTCAGTGCTTCGCCTTGGCCCATGGCCATGTCTTTGGAGAGCTCATCCATCATGCCGTTCATGGCAATCCAGGACTTGCCGCCGTAAGTCAGCGCGCTGTTGGTGGAGCAGCCGTTGGTGCCCGAGGTCATGCCGAAGGTGGCGTTGCCCGAAGTACCGTTGGTGGTGGAAGCGAGGAAGTGAGCGGGAGTACCGCGTTGACCTTCAAACAGCATGTTGCCCCAACCGCAGTCCGGACCGCCAGGAGCTTGAGCCATGGCGTTGATGGACACAGCGGCGAAGAGAGTACCAAGAAGAATCCGTTTCATAGCTTTAGTCTCTGTTATTTCAACCAAGGGTCGGATTCCTGGCCGGTAGGGCGCCAGGGCGAACCGGTTATTTAAATTGTTACCGGTCGCGCAAGTTGGAGTTTAGGCACGATATGAACGTTCCGTGAGGAATTGCACATTGTTGCGTGTAATCCGCCTCCGCCGGGTGTGTAGGCCGGTTCCTCATACGGAAAAGCGATCAGGCGGTTCATGCCTTGCCAGTGCGGTGCGGCGAGCGCCAGAATGCGCCCATCTGCCCCGCCTGATGTAAGGATGTCCGATGCCCGATTCTGTTGCTGCCAGCTTGCGACTTGCGCCCGAAGCGCTGACCCGTCCCTTTTCCGCTGAACAGTTCAGCTTCACGACAACCAACGATCTGGAACCCTTTCGCGGCGTGCTCGGCCAGGAGCGCGCGGTCGAAGCCCTGCAATTTGGCGTCGCCATGCCGCGCCCCGGTTACAACGTGTTCGTCATGGGCGAGCCCGGTACCGGCCGCTTCTCCTTCGTCAAGCGCTACCTCAAGGCCGAAGCCAAGCGCATGCAGACGCCGTCGGACTGGGTGTACGTCAACAATTTCGACGACGCCCGTGAGCCGCGCGCCCTTGAACTGCCGCCCGGCAGCGCCAGTGCGTTCATTGCCGACATCAACGGACTGATCGACAACCTGCTGTCGACGTTTCCCGCGGTGTTCGAGCATCCGTCCTACCAGCAGAAGAAGAGCTCGATCGACCGCGCCTTCAATCAGCGCTACGACCGCGCGCTCGATGTCATCGAACGTCTTGCCCTGGAAAAGGACATCGCGCTGTACCGCGACAACACCAACATTGCATTCACTCCGATGCTCGAAGGCAAGGCGCTGGACGAGGCCGAGTTTTCGCAATTGCCGGAAGCCGAGCGCGAGCGTTTTCACACCGATATTTCGACGCTGGAAGAGCGGTTGAATGAGGAACTCGCCAGCCTGCCGCAGTGGAAGCGCGAGTCCAACAACCAGATGCGTGAGCTCAATGAAGAGACCATCATCCTCGCGCTTCAGCCTTTGCTGGCACCGTTGTCCGAGCAGTACGCCGAGAACGCAGCGGTGTGCGCCTACCTTCAGGCAGTGCAGGTCAACCTGCTCAGGACCGTGGTCGAGCAATTGGTCGACGACAGCAAAACCGATGCCCAGGCGCGCAAGCTGCTCGAAGAGCAATACTGCCCAAGCCTGATGGTCGGGCATTCCGCCAGCGGTGGTGCGCCGGTGGTGTTCGAGCCACACCCGACCTACGACAACCTCTTTGGCCGCATCGAATACAGCACCGATCAGGGCGCGCTATACACCACCTATCGTCAGCTGCGACCCGGGGCGTTTCATCGCGCCAACGGCGGTTTTCTCGTGCTCGAAGCCGAGAAGATGCTCAGCGAGCCGTTCGTGTGGGACGCCCTGAAGCGCTCCCTGCAATCGCGCAAACTGAAGATGGAAGCGCCGCTGGGCGAACTGGGTCGTCTGGCCACCGTGACCCTGACCCCGCAAACCATCCCGCTGCAGGTCAAAGTCATCATCATTGGCGCACGGTCGCTGTATTACACGCTGCAGGACCTCGATCCGGACTTCCAGGAAATGTTCCGGGTGCTGGTGGACTTCGACGAAGACATCCCGATGGTCGACGAGAGCCTGGAGCAGTTCGCCCAGTTGCTTAAAACCCGGACCTCGGAGGAGGGCATGGCGCCCCTGACGGCAGACGCGGTTGCACGCCTTGCCACGTACAGTGCGCGTCTCGCCGAGCACCAGGGGCGCTTGTCGGCGCGCATCGGCGATCTGTTCCAACTGGTCAGCGAGGCGGACTTCATCCGCAGTGTGGCCGGTGATGAGCGCACTGACGCCGGGCACATCGAGCGTGCACTGAAGGCAAAGGCCACCCGCACCGGTCGTGTGTCGGCCCGAATTCTCGACGACATGTTGGCCGGCATCATCCTGATTGACACCCAGGGCGCGGCGGTCGGCAAGTGCAACGGGCTGACGGTGCTGGAGGTGGGTGATTCGGCGTTCGGTGTACCGGCGCGCATTTCGGCTACGGTCTACCCGGGCGGCAGCGGCATCGTCGACATCGAGCGTGAGGTCAACCTGGGCCAGCCGATTCACTCCAAAGGCGTGATGATCCTCACCGGTTACCTGGGCAGTCGTTATGCCCAGGAATTCCCGCTGGCCATTTCCGCGAGCATCGCGCTGGAACAGTCCTACGGCTACGTCGATGGCGACAGCGCTTCCCTCGGCGAGGTCTGCACGCTGATTTCTGCACTGTCGAAAACCCCGCTCAAGCAGTGCTTCGCCATCACCGGCTCGATCAACCAGTTCGGTGAAGTCCAGGCGGTCGGCGGCGTCAACGAGAAGATCGAAGGCTTCTTCCGGCTCTGCGAAGCCCGAGGTCTTACCGGCGATCAAGGCGCGATCATTCCCCACGCCAACGTCGCCACGCTGATGCTGGACGAGCGCGTGCTGCAAGCCGTGCGCGCGGGCCAGTTCCACGTGTATGCCGTGCGTCAGGTGGATGAGGCGCTAAGTCTGTTGGTGGGCATGCCGGTCGGTGAAGCGGACGAGGACGGTCAATTCCCCGATGATTCGGTCAACGGCAGGGTGGTGGACCGTCTGCGCGACATCGCTGAAATGCTCAGCGACGACGACCTCAAAGAGCTCGAAAAGGAGGCGCCACAATTACAGCCCGAGCTGAAAAGCTAGGCCTTTGACGTCAATGAAACGGGGCGCTTGATGGCCAAATGACCATTCGGCGCCCTTTTCGTTTTCGCGCTTTTCCAACGGGGTAGTTGTTCGATATTGTCGGGTTGCAGCAGTTGTCAAAGGGACTGACGCGTTTCCTTCGTTATGCGAAGGAGATGAATACTGCAATCAATAAGGAGCTCGCCATGCCGCGCAGCCTCTGCCTTACTCGCCAATGCCTGGGTCTGGTGACCCGAATCGAATGTGTTGTTCGCCCGCTGTCAGGCGATAAAGGAATGTGGACCTTGTTGTTCGCCTCCGGGATGTCTGGCGAACAGCCCTCCGCACTCAAGGCTCAGGGGCCGTTTCATGGACCGGTTGCTGCCGAATCGGTCCTTGATGCCATTGCCGAAAGCCTCCTGCTGCATGGCTATCAAACGGCGGAGGAGATCCCGATCTGGGGGCTTCACCTCCAGGGGGAGCTGCGAAGAATCAACAGCGACGCCGCCGTGGGTCAGCGGACGTCTCCCGCCAACTGACCCCTTCGTTTCGAGGCGCTCCGCGTCTGCTTTCTACGGTCAGCAGACGCGGATTTGTCGAGCTTTCCCCTTGCCCGATCGGGCGTTATTGTTTCAACTCTTTTCGCGGTGGGTTGTGCTAATCGGCCTTCGTCCTATACTCGCGAGCTTTTAAATTATCAGTGAGCTTCAATGGAACGTTTTATCGAAAATGCCATGTACGCATCGCGCTGGTTGCTGGCGCCGATCTACTTTGGGTTGTCTCTGGGGCTTCTCGCTTTGGCGCTGAAGTTTTTCCAGGAAATCTTCCACATCATCCCCAATGTCTTCGCGCTGGCGGAATCTGATCTGATCCTGGTGTTGCTGTCGTTGATCGACATGGCGCTGGTTGGTGGTTTGCTGGTCATGGTGATGATTTCCGGCTACGAGAACTTCGTGTCCCAGCTGGATATCGACGAAGGCAAGGAAAAGCTCAACTGGCTGGGCAAGATGGATTCTTCGTCGCTGAAGATGAAAGTCGCTGCGTCCATCGTCGCGATTTCGTCCATTCACCTGTTACGGGTGTTCATGGACGCCAAGAACATCGAGCCGCAATACCTGATGTGGTACGTCATCATCCACATGACCTTCGTGGTCTCGGCCTTCGCGATGGGCTATCTGGACAAGCTGACTAAGCACTGATCGACTTGCTGCAACCCGCGAGGATTTGCCATGAACCTTCAGGAACTCATTTCCCACGCCAACACCGGGGGTGTTGAAGAGCTCAACCTGATCTCCATCGAAGGCGGCATTTACTTGCTGGAAGCCAGGATACAGGGCGTCGCGCATCGTTTGGTCGACGCGCAGAACAAGGCATTGCACCTGCGTTCTGTCGAGCACGCGCGCGAGCTGCTGCAGCCGGTTGCGCCGATGCCGTTCAATCTGGTCCACGCCGTGGTTCACGACGAGATGTGCGGCGTGAGCGACGACCTGAATCAGGACGTCAAAATCCCCCTGGCTTTTCGATCCGCCTGGTAGAGGTTACGGGTATTGCGCTTTGTGCTAGGCTGCCCGGCCTTTAAATACGGGCGCCCCAGGGCGCTCTTCAGCGGAGCAGTCTCATGTCCGAAGTCAATCTGTCCACCGACGAAACCCGCGTCAGCTACGGTATTGGCCGTCAACTGGGCGACCAACTGCGTGACAACCCGCCACCGGGCGTCGACCTGGACGCTATTCTGGCTGGCCTGACCGACGCTTTCGCCGGTAAGCCGAGCCGTGTTGGCCAGGAAGAAATGGGCGCGAGCTTCAAAGTCATCCGCGAAATCATGCAAGCCGAAGCTGCAGCCAAAGCTGAAGCAGCGGCTGGCGCAGGCAAGGAATACCTGACTGAAAACGCCAAGCGTGATGGCGTGACCACTCTGGCCTCCGGTCTGCAATATGAAGTGATCACCGCGGGCGAAGGCGCTCAGCCGACCCGCGAAAGCAACGTGCGCACTCACTACCACGGGATGCTGATCGACGGTACTGTGTTTGACAGCTCCTACGATCGTGGCGAGCCGGCTGAATTCCCGGTGGGCGGCGTGATTCCAGGCTGGACCGAAGCCCTTCAACTGATGAAGGCCGGCAGCAAATGGCGTCTGTACGTTCCTAGCGAATTGGCCTACGGCGCTCAAGGCGTTGGCAGCATCCCGCCGCACAGCGTTCTGGTCTTCGACGTCGAACTGCTCGACGTTCTGTAGGGTTTTGTAGCGAACGCTTCACGCTCGACAGATGCCGAGTCAGCCCCGCGCTGGCTCGGCATTGTCGTTTTAGCTGTTCTCATTAATGCAGTTCGCTGGCCGGACGCAACGCCCGCGCGTAGCAGAACAGAAACAGACTCCGCACCATCTCCTTCTGAACGCCGGGTTCGCTTGAGCTCAGGCTGCTGACATCCAGATCCCCCTGATCGCGCAACTCGTCGAGCGCCTCTTCCTCCAGCACTGCACAGACTTTGCCCGTCTCGCGATCCAGGATGCGAAGGTAGGGCTGTGGGCGATCAAGCCAGGCATCAATCAGATACGTCATGTGATTCTCCTTGAGTGTTTCAATGAGAATAATTCTTATCTGAGGAATAGCAAGGATCTATTTGAGATTAATTCGCATTAGGGTGCGAGGTCTATAAAACGGTCCAGAATCGCAGGCAACAAAAAGCCCGTCACGTGGACGGGCATTCGGTGGAGCAGGGCAGCGGTCAGTGCGTGCGCGCGACCGCAAACTCACTCAGCTCGACGAGGGCGTCGCGGTAGATGCTCGGCGGCAGCACATCCAGGCAGGCAATGGCGCGAGCAATGTAGTCGCGTGCAAGCTGGGCTGTGTACTCGAGGGAGCCTGACTTTTCCACAGCATCGCGGATGCTTTCGAGATCTTCCAGGCCGCCCTTCTGAATGGCCTGACGAACCAGCGCAGCTTGTTCAGGGGTGCCTTCACGCATCGTGTAGATCAGCGGCAGGGTAGGCTTGCCTTCGGCGAGGTCGTCGCCGACGTTCTTGCCGAGGGTTTCGGCATCACCACGATAGTCCAGCAGGTCGTCGACCAGTTGGAAAGCGACCCCCAGATGATCACCAAAGGTGCGCAGCGCTTCGCTTTGCTCGGGACCGGCATTGGCCAGTGCGGCGGCGCTGTGGGTCGACGCTTCGAAGAGCATCGCGGTTTTGCCGCGGATGACTTCCATGTAGGTTTCTTCGGTGGTGCTGGCGTCGCGCACTTTGGACAGCTGCAACACTTCGCCTTCTGCGATGACCCGGGTGGCCTTCGACAGAATCTGCATCACCTGCATCGAGCCCAGTTCGACCATCATCTCAAACGAGCGCGAATACAGAAAATCCCCTACCAGCACGCTCGGTGCGTTGCCCCACATTGCGTTGGCGGTCGAGCGGCCACGGCGCATGCCGGACATGTCGACGACGTCATCGTGCAGCAGGGTCGCGGTGTGCAGGAATTCGATGGTTGCGGCCAACAGGCGCAAGTCATCACCGCCAGAGCCCAGCGCTTTGCCGCACAACAGAACGAGCAACGGGCGCAGGCGTTTACCGCCAGCAGAAGTGATGTAGTCGCCGATTTTGGAGACCAGCGGCACGCGCGATGTCAGCTGCTTCTTGATAATGTGGTCGACGGCGGTAAAGTCGTCTGCCACAGCGGTGTAGAAGGCTTGGGGTTGCATCAGCGAGACGTGCTCCAGAAGGGTTGCGCGGCATGCTAGGTTGCAGGCCCCACCCTGTCAAGGCGTGACATAACGCAGCTTGCAAGGCGTTGATCGCTTGCGTACAATCGCGCACCCTAACTTCCTGGGCAGCACCTGCCTTACGCAATTGCATGTCGGCCTTCCAGCCTTGTGCAGCCATGCCAGCCAATACCTCTTCCTATAAAGAGCTGGGTGAGCAGGATTATCGGAGATACACCATGTCTTATGCAGTAATCGTTACTGGCGGCAAGCAATACAAGGTCGCCCCAGGTGAATACCTGAAGATTGAAAAACTGGAAATCGCTACCGGCGAATCCGTTACTTTTGATCGCGTTCTGTTGGTTGCCAATGGCGACGACGTGAACATCGGCGCTCCAGTTGTTGCAGGCGCTACCGTTGTGGCTGAAGTGATCTCCCAAGGTCGTCACGATAAAGTCCGCATCATCAAGTTCCGTCGTCGTAAGCACCACATGAAGCGTATGGGCCACCGCCAGTGGTACACCGAGATCAAAATCACCGGTATTCAGGCTTAATTTCAGCCTAATCCTCACTAGGAGAATTGACTCATGGCACACAAAAAAGCTGGTGGTAGTACCCGTAACGGTCGCGATTCAGAAGCCAAACGCCTTGGCGTGAAGATGTATGGCGGCCAGGTTATCGTTCCGGGCAACATCATCGTGCGTCAGCGCGGCACCCAATTCCACGCTGGCTACGGCGTTGGCATGGGCAAGGATCACACCCTGTTCGCTAAAGTCGAAGGCGTGATCAAGTTCCAGGTTAAAGGCGCCTTCGGTCGTCGCTATGTAAGCATCGTGCCAAAGACTGAAGTCGCGGCATAATCTTGCGTTCAGGGGGTGTGAGGGCCTGACCTTCACGCCTCCTGAGCTGAAAAGCCCTGTCGATGACAGGGCTTTTTCGTTTGTAGAAGGTCCTGTTTCTGGTGAGTCTCTTGCAAAGCTGTTTGTGTGGGCCGTTGTGGTGTGAAGTCGCTGGTTTTTGATCGGTATCGCAACGCTCATCTTTGCAAGAGCCTTATGAATCAATGTTGTTTGCTCGTCTTTGTGACGGGAGGCGTGCGCTATGAAATTTGTTGATGAAGTATCCATTCGAGTAAAGGCCGGTGATGGCGGTAACGGTTGCATGAGCTTCCGCCGCGAAAAATTCATCGAGAACGGTGGTCCCAACGGCGGTGATGGTGGTGACGGCGGCTCGATCTACATGATCGCTGACGAAAACCTCAACACCCTAGTCGACTACCGCTATACCCGCCACTTCGACGCCGAGCGCGGTTCGAACGGCGGCAGCACCGACTGCACCGGTCGCAAGGGTGAAGAGCTGGTGTTGCGCGTGCCGGTCGGCACCACCGTGATCGACGCTGGTACCCAGGAAGTCATCGGCGACCTGACCAAAGCGGGCCAGCGTCTGCTGGTGGCTCATGGCGGCTGGCACGGTCTGGGTAACACGCGTTTCAAATCCAGTACCAACCGTGCACCGCGTCAGACCACGCCGGGCAAGCCGGGTGAGCAGCGTGACCTCAAGCTGGAGCTGAAAGTACTGGCTGACGTCGGTCTGCTCGGTTTGCCGAATGCCGGCAAAAGCACGTTCATTCGTTCGGTATCGGCTGCCAAGCCAAAGGTCGCTGATTACCCGTTCACTACGCTGGTGCCGAACCTGGGTGTTGTCAGTGTCGATCGCTGGAAAAGCTTTGTCATCGCCGATATTCCCGGCTTGATCGAAGGCGCTTCCCACGGTGCCGGTCTGGGGATTCGCTTCCTCAAGCACCTGGCGCGTACGCGTCTGCTCCTGCACCTCGTCGACATGGCGCCGCTGGATGAAAGCAGTGCGCCGGATGCCGCCGAAGTCATCGTCAACGAGCTGGTCAAGTTCAGTCCTGCGCTGGCCGACCGTGATCGCTGGCTGGTGCTGAACAAGTGCGACCAGATCCTCGAAGAAGAGCATGAAGCCCGCAAGCAGGAGATCATCGATCGTCTGGAGTGGACTGGCCCTGTCTACGTGATCTCGGCCATCGCCAAAGAAGGCACCGATCGCCTGACCCACGACATCATGCGCTATCTCGAAGACCGCGCTGACCGTCTGGCCAATGACCCGGCCTACGCTGCCGAGCTGGCTGAGCTGGATCAGCGCATCGAAGATGAAGCCCGCGCTCAGTTGCAGGCGCTGGATGATCAGCGTGCCTTGCGCCGTAGCGGCGTGAAGAGTGTGCATGACATCGGCGATGACGATTGGGATGAGGAAGATGTGGAAGACGAAGATGGTCCGGAAATCATTTACGTCCGCGACTGATCGACTGAAGTAAACTACGACGCCGCTCTTGAAGCGGCGTTTTAGTATCTAGAATTCGGACTCTCTGGCTTAAGGTTGAAAGATCATGCGGAGCAAGGTGACAGGTGCCCAGCGTTGGGTGGTGAAGATCGGAAGTGCGCTGCTGACAGCGGACGGCAAGGGTCTGGATCGCAACGCGATGGGTGTTTGGGTCGAGCAGATGGTGGCCCTGCATGAGGCGGGTGTCGAACTGGTCCTGGTGTCGTCCGGCGCGGTAGCGGCCGGCATGAGCCGTTTGGGCTGGACTGCGCGACCGAGTGCCATGCATGAGCTTCAGGCCGCTGCAGCAATCGGTCAGATGGGTCTGGTGCAGGCGTGGGAATCCAGCTTCGCCGAGTATCAGCGGCACACCGCACAGATTCTGCTCACCCACGACGATCTGTCCGATCGCAAGCGCTACCTGAACGCCCGAAGCACGCTGCGCACCCTGGTTGAGCTGGGTGTTATTCCTGTCATCAATGAAAACGACACGGTCGTCACCGACGAGATCCGTTTTGGCGACAACGATACGCTGGCGGCGCTGGTGGCCAACCTGGTGGAAGCCGACCTGTTGGTCATCCTGACCGACCGTGACGGCATGTTCGATGCTGACCCTCGCAACAATCCTGAAGCGCAGCTCATTTATGAGGCGCGCGCCGATGATCCTGCCCTTGATGCTGTGGCGGGCGGTACTGGCGGTGCGCTGGGGCGTGGCGGCATGCAGACCAAATTGCGTGCTGCGCGACTCGCCGCCCGTTCCGGGGCGCACACCGTGATTGTAGGTGGCCGCATCGAGCGCGTTCTGGCGCGTCTGAAGGCCGGTGAGCGTTTAGGCACGTTGCTGTCCCCGGAGCGCGAAATGCTCGCGGCTCGCAAGCAGTGGCTGGCCGGGCATTTGCAAACCCGTGGCACGCTGGTGTTGGACGAGGGCGCTGTGAGGGCATTGACCGAGAGTCACAAGAGTTTGTTGCCGGTCGGCGTCAAGCTGGTGCAGGGCAGCTTCCGTCGTGGCGAGATGGTCGTGTGCGTGGCGGCTGACGGTCGCGAGATCGCCCGGGGTCTGAGCAATTACAGTGCTCTGGAAGCGCAGAAGATCATTGGCCTGCCCTCTGACGCCATCGTCAAGGAACTGGGTTACATGGCTGAGCCTGAGCTCGTGCACCGTGACAACCTGATTCTGGTCTGAAGTGCATTATCAAAAGAAGGAAGCATACATGCGAGTCATGAAAGGGCTGGTAGGCGCGTTGCTGATGCTGCCGTTGCTGGCGTCAGCTGAAGAGATCGGCCAGGTATCCACCGTGTTCAAGATGGTCGGTCCGAACGATCGGATCGTGGTCGAAGCTTTCGACGATCCCAAAGTCGAGGGCGTGACGTGCTATCTGTCCCGCGCGAAAACCGGTGGGGTGAAGGGCGGGCTGGGTCTGGCTGAAGATCGTGCCGAGGCGTCCATCGCTTGCCGGCAGGTCGGTCCCATTCATTTCAAGGAGCAATTGAAGGACGGGGACGAAGTGTTCAAGGAGCGAACCTCGCTGGTGTTCAAGACCATGCAGGTCGTGCGATTCCTGGACAAGAAGCGCAACACGCTGGTGTACCTCGTCTACAGCGACAAGGTGATCGAGGGCAGTCCGCAAAACGCCGTGACCGCGATCCCGATTCTGCCGTGGGCGCCTGCTCCCGCGCCTTGATGCTGAAGTGTCAAATCGAAGGCAATAAAAAACCGACCCTGAGGTCGGTTTTTTAACAAGCGAATCGCTTAGGCTGCAGCAGCAAGGTTCAGAGCCTTGATGTGGCCATTCAAGCGACCTTTATGGCGAGCAGCTTTGTTCTTGTGGATGATGCCTTTATCGGCCATACGGTCGATAACTGGCACGGCCAGAACATAAGCAGCTTGCGCTTTTTCAGCGTCTTTAGCGTCGATGGCTTTAACTACATTCTTGATGTAGGTACGAACCATGGAACGCATGCTGGCGTTGTGGCTGCGACGCTTCTCAGCCTGTTTTGCACGTTTTTTGGCGGAAGGTGTGTTGGCCACCGTCGAGCTCCTCGAAAGACTTGGGAAATAGCTAACAAAATAGGCCGCGAATCATGCCGATGAGATTGACGCTTGTCAAGGGCAGTTGATGCGTTCCGCTGAGTGGTCGCAGTGTGGTGCCGAGGTGATTTCTTTCCGGCGTGCGACCTGTAAACTCGCGGGCTTTGGCTCTGAGCTGTTTTGCGGCGCGGAGTATCGCATATATGGAACGCGCTTTGGCGCTTCCTTTGGTCAGGCGTACAACCTTTCGATGAATCTACTCAAATCGCTTGCCGCCGTTAGCTCTATTACGATGCTTTCGCGGGTGCTGGGCTTTGTTCGCGATACCATTATCGCGCGCGCATTCGGCGCCGGCATGGCTACTGACGCCTTCTTTATTGCCTTCAAACTGCCTAACCTGCTGCGCCGGATCTTTGCCGAGGGCGCCTTTTCCCAGGCATTCGTGCCGATCCTGGCGGAATACAAAAGCCAGCAGGGCGAGGAGGCAACCCGTACATTTGTTGCGTATGTCACCGGCTTGCTGACGTTGGCGCTGGCGATCGTCACTGTGCTGGGCATCGTGTTCGCACCTTGGGTCATTTGGGCGACTGCGCCGGGGTTTGCCGACACGCCGGAGAAATTCCAGCTCACCTCAGACCTGTTGCGGGTGACCTTTCCTTATATATTGCTCATCTCGCTGTCTTCGCTGGCTGGCGCGATCCTCAATACGTGGAATCGCTTCTCCGTTCCGGCGTTCGTGCCGACGCTGCTCAATCTGGCAATGATCTTCTTCGCCTTATTCCTTACGCCGTATTTCCACCCGCCCGTGATGGGGCTGGGCTGGGCGGTGCTGGCGGGCGGGCTGCTGCAGCTTCTCTATCAGCTGCCGCATCTGAAAAAGATCGGCATGTTGGTGCTGCCGCGACTCAACCTGCGCGACACCGGGGTCTGGCGGGTGATGAAGCAAATGCTGCCGGCCATGCTCGGGGTGTCGGTCAGTCAGATATCGCTGATCATCAACACGATCTTCGCCTCGTTCCTTGTCGCCGGATCGGTGTCGTGGATGTATTACGCCGACCGTTTGATGGAATTGCCTTCCGGCGTGCTGGGCGTGGCGTTAGGGACGATTCTTCTGCCGATTCTCTCGAAAACCTATGCCAGCCGGGATCGCCACGAATATTCGCGCATTCTCGACTGGGGCCTGCGCCTGTGTTTCCTGCTGGTGCTGCCGTGCACCCTGGCGCTCGGACTGCTCGCCGAGCCGCTGACGGTTTCGCTGTTCCAGTACGGCAAGTTCGACGCCGTAGATGCTGCGATGACTCAGCGTGCGCTGGTCGCTTATTCGGTCGGGCTGCTGGGCATTATCGTGATCAAAGTGCTGGCCCCCGGTTTTTATGCTCAACAAAATATTCGCACGCCGGTGAAAATCGCGATCTTCACCCTCATAGTGACTCAGCTGTTCAACCTGCTTTTCGTCTACGTCATTCATCTGGCCCACGCCGGTCTGGCGCTGGCGATCAGCGTGGGCGCGTGCCTCAACGCCTTGCTGCTGTTCTGGCAGTTGCGCAAGCAGGACCTGTTTCAGCCGCAGCCAGGGTGGCCGGTGTTTTTGGGCAAGCTGATTGTCGCCGTGGCGGTGATGTCCGGCGTGCTGCTGGGCCTGATGCATGTGATGCCCGCCTGGTCGGACGGTGAGATGCTGCAGCGATTCCTGCGCTTGGGCGGGCTGGTGCTGGCAGGTGTCCTGGCGTATTTCGGCACCTTGTTGGTGTTGGGTTTTCGGGTCAGGCATTTCGCCCGCAAGGCGATCCTGTAGGATCAGTCGTCGTTTTCTGCCGGTTAACGTCGATTGTTGCGGTTTGCCCGGATGTGTCGCCTGTCGTTGACGGCGGTGTGTGGTTATAATCGGCCACTTTATGAGCAAGAAGCGCGTTATGCAGCTGGTTCGAGGCCTTCACAATCTGCGCCCGCAGCACCGGGGCTGCGTCGCCACCATTGGCAATTTCGACGGTGTTCACCGGGGTCATCAGGCTATCCTGGCGCGCCTGCGTGAGCGTGCCGTCGAGCTGGGCCTGCCCAGCTGTGTGGTGATCTTCGAACCGCAACCGCGCGAGTTCTTCGCTCCCGAGACGGCGCCGGCCCGCCTCGCACGACTGCGTGACAAGCTCGATCTGCTCGCCGCCGAAGGTGTTGATCTGGTGCTGTGTCTGGCATTCAATCAGCGCTTCAGCAGGCTCAGTGCATCCGAGTTTGTCGACACCGTGCTGATCGATGGCCTGGGCGTGAAGCATCTGGAGGTCGGCGACGACTTCCGCTTTGGCTGCGACCGGATCGGTGATTTTGATTTCCTGCAGAACGTAGGCGCGGAGAAGGGCTTTACCGTCGAAGCGGCACAGACTGTCGAGATCGACGGCTTCCGCGTCAGCAGCACCAAGGTGCGCACCGCGCTGGCCGCCGCAGACTTCAAACTGGCGGAGCACTTGCTGGGCCGCCCGTTCGAGATATCCGGCCGGGTGCTGCATGGCCAGAAGCTGGCGCGTCAGCTGGGTACGCCCACCGCCAACGTGCAGCTCAAACGTCGTCGCGTGCCATTAACCGGTGTCTATCTGGTCAGCGCGCAGATTGACGGCAAGGTGTGGCCGGGCGTCGCCAACATTGGCGTGCGTCCCAGCGTGGCGGGCGATGGACGCCCCCACCTGGAGATTCACCTTCTGGATTTTACCGGCGATATCTATGGCCGGCGTTTGACGGTGGTATTCCACCAGAAGCTGCGTGATGAGCAGCGCTTTGCCTCCCTTGAGGCGCTCAAGACGGCGATCGATGCGGATGTCGCTGCCGCTCGTGCCCACTGGCACGACCAACCGCTAAACTTTAGAGCCTGAAATGACCGACTACAAAGCCACGCTTAATCTTCCGGACACCGCCTTCCCGATGAAGGCCGGCCTGCCCCAGCGCGAGCCGCAAACTCTGCAGCGCTGGGACAGCATTGGCCTGTACCAGAAGCTGCGCGAAATTGGCAAGGATCGTCCCAAGTTCGTGCTGCACGACGGGCCTCCGTACGCCAACGGCAATATCCACATCGGTCATGCGGTCAACAAGATTCTCAAGGACATGATCGTTCGCTCGAAGACCCTGTCGGGCTTCGACGCGCCTTATGTTCCGGGCTGGGATTGCCACGGTCTGCCAATCGAGCACAAGGTCGAAGTCACCCACGGCAAAAACCTGCCTGCGGACAAGACCCGCGAGCTGTGCCGTGCCTACGCGGCCGAGCAGATCGAAGGGCAGAAAGCCGAATTCATTCGTCTGGGCGTGCTCGGCGACTGGGACAACCCGTACCGCACCATGGACTTCGCCAACGAAGCCGGGGAAATCCGCGCGTTGGCAGAAATGGTCAAGAACGGCTTCGTCTTCAAGGGCCTGAAGCCGGTCAACTGGTGTTTCGACTGCGCCTCGGCACTGGCTGAAGCGGAAGTCGAATACCAGGACAAGAAATCGTCCACCATCGACGTGGCCTTCCCGGTTGCCGATGCCGACAAGCTCGCTGCAGCCTTCGGTCTGCCTAGCCTGAGCAAACCTGCTGCCATCGTGATCTGGACCACCACCCCGTGGACCATCCCGGCAAACCAGGCGCTCAACGTTCATCCAGAATTCACCTATGCGCTGGTCGATACCGGCGAGCGCCTGCTGGTGCTGGCCGAGGAATTGGTCGAGTCCTGCCTGAAGCGCTGGAACCTCGAAGGTTCGGTGTTGGCGACGGCCGAGGGTTCGGCGCTTGAGCTGATCAATTTCCGTCATCCGTTCTACGATCGTCTGTCGCCCATCTATCTGGCCGACTACATCGAGCTGGGCGCGGGCACCGGCGTGGTTCACTGCTCGCCGGCCTATGGCGTCGATGACTTCGTGATCTGCAAAGCCTACGGTCTGACCAACGACGACATCATCAGCCCGGTGCAGAGCAACGGCGTGTACAGCCCGTCGCTGGAGTTCTTTGGCGGCCAGTTCATCTTCAAGGCCAACCAGCCGATCATCGACAAGCTGACTGAAGTCGGCGCGTTGCTGCACACCGAAACCATCACCCACAGCTACATGCACTGCTGGCGCCACAAAACGCCGCTGATCTACCGCGCCACCGCGCAGTGGTTCGTCGGCATGGACAAGCAGCCGACGTCGGGCGACACACTGCGCAACCGCGCCGTGAAAGCCATCGAAGAAACCAAATTCGTCCCGGCATGGGGGCAGGCGCGCCTGCACTCGATGATCGCCAACCGCCCTGACTGGTGCATCTCCCGTCAGCGCAACTGGGGCGTGCCGATCCCGTTTTTCCTGAACAAGGAAAGCGGCGAGCTGCACCCGCGCACCGTCGAGCTGATGGAAGAAGTCGCCCAGCGCGTCCAGCAGGAAGGCATCGAAGCCTGGTTCAAGATGGACGCTGCCGAGCTATTGGGTGACGAAGCGCCGCACTACGACAAGATCTCCGACACCCTGGACGTCTGGTTCGATTCCGGCACCACGCACTGGCATGTGCTGCGCGGCTCGCACCCGATGGGCCACGAAACCGGTCCACGCGCTGACCTGTACCTGGAAGGCTCCGACCAGCACCGTGGCTGGTTCCACTCGTCGCTGCTGACCGGTTGCGCCATCGACAATCACGCGCCGTACCGTGAATTGCTCACCCATGGTTTCACCGTGGACGAGAACGGCCGCAAGATGTCCAAGTCGCTGGGCAACGTCATCGCGCCGCAGAAAGTCAACGACACGCTGGGCGCCGACATTATGCGTCTGTGGGTTTCGGCGACCGATTACTCCGGCGAAATGGCCGTCTCGGACACCATCTTGCAGCGCAGCGCCGATGCGTACCGTCGCATCCGTAACACCGCGCGCTTCCTGCTCTCGAACCTGACCGGCTTCAACCCGGCCACCGACCTGCTGCCAGCCGAAGACATGTTGGCACTGGATCGCTGGGCCGTGGATCGCGCGTTGCTGCTGCAACGTGAGCTGGAAGAGCATTACGGCGAGTACCGTTTCTGGAACGTCTACTCGAAGGTGCACAACTTCTGCGTGCAGGAATTGGGCGGCTTCTACCTCGACATCATCAAGGATCGCCAGTACACCACCGGCGCCAACAGCAAGGCTCGTCGTTCCTGCCAGACCGCGCTGTTCCACATCTCCGAAGCGCTGGTTCGCTGGATCGCACCGATCCTGGCGTTTACCGCCGACGAGCTGTGGCAGTACCTGCCGGGCGAGCGTAACGAGTCGGTCATGCTCAACACCTGGTACCAGAACCTGAGCGAGCTGCCAGAAGGCTTCGAGCTGGACCGCGCCTACTGGGAACGGATCATGGCGGTGAAAGTCGCGGTCAACAAGGAGATGGAGAACCTGCGCGCGGCCAAGGCCATTGGCGGCAACTTGCAGGCTGAAGTCACGCTGTACGCCGAAGACGCGCTTGTAGCGGATCTGTCCAAACTGAGCAACGAGTTGCGTTTCGTGCTCATCACCTCGACAGCCAGCGTCGCGCCTTTTGTCAGCGCGCCAGCCGATGCGGTGATTACCGAAGTGGCCGGTCTGAAACTCAAGGTCGTCAAATCCGGCCACGCCAAGTGCGCGCGCTGCTGGCATCACCGCGAGGACGTCGGGGTCAACCCTGAGCATCCGGAAATCTGCGGTCGTTGCGTCGACAACATCAGCGGTGCAGGCGAGGTTCGTCACTATGCCTAATGCATCGGCTGGCCGTATGGGCCGACTGGGTTGGTTGTGGCTGAGCGTGCTGGTGGTGGTCATTGACCAGGCCAGCAAGTTCTACTTCGAAAACCGTCTGGAGTTGTACGAGCAGATCGTCATCCTTCCTGACTACTTCAGCTGGATGCTGGCCTACAACACTGGCGCTGCGTTCAGCTTCCTGGCCGACAGTTCCGGCTGGCAGCGCTGGCTGTTTGCGCTGATTGCGGTCGTGGTGAGTGGGGTGCTGGTGGTCTGGCTCAAGCGCCTGGGGCGTGACGAAACCTGGCTGGCGATTGCCCTTGCCCTGATATTGGGTGGGGCGCTCGGCAATCTGTATGACCGAATCTTCATCGGCCATGTCATAGACTTTATCTTCGTGCATTGGAAAGAACACGGCTTCCCGGCCTTCAATGTCGCGGACAGCGCCATTACCGTTGGCGCGATCATGCTGGCTCTGGACATGTTCAAGAGCAAGAAAACCGGAGAAACCGTCAATGACTGATCAGTTGATGACCGAACAGGCTGCACAGGAAACACGCATCGGTCAGAACACGGAAGTCACCCTGCATTTCGCCCTGCACCTGGAAAACGGCGACACTGTCGACAGTACGTTCGACAAGGCCCCTGCGACCTTCAAGGTCGGCGATGGCAGCCTGCTTCCGGGCTTTGAAGCGCTGATTTTTGGCTTCAAAGCGGGTGACAAGCGCACGCTTCAGGTGCCCCCTGAAAACGCTTTCGGTCAGCCGAACCCGCAAAACCTGCAGGTCATGCCGCGTTCGCAGTTCCAGAACATGGAGCTGTCCGAAGGGCTGCTGGTGATCTTCAACGATGCGGCGAATACCGAACTGCCGGGCGTGGTGAAAGCGATAGACGATGATCAGGTCACCGTCGATTTCAATCACCCGCTGGCGGGCAAGACGTTGACCTTCGAAGTGGAAATTTTCGAGGTGAAGGCACTCTGAGCACCGCCAGAGCGCTTGGCCCCGGCACTGTTCGGGGCCTTTTCGTTTATATGTTTCATTGCGCGTAGACACGAGGCACATCATGCAAATCAAACTCGCCAACCCACGAGGCTTCTGCGCCGGGGTGGACCGTGCGATCGAAATCGTCAATCGCGCGCTGGAAGTGTTTGGCCCGCCGATCTACGTGCGCCATGAAGTGGTTCATAACAAATTCGTGGTCGAAGACCTGCGCAGCCGTGGCGCGATCTTCGTCGAAGAGCTCGAACAGGTGCCGGACGACGTCATTGTGATTTTCAGTGCCCACGGCGTGTCACAGGCGGTGCGCACCGAGGCGGCAGGTCGCGGCCTGAAGGTGTTTGACGCCACGTGTCCGCTGGTGACCAAAGTGCATATCGAGGTCGCACGCTACAGCCGTGATGGCCGCGAGTGCATCCTCATCGGTCACGCCGGCCACCCTGAGGTCGAGGGCACGATGGGCCAGTACGACGCCAGCAACGGCGGCGCGATCTATCTGGTCGAAGACGAAGCGGACGTTGCCAATCTCCAGGTGGGCAACCCCGAGAACCTCGCTTTCGTGACCCAGACGACGCTGTCGATGGACGACACCAGTCGTGTGATCGACGCCCTGCGCGCGCGATTCCCGGCCATTGGCGGTCCGCGCAAAGACGACATCTGCTACGCCACGCAAAACCGCCAGGATGCGGTCAAGGTTCTGGCCGACGAGTGTGATGTGGTGCTGGTGGTCGGCAGCCCGAACAGCTCCAACTCCAATCGCCTCCGTGAACTGGCTGAACGCATGTCGACTCCGGCCTACCTCATCGACGGCGCTGAAGACATGCAGCGCAGCTGGTTCGACGGCGTTGGACGCATCGGCATTACCGCCGGTGCTTCGGCGCCTGAGGTGCTGGTGCGTGGCGTGATCCAGCAGTTGCACGCTTGGGGCGCGACCGGCGAAGACGAGTTGGCTGGGCGCGAGGAAAACATCACCTTCTCGATGCCGAAGGAATTGCGCGTCAAGTCGCTGCTGTAATCCGGTCATCCTGTCACCGCATCATGCGCAGGGCTCGCTGCCGAAACCTTCGGATCGCAGCGTGACCCTGCCGGTCACCGCAATCGCCAATTGATATTGACTGACGGGTGAGTCTTTTAGACACACCGCCAGCGTCCCGTTGGCGTTGTTCAGCAGCCGCCCCGTGTTATCAAAACCTATCCGCGCAGCCACTTTGCTGTTGCCGACGACCCTGACATTTCGGTGGCTGACGAATTCGGCCAGTGAAAGCTCGCCCTCGTCCCTGAACTGGTTGCGGTTGCTGTCAACGAACACATTCCAGCCTCGGCTCCAGTCGTTGTCCAGCGCCTGCATCACCACCGGCTGACTGCGCAGAATCGCCTCCGTGCGAGCCATTCGTAGCCCGCTGGCCAGTTGCTGAGCCGTGTCCTGACGTCGTTGAGAATCGATCATTTGCCCGAAGGCGGGAATCGCCAGCGTGGCGACGATGCCGACAATCACCAACCCTGCCAGCAGTTCAATCAGCGTCAATCCTTGCTGTTTCACGAGCGTCTTCCTTTGAGTGCGGCGCTCAAGCAAACACCCGCTCAGCCGCCCTGACAACTGGGTCGATTGTCAGCCGGTATGTCCGCAAGCCGCCGTTACACATCCTCCGGGCAAACCGCCGCGCATCGGCTTCACTGGTGGCTGCACAGCGGATGGCAGAGGTGGACGATGCGAGGGAAGACGATGCAATCAGGGATGACATTGATCGAGGTGTTGGTCGCGTTGCTGATCTTCAGTGTCGGCATATTGGGCGTGGCGATGTTGCAGCTCAACGCCCTGAAATATACTGACAGCTCGATGCGCAGCATGCACGTCAGCTTTATCGCCCATGACCTGTTCGAGCGCATCCGCGCCAATCCCGGCGCCAGTTACACGCTGGCTTCGCTGAGTCAGGCACCAAGTTCCGGCAGTCTCGCCGTCCCTCGCCAGCAAGACCTTTACGACTTCGCGACGCAGTTGAAACGCGCGGTCGGCGACGACGCCGAGGCATCGATTGCGGTAGCGGGATCGAGCGTGACCCTTACGTTGAAGTGGGACGATTCCCGTGCCAGGCAGGAGGCCGCGCAACAGCAAACGCTTACGCTGACTGCCGATGTTTCTGCTGAGCGGGGCGCACGGCCATGAAGACTCTGGAGAGGGGATTTGGCCTCGTCGAAGTCATGTTGGCGCTGGTCCTGGGGTTGGTGATGTCGCTGGCTTTGGCGCAGATATTCATCAGTTCAAAGAGCAGCTATGCCAGTCAGACATCGTCCGCCAGCCTGCAGGAAGACGCACGATTCGTGCTCAGCAAAATGGTCCAGGAAGTGCGGCTGGTGGGGATGTTCGGCTGCCTGGGGAAAGTCGATGACACCAGCGCCGGCAATGGCTTTTCCAAGGCGTTTGAAGAGCCGATCCACTGGGACGCCAGTTCTCAGACGCTGACCCTCGCCACGGCCGGAACCGCGGAGGGCGGCGGCTGGTCGACCTGGGTCATTCACACTGACTGCGTGTCGTCCGCCACCGCGTACTCCAACGGCCGGGCGCCTCGACTTGCCGTGGATGAGACCGCCATGCCCATACACCGGCAGGTCTATCGCTTCAACAAAGCACGCAATGAGCTGTCGCTGAACGGCCAGCCTCTGGTCAGTAACGTTCGCGCGTTCAGCGTGTTGTTCGGCGTCGCCGGATCGATCAATGACCGCTCCATCTCGCAGTACGCCGTCACTGCCGATCCCTCGCTGATCCGCAGCGTACGGCTGACCCTCACCCTGTTCGACCCCGCAGACCGGGCCCAGGAACAGACCCTTGATGTTGTCGCTGCCATCCGTAATCGACTGGGGTAAGTGCATGAACGTGAATGCACAACGTGGTGCGGTGTTGATCGTCAGCCTGGTGTTCCTGTTGCTGCTGACCCTGTTGGCCACATCGTCGATGCAGAACGCCACGCTCCAGGAAAAAGTGGCCGGCACGCTCAAGCGGCGCGATGCATCGTTTCAGTCGGCGGAGACAGCGCTGCGCATTGCGGAAGCGAAAATCGTGGCACCGGGTTTTTCCCTGCCGGCCTGTTCGTCGCCAGCGAAATGTTTGCCACCGCCTGAAGCGTTGACCCTTTCCAGTAGCGCAGGGGGCGGGTCCTCGGGCGTGGATTGGTTCGCAACACGGGGTGGTTTCTATGGCGTTCAGCATGTCGGCCGAACCGACCAGCCGGCTGGAGGCGCAGACGGTCAGCTCTGGAACTTGTACCGCGTGACGGCCATTGGCATCGAGGGCGACTCACGCACCGTGCTCGAAAGCATCCACACCCAGGAGCGTCGCGTCATGTGGCGGCAGCGGCAATGAACAGAAACCGCGCCGGTTTCACCCTGATCGAATTGCTGATTGCCATCGCCATCGTCGCGATACTCGCCGCCGTCGCGTACCCGCAATACAGCGAATACACCCGGAAAACCCGCCGCTCCGAGATCGCTGGTGTGCTGGTTGAAGAAGCGCAGAAGCTGGAGCGGTTTCATTCACGGGCAGGGCAATACTCGGACGTCAGCGGGCCGCCGGCGTTTAGTCATGAGGTGTTGGTGGGGAATGCGTTCTATCGGATAGGGGCAGAGCGGAAAGAGCGGGTGTTTACGCTGACCGCGTCGCCGATTGGCGGCGGGGTGATGGGAGGGGATGCCTGCGGCAGCTTTGTACTGGAAAACACCGGCAGGCGCGACAATCTCGGAATGTCGGGGGCTGCCAGTGTGGCGGGGTGTTGGGGGCGATAATGTTTATTTAAAGCAGTCGGTGCCGGCAACTGAGGTTGGGGTCTTGTTCCCGAGTTGGTCAATAGCTAACGATCCGCATACATCTTGCATTTGCGGCCCCAGCGGTGCGGCTGTAAACGTATACGTGGTCGGCGTCGCAGCCAGGCTAAGCTGGTATTTGCCAGTTTGTGAGAGCGGCGGCGTGCTGGTAATACCCAAAGCCGCAAGACTGGCTGAATAGTTATTGTTTTGAGCGTAGTACCGCTCCATTCGCGCCACGGCGTCATTGAGCATCGCAATGCCTTCTGATCGATATCCGCGCTGAACGTACTTGGTGTACGCCGGGTAAGCGATTGCCGCCAGAATCGCGACGATGGCAACAGTAATCATCAGTTCGATCAGCGTGAAGCCGCGTTGGGAGCGGGTTGAAAAATGCATTGAATACAGCCTCATTGAGTAAATGGAATAACACGCCAGTTCTGGCGGCCATTGAAGGCGGTTCCGGTGTTGACGGCGGTAGTCTCGCCGCTCGAATCAGTCGCGTACTTCTGACCGCCGATGCTGCCGACGTCTACGCCCCCGGCACTGATGCTCATACCGCTGACGACCGTGTCGTTATAGTTGTCAGCGCTTGAGATGGTGCCGTTTCGGCGGAGGTTGAATACAGTAAAGGTCGTACGGCCTCCCGTGGTCGGGTCAAGGCCGTATAGCCATCCTGTAACGCCTGGGCTGCAGACGTCGGTGACAGGCGTTCTCGTCGATGCAAACACCACACTGCCGCTGAGGACCAGTGGGTCGACCAGCCGCTCACCCAGCAGCGTGTTGCCCATGGCAAGGTCGAGATACCAGCCCGACTTGGCGGTCCAGTCCACAGTGTTATTGCTCACGATGCGGACATCGTTACTGGTACCTGCAAAACTGACGTTGTTGGCCTGAGATGTAATCGTCTGAGCCTGAAGGCTGCCCCGCGTTAACGTCGGCGTTGACGACGCTGCAGCGCCCACCGTTTGTTTATCCCAGATGCCGTACAGGGTCTGAAGGTCGGTGCTGGCCTTATCCGCCGTCGCGAAGTAGCGACCCGTTCCGAACAACACGATCGTTCCCGCTGCGGTCGGGTGGGCCACGACCGTAGGCGGCGCGGTAATGGACTGCACGGCGGCCCCGGCTGTATCGCTCGCGGTTGCGGTGTAGAGCGGTTTGTTGCCAAACGCTACTTTGTAGTTACTCGCTGTGGCGTTTGCCGTCAGCGAACTTGCGATCAGGTCAAAGCGCCACAGATTGCCAAGCAGGTCCCCGGCGTACACGTAATCTGCATAGCCGTCGGCGTTTGCGTCCAGCACCACGGGAGAAGACAGCCCGTTGTTGCCACTGACTGATGTGGTCAACTTGCTGATCGTGGCGCCGGTGGCGGCGTTGAGGATGAACAGCGACGCAGTGCCGTTGTTGCCGTTGTAGCCATTGCCGACAATGACACCCCAGTCCCCGGAGTGCAGCTTGGCGATGACAGGAACGGAAAAGCTCGAGCCAAGGTCCACGTCGTTCTGTGATGTGAACTCCCAGAGCAGGCTGATGCTGTCAGGATTGGTGACGTCCAGCGCAAAGATTTCCCGTCCACCAGCACCCAGCGTACCCACCAGAATCGTATGCCAGGCACTGCCGAAGTAGACGTCCGCAACGACCGGAGTGCTGTCAACGAAGAAACGGTGCAGGGCGGAGTTGGAGTTGTAGTCCTTGTTGGTCAGCGCGTTGAGGTTGGATATCACTGCCGTGGGAATGAAGGCGAACTTCTCGACGCCGGTCAGCGTATCGAATGCGTGCAACATTCCATCATTCGCGCCTACGTAGATTTGCCCTCGGCGCGTCGACTGAGTGGTATTGAACGCCGCATAAGTGCCGCTCTGTCCATTAAGTGTGTCGGCGACGGTTGCATCGTAGAGCGCTGTGTCCACCACCACTGGCGAGGAGTTGACCAAGTCACCAATGAGCGATGCGCGGCGACGATACGTGGACGTCGCCTTACTGGTGTCACCTTTCACGAAGTCCACCTGGTCGGACGTGAGTGTCGTCTGCAAGTTGATGCCGGCGTAAATACGGTTAGCCAGGTTGGCATACGTAAAGCTCTGGAGGCCGTTGGTTGTCGTGCCTGCCATCTGGATATTGCGCGAACTCCAGGTAGGCACCACCTGCGAGGCCGACCAGTTCTGCACGCTGCTGGTGCTGCCATCCGTTTTATTGATCGTTGTGGTTGTCTTGATCAGGTCGCCGCTCCAGGTGGCGACGTTCAGGCTGTTCAAATACGTTGCGGACGCGTTGCTGGTGCCGAGCGCGGGGACCACTGCAGGTGTTGCCACTGAGTTGTTGGTTTGCAGGATCTGGTTGAAGGCCGCGTCGAGCTGTTGCTTGAGCGTCGAGGCATTGGTCACCAGAAAGTAATTATTAGGTGTTCCCGACTTTGTAGAATCCCATTGCCCGGTCACTGGCAGGCTGCTGCTGGTGTTGGTCGGGCCGCCGAAACCGCCCCACTTGGCCGCGTACCACAATGGATCCTGCAGGTTGGTGATGGAGGTCGTTGGCGAGGCAACGAATCTGCGGGTATGTGTATCGCCACGGGATGAAGGCGATACGGCCTGGTTTTGGTCTTTGCGTCCCGGCAGCAGGTCGGCGATGTTGTTACAGGTCGCAGTGGATGTAGCGCATGCACCGGGAAGTCTCGTTCCGGGCGTGTCCAGCGAGTAGTGAAGGTTGCCGGCGGCCCCCCCTGTCACTTCCAGATAAATGCCGTCGGTGGTGGTGCCGGAAATGGTATAGCCCATGTGCGATTCGGCGCCCGATACCGAGTAAACGGTCTGCAGCGTGACATCCAGAGAGCCAAGGGCATTGACCGCGACGGTATAGAGCACGATGCCGTCCATGTCGTAGTCGCAACCCTGACCGCAGTCGTCGAATACCACCCTGAAAACAGCCTGCGCTCGGCCGCCGTTAATATTGGCGTTGGTGGGCTGACCGGTCATGTTGTACAGCGAGTCGATATAAAACCCGGTGATTTGCTCAGTGATGCCGCTGCTGGCCACTTTGCCAAACGGGACCAGCGTGATCGAGCCCGTACCGACGGGCATCTGAATACGCGGCAGTGTCGACGAAAGTGCGATGGAAAAGGTCTGGACCTTCTGATTGCCCAAAGAAGTAATCGGGTTGGTATTGGCGTAATAAGCCACCGCCGCTGCGTTGAACGTACCTTCTTTGGTAGGTTCCTCCGGCAAGCCCCTGATGTTACCCAGACTGGACGCAACCTTCGCAGTCGGCGCCTGGTCGCTGACGCCGAGTGTCTGGCCGATATTTATGTTTTTGCTGCCGCCGACATCAGTGTTCCAGATCGTCTGGCCCAGCTTGCTTACGTCCAGATTGGTGAGTGCAGCAGAGGAGCCCGGCGCGGCGCTTATTGTGTAAGTGCTACCCGGTAAATCAGAGTCATAACTGGGGGTGACGTCACTAAATAGCGTCTCGAATGGCTTGGAGCAACTTGGATAAGTCGGCGGGGTCGCGGCGGAATTGGGACTTGTGGAATACGGGTTACTCCACGTGGTAACGCTCGTCAGACTCAAGCCCCCGCTCGTGTCTGCGTTCCCAGATTTGTAATTGGCAGTTGGGGTGGTTTCGCCGCTGAAGTAACGCATCGTCTCGAACATCATTTCGCCAAGCGGATTCCCCCAGTTAGGGCAGTTGGCGTTCGGCATCGGCGTGACGTAGATATTGCAACCGGTCGTGCTCAACCTAAGCCCGTCCAGTGTGCCGATGATGGCGCTTTTTACGTAGTTGCCGTTCTTGTCCGGAGTGCCAAATATGCCAGTCGAGGCATCGATCTCCGCTGAGAAACTGCCCATCGCTTTACGGACTACGCCGCCCTGGATGTTGTTCTGATAAGTTCCTGTAACCAGCCCGAAATACATCTGGTTGCCTTCACCGTAGTCGTGAAGAATACCGGTGGGTTTATAGGTACCATTCGGATAAAGCTTGCAGTTGCTTTCGATGTATTTGGCCTTGCACACCTCCACTCGAACTTGATAATCGGTAGGGGAGACGTTGACGTCCTGAAAGTTGATATCGGTAGCCCTGCTGCCACCTTGGGTCACCTCGCGGGAGACCCACCCAAATATGCGTATGTTCGACACGTTGGATAATACCCGGAGGAGCGGAGCGCTGCTCTGGGTGTTATTGGCGAACAGGGTGTAATTGCCGGCGCTTGGGTTGGACAACGGGGTGTAGTCAGAGAGGTCATACCCATCGACGGTGCGACTGGAATATTCCTTACCCCACGTGTGAGCATCGGTCGAAATATAGGCGCGCGTCAGAATTGTCTGGGACGCCGTATCGACCTCGCGATACCCGCCATACAGCACTTTGCGTAACGCATCGGCGCGTGAGGTTGTCAGGTAGTTGAGGTAATCACCGCTCCAGTTGCCGGGGCACTTCTTCAGGTTGGCAACAGTGGTGTTCGAGGAGGCCGTGAAGTAGCTGCCGTTATAGGTGTAACACGTAAGCGAGTCGAAATAGCCCAGATAGGTGATCGAGGGCTTGTAACGAATATCGATGGAACCGTCCCCGTCCAGGTCCGAGGCATCGTTATAGGCAGGGAAGAACAACTTGTGGTCGCGGCCCACTACCAGCATGTTCAGCGGCGGCACGGAGTTGTTCAAGAACAGTGGCAGTTGCGCGGGAACCTGACTCACGGCAGCGTGCGCCACGCCAAGCGGCAACAGGATCAGGCATGCCAGTGCAACGATGAAACTGCTGAGCGTGATTGGCTTATTCATGGTCGTTCGCTGTCTGGCAGGCACTTAGGAATCGGAAACGGCAAAAACCGTGCGAAGAATGACGCGTTGCGTGGTCGCGTCGCTGGAGCACCTGACGTTGGATGCGCAAGCAGTGATCTCGTAGTAGTGACGGCCGCAGTCCCTGGCCAGAAGCCCACAGTTGTTCTGCGTCTGACCATCCAGAAACCTCAAATCGATCACATACCACTCAATTTCAACGTTATTGCCGGTGACTGGATTGTATTGATAGGTGGTGACCAGATTGATATTGGCGCTGTTGGCAGCGTTGAATGCGAGGGGATAATCGCCATTCACCAACGTAGCCGCGTTTGGGGTCGGTATGCAGGGTTTGTTCGTATTGCCGGCCGCCGCTGTACATTGCCATTGGTTAATGCTCAGTTCACCAATTCGCAGGCCCGCTTCCGCGGCATTGGTCAGGGTCTTCTGCAGTCTGAGGTTGCCGGTGATCCGGGATTCGAGCGACACCCCGCGCATGCTGGAAAGGGCCAGCAACGTGATGATCAGCAGCATCATCAATGCCACCAGGAGCGTGGCGCCGTTCTGGTCGCGCATTTGCGCGCGCTGAAGAATTTTGATTGAGTTCTTCATGGCATCTGATTCCGGACCATGATGGTCCCCTGCACGATTTGATAAATAGCTTTCGTATCGTTGTAGTTGGTGCCGTAGCGCCCGTTCCAGTCTTTCAGCGCAAGTGAAATATCGGTAGTGCTGTCACGAATCATAGGGCTGCCGGGGCTCTGCATCAGCGCGCTGTAGCGGACCGCCGCAATGGTGCCAGTCGGTGCGGTCGTGCTGAATGTGCTGACAGCTTTCGGGTCCGACGGATCCGATCCATATTCAAAGCGCAGATCCTGAACGCCGCTCACCAGTTGTTGAGTCGCGGCACCGCTGGTGCACGTAATGGCCTTGTTGGCAGAATCAAAATCAATCCTTTCAACAATTTTCGGGCGCACAGTGGTCGGCACCGACCGCGCCGAATAGGGCGTGGTTATATTGTTCTGGTCCCCCGCTGCAAGAGCGGCGCCTTGGCAGGTGACATCAAGCTTGCTGGTGGCCTGATATTGAATGCACAAGGACGATTCGGATAGCGCTACGACGGAGGCACCCTGGGGGAAATTGCAGCCATTCATGGAGTTGTCAGAGGGAATCACTGCGCCCAGGCTGCTGCGATATCCTGCCTTCAGCAGTTCCTGGCTCAGGATGGCCAAGGTGAACCGGCCGTTTTCCTGATTGCCTATCTGTGCCTGCTGGAATAGATAGGTCCGCTGGTTGCTGATGAAAATCTGAGTCACGCCGAGGATCAGAAATAGGCCGATGACCATTGCGACCATCAGCTCGATCAGTGACAGGCCTTTCTGCCGGTGAGGTAAGGCGTTCACTGTCATTTGATGCGTGTCCTCAAGCGGTAGGTGCAGGTGCCTGCCGTCGTGATACTGGCGCCGGTCATGCAGTCCGTGGCGTTCTTGACCGTCCAGGCAACCTGAATCTCCAGATCAACGTTCGTTGTGCTTGAGGTCGTGCAGGCCGATACGTCGCCTGGCGAGGGTGTCTTGCAGATGTAGAAGCTATTAAGGGTGTCGGCGCCTGGCAGCAGCGTGGTGGCACGTGCTGCCCAGCAACCGATTTGCTCGGACAGCGCTGACGGTGAGGGGGTGCAGTCCGAGGCGGGGGCCGGAAACGAGGCGCCCGGCGCCTTCAGGCATGAATTGGCGGTGGTGCAATCCGCGGGTGCGCTGCGAATGATTTCGACGAGATCGTCCACCAGCATGATCGCGGTATTACGCTGAACAGAATCCTGAGTGTAGGGAATGGCCTTGCTTTGCAGGGCAACCATGCCAAGCACGCCCACCACAGTGATGAGCAGGCTGACCAGGACTTCGATCATGCTGAAACCCGCTGATCGACCGCGCAGGAAGCTACCGTTCATCAGCAGCCTCCAGGGCGCGTCGAGGCGGGAGGTGTGACCCGTCCGCTGGACTGCACGGAGATAAATTGCGGCGTAACGGAGGCGTCATTGGCGTATGAAACCTGGAAGCAGGTGGTCGCAGATGACGTGCCGGTCGGCGAGAAAACAATACTGCCCACTGCGGTTGTAACGGTGATACCGGCTTGCAGCCCCGAGGCGCCGATTTGTCTAAGCGTCTGCTGATTCGTGGCAACCGAGAGCGCCCCCGCCCAGTTGGTGCTGCTGTTTCCAGGCGCCGTAATCGTCACAAGCGTGCTCCGAGTCACCGCTTCGCCCCGAGCGTATTGCAGCAGGTCATACAGCTCATCGGCCCCGGCCCTCACGTTACTGCGGTGAATCAAGCCAACGAAACTCGGCACCGCAATGGCCGCGAAAATACCGACGATTACCACGGTCACGATCAACTCGATCAACGTAAACCCGCCGCTCACGCCCTTGTCAGGACATTGCCAGCTGCGACGCGGATTCGGGCGCGTTAGACCAGAGCTGAGATCCATCAAGGAAATTCCATTTTTTGCGTTGAAATATGGTGATACTACCCAGCTCCGAAGTCGCTAAGTAGTAGATGTCCGGGAATTTTCGGCGGACCGGTGGCATACAGTATTTCTTCGGCCGCTTTCGCGTCAGGTTGATTGCTATCTGACGGGCGGACTGCGGCGCATATTATCCGTGGGTGGTTGGGTTCAGCATGTCCAGGCAACACATCATTATCATCGGCGGAGGCGTCATCGGCCTCCTGACCGCCTTCAACCTCGCCTCCAAAGTCCGAAGCGTAACGCTGCTCGATCGCTCTGAAGTCGGCCAGGAATCCTCATGGGCCGGCGGCGGCATCGTGTCGCCGCTCTACCCATGGCGCTATAGCCCGGCGGTAACGGCACTCTCGCACTGGTCCCAAGATTTTTACCCACAGCTCGCCGAGCGCTTGCTGGCAATGACCGGCATCGATCCGCAAGTGCACAAGACCGGCCTTTACTGGCTGGACCTCGACGACGAAGCAGAGGCGCTCGAGTGGGCTGCGCGTATGAATCGTCCGCTGACCTCAGTGGACATTTCTGCGGTCTACGATGCCGTGCCGGTCATGGGCGGCGGTTATTCGAGAGCGGTGCACATGGCCGACGTCGCCAACGTGCGCAACCCGCGCCTGGTCAAGTCGCTCAAAGCGGCACTGCTGGCGCTGCCCAATGTGGTGATTCGCGAGCACTGCCAGGTCATCGACTTTGTGCGCGAAGGTGATCGCGTGCTGGGCGTTACGACGGAGGAGGGCGATGTGCTCGGCGACAGCGTGGTGCTGGCGGCGGGTGCGTGGAGCGGCGATCTGCTCGGCAAACTTGGCCTTGCGCTGCCCGTTGAGCCGGTCAAAGGGCAGATGATTCTCTACAAGTGCGCCGCCGACTTTCTCCCGAGCATGATCCTCGCCAAGGGCCGTTACGCCATCCCTCGGCGCGACGGGCATATCCTCATCGGCAGCACGCTCGAACACGAAGGTTTTGATAAGACACCCACTGAAAATGCTCTGGAAAGCCTGAAAGCCTCGGCGATCGAACTAATCCCCGCGCTGGCGGACGCGCAGGTGGTCGGGCACTGGGCAGGGCTGCGGCCGGGATCGCCGGATGGCATTCCTTTCATCGGTCCGGTGCCAAATCATCAAGGCTTGTGGCTCAACTGCGGCCACTACCGCAACGGCCTAGTGCTGGCGCCGGCTTCGTGTCAGTTGCTGACGGATTTGCTGGTGGGGGAAAGGCCGATTATTGATGCGGCGCCTTATGCGCCAGAGGGGAGACTGAAACCATGAGCGGCCATCTCCGACGCCAGTAGGCCTCGAAGTGCTTCGGTACTCGTGAGTAGCTCCGCGAGCAGCGCGTCATCGATATCCATGTAGCCTTCGTATTCAGCGAGGTTTCTGCGCTCGTGGCAAAGCGCAAAGAGCCTTACCCGCACTTTATCCAGATTCAGCGTGTGTGGAAGGCACTGAAACAGGAGATAGCGGCGGTCTGACCGGTATCCTTTCAGGCGCATTGCCGCCAGCGCCAGTGCGTGTGCAGCGTTATAGGCCAGATCAAAACGGCTGGCGTATGAAAGCGCGGAATTATGAGCGTCCAACAGCCTATCAAGCGCCGAGCGGACCAGTCCGATACATTCGTTCTTGTCAGCAGGCTCGGCTTTCAATCCGCCGGTACGTACCAAGTTCGCCAAAGGCTCGTTGCCCATTCCGTGGGTTCTCCCTAATCGCTTCCGATGATGTCGATCTTTTCCTGCTCTGCCACTCGGGTCACAAAGCTGTTGCCGGTGGCGAGCTTCGCTTTCCAGTCCGACGGCGTGTAGAGCGTCGGGTTGATGGGTCTGCCCAGCATCTCTTCGAGCGGGATCATACGCTCCATCACTTCGCTGTAGCTGACGCCTTCACCGATCAGCATCAGATCTATGTCGCTGGATGTGTTTGCGGTCCCTTTCGCAACCGAGCCGTAAATAAACGCTCGCTGAATCTGGTCTGCGAAAGGCAACAACTCCACTCGGAGGTGATCGGCGATGCCGAATGTTTTGCGCACAAGGCCAACCAGTTCGGGGTACACCGGACTTTCAGGATTCGCCTGATAATGGATTTGGTTGCCTTGGCGGGTTGCGGTCAGCAAACCTGCTGAGTGCAATTTCTCCAGCTCACGAGTTGTGCTGCCTTTGCCGACCTGGGCCCAGCGACTGATTTCGTTGGTATAGAAACTCCGCTCCGGATTGCCGAAGAGCAGGCCCAGCACTCGTTGCTGAGTCGTGGTGAAGAGCGCATCGCCGATGTTCATAGGGATTTGTCTGGATAAGTCCCAAAAAGGGAACGATAGGTCCCTTTTTGGGACTTATCAAGCGTACGTCGTCGAATCCATCACTCCAGCCCTAACTTCTTCAACCGATAACGCATGGACCTGAAGGTCAAATTCAAACGCTGCGCGGCCGCCGTGCGATTCCAGCGGGTTTCTTCCAGCGCTTGCAGGATGAGCTTGCGCTCGATGCTTTCCAGATAGTCTTCCAGGTTATCGATGTCGGCCAGGCTCGGGCCATCCTGCTCGGTGGGGCGTGACGGCTCGGCCAGGCGCAGGTCTGCGGTGTTGATCTGATCGTCTTCGCACAGCGTGTATGCCCGCTCAAGCATGTTTTCCAGCTCGCGCACGTTGCCGGGAAAACGATAGCCCTTGAGCGCCGCCAGCGCGTGGGGCGGGAGGAGGGTGGCAGGCTCGCCGGCGGATTCAGTCAGGCGACGCAGCACGCTGTTGGCGATCTCTTCGATGTCTTCGCGGCGCTCGCGCAAGGGCGGTACGCGGAGCTCGATGACGTTCAGCCTGTAGTACAAATCCTGCCGGAAACGCCCGGCGGCCACTTCCTGATTGAGGTCCTTGTGGGTGGCGCACAGCACGCGAACGTCCACGACTTGCTCCTGCTGGCCACCGATGGCGCGAACGGATTTTTCCTGGATCGCGCGGAGCAGTTTCACTTGCATCGCCAGCGGCAGATCCGCCACTTCATCGAGAAACAGCGTCCCGCCATTGGCGACCTGAAACAGCCCGGGTTTGTCTTCGTGGGCCCCGGTAAAGCTGCCTTTGCGATGTCCGAAGAATTCGCTTTCCATGAGCTCTGACGGGATTGCGCCACAGTTGACTGGCACGAACGGCTGCTCGGCACGCGGGCCTTGCTCATGAATCAACCGGGCCACCAGTTCTTTGCCGCTGCCCGATTCGCCGCTGATGTAAATCGGCGCCTGGCTGCGGGCCAGTTTGGCGATTTGCTTGCGCAGCGCCTGCATCGGTGGCGAGCTGCCGAGCAGGCGGTTATCGATGCGGTTGTCTTCAGCAGGCGCAATACGCAGGCGCAGAGCGCTCGTCACAAGCTCACGCAATCGCGTCAGGTCGACCGGTTTGGTCAGAAAGTCGAACGCGCCGGCTTTCAGGGCATGGATCGCTGTGTCGAGGCTGCCGTGGGCGGTGATCATCGCCACCGGCACCTGGTTGTGGCGCTTTTGAATGTGCTGCACCAGCTCCAGGCCATTGCCATCGGGCAGGCGCATGTCGGTCAGGCACAGGTCGAACGCTTCGCGGGCCAGCCACTCTTGGGCTTCCTTGACGTTTCGCGCGCTGCGGGTGTCTAGCTTCATCCGTCCGAGCGTGATTTCCAGCAACTCACGAATGTCCGGCTCATCGTCGACGATCAGAATTTTTTGCCGTGGGCTCATGTTCAGCTCAGTTTGAACGGATGGGCGAAGGTAATTCGCATGCAGCTTGCGCCACCTTCCCGTGGTGTGTAATTGAGGCTCGCCTGATTGCTTTCGCACAGTTCGCGCGACAGGTACAGGCCCAGGCCGGTTCCTTTGCTTTCGGTGGTGAAGAAGGGCTCGAAGATTTTCGCGAGATGCTCCTCGGCAACGCCCGGCCCGTCGTCGAGAACTTCCAGCGTCGGCAGTTCGCTGAACGGTGCTTGAAACAACCTTAGCCAAACTTGCGCGTGTTCGTGCAGCTGGCCGCTGTAGCGCAAACCGTTTTGCACCAGATTGCTCATCACCTGCTGTAACTGTTCCGCGTCCATCTGCGTACTGAGCACGCCTGCGCCGATGTCCAGATGCACGCTTTGATCCGCCGTCAGCTCATCGCGAAGTTCGCGGACGAAGGCCTCGAGCCACTGCTTGAGATCGAGCAGATGGGGTTCGGTCTGACGTCGACGGGACAACTGCAGAACGTTCTCGATCACCAGATTCATCCGCCGCGATTGATCGTGAATGATCTGACTGAGACGCCGGTCCGGAACGGTCAGTTCCTCGGATTCCAGCAGCAGTTGGGCGGCATGACTGATGGCGCCCAGCGGGTTGCGGATCTCGTGGGCGATACCGGCGGTCAGTCTGCCCAGCGCGGCCAGTTTGAGCTGCTGGGCCTGTTGGGAAATCTGCGACAGGTCATCGAGAAATACCAGCGTGTGGCGATGACTGCCGCGCGTCAGGGCGATGAACCCCGGACGCAGCACCGGGCCGATGGCCGAAGTGGTGATGCTGCGCGGTGCCATGGACGGGTTGGCCATCCACTGACCCAGGCGCTCGACCAACTGCGGCGAATAGGCGTCGACGATCTCGCCCAGCAAGCGTTCGTGGCCCAGCAGATTCAGCGCGCTCTGGTTGGCGAGCAGCACCTTGTGATCTTCGTCGAGCACCAAAATGCCGGTCCGCATGCGCTGCAAAATCAATGCGTTGAGCTCTTCAAGGTTGTCGACGTCAGCGGCGCGACGTTCGGCGATGTCTTCGCTGAGCTGCAGGCGGCGCGCTAGGGCCTGGACCAGCAGGGCCGCCGCAAAGCACAGGGCACCCAGCGAGCCGGCCTGCACGAAATGATTGGCGGCAGAGGGCTTGTGATAGCTGATGTAGAACGTCAGGTAAATGATACCGATGGCTGACAGCGCGGCAATCAGCAGCCCGGTTCGTTTGCGCAGCAGCACATTGCTGATCGCCACCGACGCAATGATCAGGTTGCCAATGCCGCTCGGCGCGCCGCCCCCGGCATAGAACAGCGCCGCCAGCATCAGCGTGTCGGCCATGGCCAGAGAGAACAGTTGCCCCTGGCGGCTTGGACGTTCGAGCAGCACCACGACGAGGATGTTGAACACCAGATACAGCCAGCAGCCGATCCGGAACAGCTCCATATCGGCCAGCTCCAGCAGTTCGGCATCCAGGCTGCTGGAGATCAACAGCACCAGCAGCACGCCAATGCTCAGACGATAGAGGTGATACAGCCGCAGGATGCGTTGGGCCTGAGGTGTCGTCAGCGAAAGGCTGTCAGCGGTCACGTGCAGCGGGGCCCTGCAAACGGTGCGCTTCGGTGCAATACCATTTCTGGTCCTGATTTAGCGCGCGATCTTGAGGGACATGCACGCCACATTGCGCGCAACGCACCATGGGCGCAGCGTCGAGTTCCGGCGTTGCGGGTTTCGGGCGTGGGGCAGAGCCTTTGGTCAGGCGTTTGAAAAACCAGATGGCCGCCACGATCAGGGCGATCCACATAATCAAGCGAATCATGTCTGTCAGCTTATGAAGTGAAGAGCGCGCAGTGTAGCCAAGCGGGTGTCGGGCGCACAGTCATCTCCATCGCCGGATGCTGTCGGAAAACGGTCGGGCATGAAAAAAGGCCCCGAAGGGCCTTTTTCAGCTGACGCTTGGCAGGGACCGAATCAGTCGAACAGGCCAAAGGTCATGTAGCTGAAGATCGAGCGGCTTTTCGGCGTGCCGTCGTCGTCATTGTTTTTCTTCTCTTCGTCAGCCGACTGGTTCTCAGGCAACAGGTCGGCAGGGATGGCTTCCTTGGCGTCCTGATACTGCTTGATCACGTCCTGGTTGGCGCGGGTTTGTCCTGGCGGCAGCGGCGGACGGCTTTCGATCAGGCCCAGCGTCGCCTTGGACAGCCACGAGCGGTTGTCGGCTTCTGCCGTGCGCGCTTCGAACTTGCCGTCGACCAGTTGCGGGTGATCTGGATAGTTAGTTTTCAGGACTTGCAGGCTGGTGTCCGCCAGGTCGTCCAGGTGCAGACGCTGATAGGCCTCGACCATGACCGCCAGGCCGTCACCGACCGATGGGGTTTCCTGGAAGTTCTCAACCACGTAACGACCGCGGTTGGCTGCTGCGACGTAGGCCTGACGGGTCAGGTAGTAGTCGGCAACGTGAATCTCGTAGGCCGCCAGCAGGTTGCGCAGGTAAATCATGCGCTGCTTGGCGTCAGGGGCGTAGCGGCTGTTCGGGTAGCGGCTGGTCAGCTGGGCGAACTCGTTGTACGAATCGCGAGCGGCGCCCGGGTCACGCTTGGTCTGATCCAGCGGCAGGAAACGGGCGATGATGCCGACGTCCTGGTCGAAAGAGGTCAGGCCCTTGAGGTAATAGGCGTAGTCGACGTTCGGGTGTTGCGGGTGCAGACGAATGAAACGCTCTGCCGCCGACTTGGCAGCTTCGGGCTCGCCATTCTTGTAGTTGGCGTAGATCAGCTCGAGTTGCGCCTGGTCAGCGTAGCGACCGAACGGATAACGCGACTCCAGCGCCTTGAGCTTCTCGGTGGCGCTGTTATAGCTGTTGTTGTCCAGATCGGCCTGCGCCTGCTGGTACAGCTCGACTTCACTGAGGTTTTCGTCGATGACTTCTTTCTTCGAAGAACAGGCAACAGTAAGTCCGAGGATGGCTATCAGCAGCAGGTGTTTCACTTGCATGGCGGCTTGCGTCCCTATAACGGTCTGCTGTCTTGCGCAGGACCGTCCTGTTATGATGGGCGCCCCGTGGAACCCCCGGGACAAAAGACGCCGTATTTAACCACAAGCGCACAGCCGAAACCAAAGGCCCGTGCCACCTCCTAGTTTGAGCATGTCTGAGATCATAGAACTCCGCGCAGAGGTGCCGTCCGAAATGGGCGGTCAACGCCTCGACCAAGTCGCCGCCCAACTATTCGCAGAGCACTCGCGCTCGCGCCTTTCCGCCTGGATCAAAGACGGTCGCCTGACTGTGGACGGAGGCGCGTTGCGCCCGCGTGACATCGTGCATGGCGGCGCCGTTCTGCTCCTCAAAGCCGAGCAGGAAGCCCAGGGCGAGTGGATCGCGCAGGACATCGAGCTCGACATCGTCTACGAAGACGACCAGATCCTGGTGATCAACAAGCCGTCCGGTCTGGTTGTGCATCCGGCAGCGGGTCACGCTGACGGCACCCTGCTCAACGCCTTGCTGCACCATGTGCCGGACATCATCAATGTACCGCGTGCCGGCATCGTGCACCGCCTGGACAAGGACACCACTGGCCTGATGGTGGTCGCCAAGACCATTCAGGCGCAGACGCAACTGGTCACCCAGCTGCAGAATCGCAGCGTCAGCCGCATCTATGAGTGCATCGTCATCGGCGTGGTGACCTCGGGTGGCAAGATCAACGCACCGATCGGTCGTCATGGTCAGCAGCGTCAGCGCATGGCGGTCATGGAAGGCGGCAAGCCTGCCGTCAGCCATTACCGGGTTCTGGAGCGTTTCCGTTCGCACACCCACGTGCGGGTGAAGCTGGAAACCGGGCGTACCCACCAGATCCGTGTGCACATGGCCCACATCAACTTCCCGCTGGTCGGCGACCCTGCCTACGGCGGTCGTTTCCGGATCCCGCCTGCGGCCAGTGTCACCATGGTCGAATCGCTGAAACATTTCCCGCGTCAGGCGCTGCATGCGCGTTTCCTTGAACTGGATCATCCGACGACCGGTAAGCGCATGAGCTGGGAATCACCGCTGCCAGACGACTTTGTCTGGTTGCTGACGCTGCTCAAGCAAGACCGCGAAGCGTTCATTGGATGACTGAGGGCGTGACGGACTGGCTGATTCCCGACTGGCCTGCGCCGGCGGGTGTCAAAGCGTGCGTCACGACGCGATCGGGCGGAGTCAGCGCGGCGCCGTTCGACAGCTTCAATGTGGGCGATCACGTTGACGACGATCCGGCAGCCGTTGCGCACAACCGTTCCGCACTGACCTCGCGCCTGGATATCCAGCCTGCATGGTTGAAGCAGGTTCATGGCGTCAACGTGGTCGAGGCCGCGCCGGCAGATGTGCCTCAGGCTGATGCCAGTTGGAGCAGAGCGGCGGGCGTGGCGTGCACCATCATGACGGCCGATTGCCTGCCGGCACTGTTCTGCAACAAAGCGGGCACTCAGGTCGCCGCTGCCCATGCGGGCTGGCGCGGTCTGGCGGCGGGCGTGCTTGAGGCGACGGTGGACAGTTTTGCCGATGCGCCGTCCGACATTCTGGTCTGGCTCGGCCCTGCCATCGGGCCGCAGGCATTTGAAGTGGGTCCGGAAGTGCGCGATGCCTTTATGGCGACGCACCCCGAGACGGCCGATGCGTTCGTGCCGAGCGCCAACGCAGGCAAGTTCATGGCCGATATCTACCAGTTGGCTCGCCTGCGTCTGGCCGCCCACGGCGTGACAGCGGTGTATGGCGGAGGTCTCTCGACCTACAACGATGAGCGATTCTTCTCCTATCGCCGCGGCGCACGCACCGGACGGTTCGCGTCGCTTGTCTGGCTCGAAGCCCGGTAGCCTCCGCCGCGCTCCGCACTAATTCCCTCTGAATGCCCTCCTTCAAGCTAATGTTGATCCATGTCAACCCGTCAGCGCTTGAATCCTGCCTAATCGGCCGCATGTAAAGAGCCATCTGGCAGGTTTTCTTTATTAGGTGTGTTCATTACTCCGGCCTGCCCATATAGGAAGGTGACCCATGCGTATTGACCGTTTAACCAGCAAATTACAACTCGCTCTCTCGGATTCTCAATCACTGGCGGTGGGCCTGGACCATCCGGCCATTGAGCCTGCGCACCTGATGCAGGCGCTGCTTGAACAGCAGGGCGGTTCGATCAAGCCTTTGCTGCTGCAAGTGGGCTTCGACATCAACAGCCTTCGCACTGCGCTGACTAAAGAGCTCGACCAACTGCCGAAGATCCAGAACCCGACTGGCGACGTGAACATGTCGCAGGATCTGGCGCGCCTGTTAAATCAGGCCGATCGTCTGGCTCAGCAAAAAGGCGATCAGTTCATCTCCAGCGAACTGGTGTTACTCGCCGCGATGGACGAGAACAGCAAGCTCGGCAAGCTACTGCTCGGCCAGGGTGTCAGCAAGAAAGCCCTGGAAAACGCCATCAGCAACCTGCGTGGCGGTGATGCTGTCAACGACCCTAACGCGGAAGAATCCCGTCAGGCGCTGGACAAGTACACCGTCGACCTGACCAAGCGCGCCGAGGAAGGCAAGCTTGACCCGGTGATTGGCCGCGACGATGAGATCCGTCGGACCATTCAGGTGCTGCAGCGTCGGACCAAGAACAACCCGGTGCTGATCGGTGAGCCTGGCGTGGGTAAAACCGCCATCGCTGAAGGCCTTGCCCAGCGCATCATCAACGGCGAGGTGCCGGACGGCCTGCGTGGCAAGCGTCTGCTGTCGCTGGACATGGGCGCGCTGATCGCGGGTGCGAAGTTCCGTGGCGAGTTCGAAGAGCGCCTGAAAGGCCTGCTCAATGAACTGTCGAAGCAGGAAGGGCAGATCATTCTGTTCATCGACGAACTGCACACCATGGTCGGTGCCGGCAAGGCCGAAGGCTCGATGGACGCCGGCAATATGCTCAAGCCGGCGCTGGCCCGTGGCGAGCTGCATTGCGTGGGCGCCACGACGCTCAACGAGTACCGCCAATATATAGAGAAGGACGCCGCTCTTGAGCGTCGCTTCCAGAAAGTGCTGGTGGATGAACCGAGTGAAGAGGACACCATCGCCATCCTGCGCGGTTTGAAAGAGCGCTATGAGGTTCACCACAAGGTGGCGATCACCGACGGTGCAATCATCGCGGCAGCCAAACTCAGCCATCGCTACATCACCGATCGGCAGCTGCCGGACAAAGCCATCGACCTGATCGACGAAGCGGCCAGCCGCATTCGCATGGAGATCGACTCCAAGCCGGAAGTGCTCGACCGTCTGGAGCGTCGTCTGATCCAGTTGAAGGTAGAAGCGCAGGCGCTCAAGAAGGAAGACGACGAGGCTGCGATCAAGCGTCTGGAAAAACTCCAGGAAGAGATTCAGCGCCTTGAGCGGGAATACGCCGACCTCGAAGAAATCTGGACTTCCGAAAAGGCGGAAGTGACCGGTTCTGCGCAGATTCAGCAAAAGATCGAGCAGTCTCGCCAGGAACTGGAAGCAGCGCGGCGTAAGGGCGACCTCAACCGCATGGCTGAATTGCAGTACGGCGTGATTCCCGATCTGGAACGCAGCCTGCAGATGGTCGACCAGCACGGCAAGCCGGAGAACCAGCTGCTGCGCAGCAAAGTGACCGAGGAAGAGATTGCCGAGGTCGTGTCCAAGTGGACCGGCATTCCTGTGTCGAAGATGCTTGAAGGCGAGCGTGACAAGCTGCTGAAAATGGAAGAGCTGCTGCACCAGCGCGTGATCGGCCAGAACGAAGCGGTCGTCGCGGTGGCCAACGCGGTGCGCCGGTCGCGTGCCGGGCTGTCGGACCCTAACCGCCCGAGCGGCTCGTTCATGTTCCTCGGCCCAACCGGCGTGGGTAAGACCGAGCTGTGCAAGGCGCTGGCGGAATTCCTGTTCGACACCGAAGAGGCGATGGTGCGGATCGACATGTCCGAGTTCATGGAGAAACATTCCGTGGCTCGACTGATCGGCGCGCCACCAGGCTATGTTGGTTACGAAGAGGGCGGCTATCTGACCGAAGCGGTACGCCGCAAGCCTTACTCGGTCATCCTGCTGGACGAAGTCGAGAAAGCACACCCGGACGTCTTCAACGTCCTGCTGCAAGTGCTCGAAGACGGGCGTCTGACCGACAGTCACGGGCGTACGGTGGATTTCCGTAATACCGTGATCGTCATGACCTCCAACCTGGGCTCGGCTCGCATTCAGGAGCTGGTGGGCGATCGGGAAGGGCAGCGCGCGGCGGTCATGGATGCGCTCACCACGCACTTCCGTCCGGAGTTCATCAACCGGGTCGACGAAGTGGTGATCTTCGAACCGCTGGCTCGCGACCAGATCGCCGGCATCACCGAGATCCAGTTGGGCCGTCTGCGTCAGCGTCTGGCGGAGCGCGATCTGCGCCTGGAGCTGTCCACCGAGGCGATGGACAAGCTGATCGCCGTCGGCTACGACCCAGTGTACGGCGCGCGTCCGCTCAAACGAGCGATCCAGCGCTGGATCGAAAACCCGCTGGCTCAGTTGATCCTGTCGGGTGGCTTCATGCCCGGCACCAGCATCAGAGGTACGGTGCAGGACGACGAGATCGTCTTCGGCTGATCCGCGCCTCTATATAGAGGCGCAAAAGGGCTCTCCTGGTGGGAGCCCTTTTTTATGCGCCGTGATTTATTCACTGAACCGCAGATTTTCGGGGGCTTGAGGACGATCCGCAAAAAAATCGCAAATCATTGTCTTGAAAGCAATTTAGAGGGTTGACAGGTGTTTCTGGAAATGTAGAATAGCGCGCCTCAGAGACGTGAACGCAGCGATGCAAACAGGTCGAAGAGGCTGAAAATGCGGTAGGTTCAGTGAGGTAAATGCCAGATTCGTCTGGTGAATATTTACTGAATTTGTTGTGTTGAAGCACGTCAAACGCTGCATCTGAAATTGATAGATTTGAAAAGATCGTTCCGTGATAGCTCAGTCGGTAGAGCAAATGACTGTTAATCATTGGGTCCCAGGTTCGAGTCCTGGTCACGGAGCCAATTTCAAGAGGTAGTACCGTCGGGGTATAGCGCAGTCCGGTAGCGCGCCTGCTTTGGGAGCAGGATGTCAGGAGTTCGAATCCCCTTACCCCGACCATTATTTGGGTCGTTAGCTCAGTTGGTAGAGCAGTTGGCTTTTAACCAATTGGTCGTAGGTTCGAATCCCACACGACCCACCATTTTTGACCTGGCTTCATCGGGTTGGATCTTAGGGAGTGACGCCATTCGCGTCACCCGCTCTGAAAATACCTTAGGGTGTTTTCAATGTTTCAACGGGGTATAGCGCAGTCCGGTAGCGCGCCTGCTTTGGGAGCAGGATGTCAGGAGTTCGAATCCCCTTACCCCGACCATTTTTGCCCCAGCTGTATCCGGGCAGAAAATACCGCTTAAGCGCCACTCGCGCTGAAGCTACAAAAAAGCGTCCTTCGGGACGCTTTTTTCGTTTCTGGTATTTACTGAGCCTTGGGCGGGTTAGCCCAGTAAGCCTCGATCTGGTTTTTCAGGTCATCGGGGATCGGTGCGAAGTCCAGCGAGCGTGCGTGTTCCTGCCCGCTCTCCAGCGTCCAGCGGAAGAAATCCTGAACAGTCTTCTGCCGGTCAGCGTCTTTGGGTTGCTTGTACATGACGATGAACGTCGCGGCGGTAATCGGATAAGCGTTTTCCCCCGGCGCGTCGAGCATCGACAGGTCAAAATCCTTCGCGTTTTTCCAGTCTGCTGTGGCCGCTGCCGCCTGAAAGCTTTCGGTGCTCGGCGTCACGAACGTGCCGGCAGCGTTCTGCAACAGCCCATAATTCAACTTCTGCTGTTTGACGTAGGCGTACTCGACGTAGCCGATCGAGTTCGGCACCTGCTTCACGTACGTCGCAACGCCCTCGCTGCCTTTGCTGCCCATGCCCACCGGCCACTTCACCGAAGACCCCGCACCGAGCTGACTCTTCCATTGCGGACTGACCTTCGCCAGGTAACTGACCCAATTAAACGTGGTGCCGGAATCATCCGAGCGATACACCACGCTGATGTTTGCGTCAGGCAATTTCACGCCCGGGTTCAAGGCGGCGAGGGCCGGGTCATTCCATTTGCTGATTTTGCCCCGGTAGATGTCGGCCAGCACCGGGCCTGTGAATTTCAGCGTGCCCGGTTTGACTGAGGCGACGTTGATGACCGGGACGATGCCGCCGATCACCGAAGGAAACTGCTGCAGGCCCAGCGCTTGAAGGTCAGCCGAACTCATCGGCCGGTCAGTCGCCCCGAAATCCACAGCGCCTTCCTTGATCAGTGCAATGCCCGCGCCGGAGCCGACGTACTGGTAATTGACCTTGATCTGAGTCTTCTGGTTGTAATCGGTGGCCCACTTGTACAGCACCGGATAAATGAACGTGGAGCCGGCGCCGGTGACCTCGGACGCTGCGCCTGCCGTGGCGGCCATGGATAGATTGATCGCGATGCCAAGGCCTGCGGCCAGCATCAGTCGGGAGAGCTGCAACATGGATGACTTCCTGTAATCAAGCGACATCGGGGTGAGATGCGTTGATGGGATCACAGCAAGCAGCACGTTTTTATGACAAGGCGTGACAGAATTTCTTCGTCGGCAGGTTGATCAATCGCGACGGCCAAGCCCGTTATTAACACGTCGCTCCCGGTGCGGATTCATGAGGCCCGGTATAGACTTCAGGCAGTCTTTTCAGGATCGGCCGTAATATGAAGTCGCCAACTCCTCCATTCGAGCAACAGCGACTTGAAGCGCTGCATCTTCTCGAAGTACTCGACACGCCGCCCGAGGTCGCGCTAGACCGGATCACTCGTCTGGTGGCGCAAGTGCTGAACGTGCCGATTGCTCTGATATCGCTGGTGGATCAGGACCGTCAGTGGTTCAAGTCCCGAGTAGGGCTTGAAGCGACAGAGTTGCCGCGGGAGGTCGCGTTCTGTGCGCACGCCATCCTTGAGGCCACCGAGCTTGTGGTGCCCGATGCCGCCGAAGACGCGCGTTTCTGCGACAACCAAATGGTCACAGGCGATCCCCATATCCGTTTTTATGCTGGCGTACCCATACGCACCAGCCAGGGCTTTGCCGTGGGCACGCTTTGCGCCATTGACGCGCAGCCCAGAATCCTCACCCCAGACGAGCTGTCCATCCTCCACGACCTGGCCGAGATCGTCAGCCGGGAAATGCAGCTGCGGGAAAACCTGATGCTGACGCGGATTCAGAAGAATCGCTCCGAGGCGTTGTTTCAGGCCAGTGAGGCGGGCTATCGATCGATGTTCGAGCTGGCGTCGGTAGGCATTGCGCTGGTCGCGCCGGATGGTGGCTGGATCAGCGTCAACGCCGCGCTGTGCGATGTCCTTGGCTACGCGCCCGATGAGCTCAAGCACCTGACGTTTCAGGACATCACCCACCCCGACGATCTGGGCAGCGATCTTGAGATGTTGCATCAGCTGAGCGTCGGTGAAATCAACAGCTACCAGATGGAAAAGCGTTACCTGCGCAAAGACGGCAGAGCGGTTTGGGTCAATCTGAGCGTTACGAAGAAGCTGTCCGAAGCAGGAGAGCTGGAATATTTCATTTCGATCATCCAGAACATTCAGGCGCGCAAGGAGCTAGAGCAGGAGGCCCGACATGACTCCCTGACCGGTCTGCACAATCGCCGCGCGCTGGACTCGCTGTTGCCTATCGCTCAGGCGCGGGCGGATCGCTCCAGATTGCAAATGGCGCTGATGTTCATTGACCTGGATGGATTCAAAGTCATCAACGACAGTTACGGGCACGATGCCGGTGATGATCTGCTGCGCGCTATTGCCACACGTTTGCAGAGCTGCATCCGCAGGACCGACAGCTTGGTGCGGCTGGCCGGTGACGAATTCATCGTGATTCTCGAAGGCATCACGCCGGGTGTGGAAGAAGCGCGCGAGGTGGCCCAGAAACTCCTCGTCGCGATTGCACAGCCCCTCACGATCAAAGGCGATGTCATTTGCAGCAACGCCAGCATCGGCTTTTCCATGTACGAACCCGGCTCCGGGAAGGCACCGGATGAACTCATGCGCGAAGCCGACCGCTGGATGTACAAGGCCAAGCATCTGGGCAAAGGGCGGGTGATGCCGTAACGGGCGCGCACTCTCGCGCCTGCCCGGTAAGGCGGGTGTCTGGAATGAGGGAGGGATGAGGCCCGCCGCATTGGTGCGGCGGGCCTTGAGGACCAGCCTTAGTGCAGCTTCATCCGTGGCTCGGTGCCGCGACCGATTCGGCTGCCCAACATGAGCATCAGCGTGCGGAACATGCCGTACAGCGCCATCTGGTGCATGCGGTACAGCGAGACGTAGAACATCCGCGCCAGCCAGCCTTCGAGCATGACGCTACCGGTCAGGTTGCCCATCAGATTGCCGACCGCCGAGAACTTCGACAGCGAAATCAGCGAGCCGTAGTCCTTGTAGCGATACTCCGGCAGCGTGCCGCCCTCGATGCGCAGCTTCAGCGATTTCACCAGCAACGATGCCTGCTGGTGCGCCGCTTGGGCGCGGGGCGGGACGTTGCGGTCGGTGCCTTTCTGCGGGCAGGCCGCGCAATCACCGAAGGCGAAGATATTGTCGTCGCGGCTGGTCTGCAGCGTCGGACGCACTTGCAGCTGGTTGATGCGATTGGTCTCCAGGCCAGCGATGCCCTCCAGAAATGCCGGCGCGCGGATGCCCGCCGCCCAGACCTTCAGCGTTGCAGGAATCACCTGACCGGTCGCAGTGACCAGACTGTCAGCCGTCACCTCGCTGACCGCCGAATTGGTCAGCACCGTGACGCCCAGTTTTTCCAGCGTCTTGTGCACCGGTCCGCCAATACGTTCCGGCAGGGCAGGCAAGACGCGCGGGCCCGCCTCGATCACCGTGATGCGCAGATTTTCCGGCTTGATCTGGCCCAGCCCGTAGGCCGCCAGTTCGTGGGCCGCGTTGTGCAGTTCCGCAGCCAGCTCGACACCCGTGGCCCCGGCACCGACGATGGCGACGTTGATCTCCTCGGCCACATCCGTCTGGCTCGCGTGGGCGCGCAGATAACGATTGAGCAATTGCTGGTGGAAGCGCTCGGCCTGCTTGCGCGTGTCAAGGAACAGGCAGTGTTCTGCCGCGCCTTTGGTGCCGAAATCATTGGTCGTACTGCCCACGGCAATCACCAGTGAGTCGTAATCCAGGCTGCGCGCCGGGACCAGCTCATTGCCGTTTTCGTCGAGGATCTCGGCCAGGTGGATCTGCTTGTTCTCCCGATCCAGGCCGGTCATGCGACCCATCTGGAACTGAAAGTGGTTCCACTTGGCTTGTGCCACGTAATTCAGCTCGTCCTCATAAGAGTTGAGCGAACCGGCGGCCACCTCATGCAGCAGCGGTTTCCAGATGTGGGTCAGGTTGGCGTCGACCAGCGTGACGCTGGCGGTGCCTTTCTTGCCCAGGGTTTTACCCAGGCGGGTAGCCAGCTCCAGACCGCCAGCGCCTCCGCCGACAATCACAATACGATGGGTCATGGGGATATCTCATAAGGCTTAAGGAATTCTGTGTCAGCGCAATCCGCGCGAGCGCAAGGCAGCTCATAGCGTCAGATGGCTCTGTAAATGGCTCAAAAAGGGCCCGGTCCGAGCACCCCTACAAGGAGCCGCCAACGCCAAAAAGGCCGGCGCTCGGCTTGGGCGGGGGGCTCGAATGTACGTTTCGACACGCGCGGTGTCGGCAGGTTTCAGGCGGCTGATCATTTGACCTTATTTATCAATACTGACCCGGATCAGGAAACGGCGCTGTTGGCTGCGTTAAAGTTCTGGACGTTCGTTTCGATGGGCTCGATACACAAAACATCATCCAGACGCACGATGCCGCTTTGTATCACCCGCGCGGTGATTCCGCCATGGCCGCGAACGGCCTGGAAGATGCCATGGCCGAGACGCTGCTCAAGGCGCGCGCAGGGTTGGCACCAGCCGGTGGTTTCGAAGATCGCCTGACCGATGCGGAAGCGTCGGCTTTTCAGGCTGAACAGGTTGATGCCGCTGATCACGATGTTGCGTCGCAGATCCTGTGGCAACACCGGGTTGTCCTCGGCCCGGCCCATCAGCGAGCTGACCACGGCGAAATGCTCCCACTGGATCAGCGTCACCTGTCGGGCATTGCGCGGCCCCGGGCGGGCGTGATCGCCCGTCAGGCCTGCTTCGCGGCGGGCTTCCACGGCGTCCAGTTCAACCATCTCGCCACGGGATTCCGGGCGCACGCCGATCCAGCGTACGCGGCCGCGCTGGGGTACATCGGCGATCAATTCCTGCAACGGACTCATAAACTGATTCCCACATCAAAAACCACGCTGCGGCCCAGATTGGTCCGCAGGAAATCCGGGGCATCCGGATGGGCGAACAATACCCGGGCGAAGGTCGGCCCGACCAGCGAGAGTGATCGCCAGCCCTGACGCAAGTACTCGGTAGGCGGAGGAAAGTGGCTGTTCAGGTCGAGCACCTCGCGCTTAAGGCTGGCGAAAGCAATGATGTCCAACTCGCCCAGATCCAGCCCGCGCTCTTTGTAGTTGTGAGCCTTTTTTCGCAGGGTTGGCGCCAGGCGCCGCAGCAATTCGGCAGCGGGGATGCGTTTGGGTTTGGCTTCGCGCCGCACCAGCTGGCTGAGGGAAAACGCGCTGCGTCGGCGTTGCAGTTCTTCGCGCCATTCATCGTTCAACCGACGGCCTTCGTCCAGAACAAAGAACACTTCAAAACATGCGTCGCGAAACAGTACGTCCGGCGGCTCTTGCCCGGCAGGCAGGAAGTCGTCGGTGCGATGGGGAATGTTCAGGCCCTGCAGCAACCGTTCGCATACCCAACGCTCGCGCTCCCACTTGCGCGCATTGGACAGAAACGCATTGGCTTGCTCGGCCTGGCTCGTCAGAAGACGCAGATAGTCGGAGTCATCCATGGCGCCAAGCTTAACGCTCTGGAGGGGAGAAGAAACACTGGGGCCGAGATAAAGTTGGGCGGGCCAGCGGTTGTCTTCTCAAGGATCCACTCGGCGCGGGAACAAGGGGCTGCGCGCTACAAATCCCGCTGCTTTCTGAACTGCCCCGGCGGCATGCCGTGGGCGTGGCGGAAGCGCCGCGAGAAGTAGGCCTCGTCGGCAAACCCACACAACCTCGCCACTTCCCCCACTGGCTTGCTGCCGTTGAGCAACAACGTGCGCGCCAGATGCATGCGCCGTTCCAGCACCAGCTCGCTGAAGGTCTTGCCGACCTCCTTGCGCAGCCAGTGGGTCAGGTAGTTGGGCGACAGAAACGCGGCCGAGGCAGCTTTTTTCAGGCTCAAGTCCGGGTCGTCGAGGTTTTTGCGCACGTACTCCGACATCCGCGCCAGTGCGTCGCGGCGGCTGCGCTCGGAGGCGTTGTCATCGGCCAGCAACTTGATCGGCTCGGCGTACAGCTGGCAGACCGTGCCGATCAGTTGCAGGAGGCACCCTTTGAGCACCTCCCGCGTGCCGAACTGCCGGTTGGCGTCCAGCTCACGCATGCGGCCCAATAACTGCTCGATCTCGGCAAAGTCAGCGGCACCCAAGGTGAAATCCAGATGCTCCTGAAATCGAAACGGCGACAGCTCCGGGGCGAGGGCGATGGCCACGTCTTCGAGGTCCAGCGGGTCGCATTGCAGCTGGGGCAGCAGGAAGGTCTGGGCAAAGTTGATCAGCAGAAAATTGCCCTCCGGCGGATGCGGGATCAGATGCAACTTGTGCGGCAGGATGAACGCCAGCGTGTTGCGCGGGAAGGGCCGCACCACGCCGCCAATGTGCTGCACGGTGTCGCCGCCGAGGTTGATCTGAATCTGAAAATACTCGTGCCGATGGGGCGCGGTCTCCGGTTTGCCCTCGGTTTTGCCGCGGATGTAAAAGTCCGGCCGCTCACTGCGCTGCTGCATTCCGTAGGTGGGTACGCGATTGACGGAATCCATCGAGTGCTCCTCGTCTTGTGTTTCTTATTGTCGGTCGTCGTATGACTAAATCCAAAACTTTCATCAGGGAAGTGGCGAGTCGATTTGTCCAAGAATGTGTTTACCGCTCACGTTCTATAGACCGCTCTGGCACAGGCATTTGCGCCTGGACTTAGTTGCCATTCGCTGTTTTAGCACGCCCGTAGTTTTTTGGACAATTCATTACGGGCCTCTTTTGAAATCCAAAAACGTTCTAAGCATCGTCTTGTTTAAAACCGGTCGTACGATAACTTGGGGGTGCACGTCATCACTCGATACCAATAAAAACAATGAGGAATTCTCATGTCGAGCAACCCTGATATTCAGGCGATGGATGCCGTCGTGGCCGCTCCTGCCACTGCCGCTCCCGCCCGACCTATGACCCACCGTCGCTGGTTCATGCTGTCGCTGTTGCTGATCGCCACGATCATCAACTACGTCGACCGCGTCAACATCTCCATCGCTGCGCCTTTCATGGCCAAAGACCTCGGTCTGGACAAGGTCGAGATGGGCCTGATCTTCTCCGCTTTCGCCTGGACCTACGCCTTCGCCCTGGTGCCCGCCGGCTTCATCGCCGACCGATTCGGCTCGCGCTTTACCTACGGCGCGTCACTGATTTCGTGGTCGGCGGTCACGGTGTGCCAAGGCATGGTCGGCGGTTTCGCTTCACTGTTCGGTTTGCGTCTGGCCATCGGCGCGATGGAGGCCCCGGCGTTCCCGGCCAACAGCCGCGCGGTCACGGTCTGGTTTCCGGCGCGGGAGCGGGGCATGGCCAGCAGCATCTACGTGTGCGGCCAGTATCTGGGCACGGCGCTGTTCACCGGCTTGTTGCTGTGGCTCGCGACGACCTATGACTGGCGCCACGTGTTTTACAGTACCGGAATTATTGGCATCGTTTTCGGGATGGCCTGGCTGTACTTGTACCGCGATCCAATGAACTGCAAGAAGGTCAGCAAGGAAGAGCTGGCCTACATCGAAGACGGCGGCGGCCTGGTCAAAAGCAGTCAGGAGCGAAACACATTCAAGTGGGCGCAAATCGCCGAGCTGCTGAAATACCGTCAGGTCTGGGCCATCTGCCTGGGCAAGTTCGCCAGCACCTCGGCGCTGTACTTTTTCCTGACGTGGTTCCCGACCTATCTGATTGAAGAGCGGCATTTGACCATGGTCAAAGTCGGCATCTTCGCGGTGCTGCCGTTCATTGGTGCCACCGTCGGCGTACTGCTGGCAGGGTTTATCGCCGACTGGATGATTCGTCGCGGCTACTCGCTGTCCTTCTCTCGCAAGCTGCCACTGGTGGTGGGTTCGGCGCTGGGCATGTCGATCATGCTGGTCAACTTCACCGACTCCAATGAAGTCTGCATCGCGCTGCTCACAATTGCCTTTTTCGCACAGGGCATCGCGTCATCCTCTTGGGCGGCCGTGTCGGAAATCGCACCCAAGGAGCTGATCGGTCTGACCGGGGGCATCACCAGCCTGGCGGCCAATATCGGCGGCATCGTCACACCGATTGTCATCGGGCAGATCCTGCACGTCACCGGCAACTTCGCCTGGGCGTTCTGGTTCATCGGCGGGGTCGCGTGTATCGGCACGCTGTCTTATTCACTGTTGCTCGGCCGCATTTATCGCATCGAGCTCAAGGCCCGGTAACCGCTCAAGAATGTGTGTGTGAACTTATGCCGTACCGGGCAGAGGCGTATGCAAATACGCCTTTTTTAATGCCGGCGATATTGAGTTTTTTAGTCCAGCGCAAACACGGTTTTGTCCAACTTTCCCGCCGTTTGATCCCGTAGTCTGAAATGCATCTGGCTGGGTCGAGCGTCTTTCGGTGATAAGGAATTCCATGAACAACTTTGTATTCGAACCTCCCCGAGTCAGCAGTCTGCCGGTACATGGCAGTGATGCGCGATTCCCCATTGGCCGGGTGTTTTGCCTGGGCCGTAATTACCAGTGGGGCGGCTCGCAGGATCATGCAGCCAGTGCCGAGCGCGAGGTCCCGGCGTTCTTCATGAAGCCGGCGACGTCGGTTGCGGACGCAGTGGGCGAGGTCGCGTTTCCGACCCAGACCGAACAGTTCTGCCACGAGATCGAACTGGTCGTCGCCATCGGCAAGGACGGCTATGAGATCGACGTCGAACACGCGCTGGACCACGTATGGGGATACGCCGCAGGCCTTGATTTGACCCGCCGCGATCTGCAAATGGCCGCCAAGGCGGTGGGCAATCCATGGGAGCCGGCGAAGGCGTTCGACGGCTCTGCGCCGATCACGCCCATTCGCCCGGCAGGCCGCGACGGTCACGCGCGACAAGGCGCCATCTGGCTGAGCGTCAACGGCGTCGAGCGTCAGCGTTCCGACCTTGACAGCCAGATCTGGTCGGTGAGCGAAGTCATCAGCCAGCTTTCCCACTCCGTCACGTTGCGCGCCGGCGATCTGATCATGACCGGCACGCCGCCCGGCGTTGCTGCGCTCCAACCGGGCGACGTGATCAACGGCGGCATCGACGGCGTCGGCGAATTTGAAGTGAGAGTGGGTGAGCGTCGCTGAGCGATTCACCCAGAACCGCAGCATTTTGATGAGCAACAAGGAGAATAATAATGACTGATCAATCCGTTTCGAAAATTGCTCTGGTTACCGGCGCTGGCAGTGGCATCGGCCGCTCGGTCGCATTGGGCCTGCTTGAAGATGGCTTCAAAGTGGTGGTGACCGGGCGTCGGCTGGAACCCCTCGAAGAACTGGTGGTGCAAGCGGGCAAGCAGGGCGGCGAAGCGTTGGCGGTGTCGTGCGATGTGCGAGATCCGGCCAGCGTCGATCACCTGTTCGCGACGATCGAGGAGGTGTATGGCCGCCTCGATCTGGTGTTTAACAATGCTGGCGTCAACGCCCCCGCCGTGCCGATGGACGAGCTGCCGATCGAGAAGTGGCTGAGCGTGATCGACACCAACGTGACGGGCGTTTTCCTGTGCAGCCGCGGCGCGTTTGGCCTGATGCGCAAACAGTCGCCCCAAGGAGGCCGGATCATCAACAACGGTTCGATCTCCGCCCATGTGCCACGCCCGTTCACCGGGCCGTACACCGCCAGCAAGCACGCGGTACTGGGCCTGACCAAAAGCCTGGCCCTGGACGGTCGCGAATTCAATATCGCCTGCAGCCAGATCGACATCGGCAACGCGCTGACCGAGCTGTCGGTGCGCATGACCAAGGGTGTGCGTCAGGCCAATGGTTCGACCGCCGTCGAGCCGATGATCGACGTCAAACACATCGCCGATGCCGTGCGTTATATCGCCGCGCTGCCGCTGTCGGCCAACGTGCTGAACATGACTGTCATGGCCACCAACATGCCCTTCGTGGGCCGTGGTTGATCCGTCCGAATTCGAGATGAGCGAGATACCGATGAAACCTGAAATCCTCCAGCTGAGCCCGATCCTTATCCCTGACATCAACGCGCGGCTGAACGAGCTGTACACCGTTCGCCCGTACTTCCAGCAGGCCGACAAGGCGGCTTATCTGCGCGAGCACGGCGCCAACATTCGCGGCGTGGTGACTGGCGGCCACACCGGCATCACCCGGGAAGTGATGGAGCAATTGCCGAACGTGGAAGTCATCGCGGTCAACGGCGTCGGCACCGACGCGATTGATCTAGCCTACGCGCGGGACCGTGGCATTCGTGTCTCGGCCACCATTGGCGCGCTGACCGAAGACGTCGCCGACCTTGCCATCGTTTTGCTGATTTCCGCCTGCCGCGGGCTGTGCACAGGCGACCGTTATGTGCGCTCCGGCGCATGGGCCAAGACCGCGACGCCGCTGGTGCCGCTGCCACTGGCGCGTCAATTCAGCGGCATGCGCATCGGCATCGTCGGCATGGGCCGGGTAGGGCGGGCCGTCGCCACCCGAGCCGCAGCGTTCGGCTGCCCAATCAGCTACACCGACCTCAACGCCATGGGCGATGTGCCTTACACCTTCGTCAGCGATCTGGTCGAATTAGCGGCGCAGAGTGATGCGCTGATCGTTGCTGCAGCCGCGGACAAAGCCAAAGGCATTATCAACACGAAGGTGCTGGAAGCGCTGGGCGCGCAGGGGTTTTTGATCAACGTGGCGCGGGGCAGTCTGGTCAATGAGCCGGACCTTGTTGCGGCGCTGGAAGCGGGATCAATTGCTGGCGCGGGGCTGGATGTGTTCGCTGACGAGCCCCATGTGCCGGATGCCCTGTTCGCCTTGGAAACCGTCGTCCTGCAACCCCACCGCGCCAGCGCTACCGTTCAAACGCGGACGCGGATGGGCGAGATGGTGCTGGCGAGTCTGGCGGATGGCCTGGCGGGGAAAGTGCCGGTGGGGAGTGTGGTTTGAGCGGCGTGATTGGCTAAACCGAAGCGCGTCGCTCGCAAGGCCGGTGTTCCAGACGCCAGAGATGCAGCGGATGTTCCTCTCTCTTCGCGAGCAAGCTCGCTCCCACAGGATCGGCGCCGTACCAGGAATCCCGGGCTGAGCACGGACCTGTGGGAGTGAGCTTGCTCACGAAGCCGGCCTTCCAGCCGCTGAATATTCAGCGAATGTACAAGTCTGCTCGCGAGCAAAAACTCCCCGCGTATTTTTGTCAAAACGCCCCCGACTCAACCGACAGTTCAGCCACCAGAAAATCAATAAACGCCCGAGTCTTCATCGGCACCCGCCGGGACGAGGGATACACCGCGTTCACCGTAATCGGCGGCGCTTCCCAATCGCACAGCACCGGCACCAGTCGCCCGTCCGCCACTGCGCGCTCGATGATGAAATTGGGCAGCAATGCGACGCCCATTCCCGCCACCGCGGCCTGCGCCAGAATGTCACCGTTATTGGCGTGCAACGGACCGCTCACCGTCACCCGCTGGGTTTCCTTGCTGTTGTACAGTTGCAAACTCACGCCGCTCTGCAGATAGCCGTAGCTCAGGCACTTGTGGTGTGCCAGATCCTTCGGCGTTTGCGGCGTGCCCTCGCGCGCCAGGTAATCGGGCGAGGCCACCATGATCCTCGGCGCCGGGGCCAGTGAGCGCGCGATCATCGACGAATCCGGCAGGCTGGCAATACGAATGGTCACGTCAAAACCGCCCTTGACCGGATCCACCTGCTGATCGCTCAACACCACTTGCAGTTCGACGTTCGGGTGCAACTCATTGAAGCGCGGAATCAGCGGCCCCAGACGACTCAACCCAAACGACATCGGCGCGTTGACCCGCAACACGCCGCGTATCTCACCCATCCCGGTCCGCGCCCGTTGTTCGGCTTCGTCCAAGGATGCGATGACATCTCGACACGCGTCGTAGTACTCGGCGCCTGCTTCCGTCAGATGCAGGCTGCGCGTGGTGCGCTGCAGCAGTTGCACGCCGATGGCCTCTTCCAGCGCCTGAATCTGCTTGCTGACTTTCGAGCGCGGCACATCCAGCGCGCGGGCTGCTGCGGCAAAGCCATTTGCGCCCACCGTCGCGACAAACGCGCGCATGCATTCGATACGATCCATGACCGTCCGTGAATTAGAAACAATGAGTCCCGATTCTATGGGATTGTTCCTTAAGCAGCCAGTCCGTAAATTCACTCCCAAGCCAGCCGCCAAGCAACCAGCGCAGCGGCTAACCCATAACGAACCCACTGCTGACTACTCAAGGAATCTACCCATGTCCATCCGCGAACTGCTGAACCCAACCAACGCTGCTCTGATCCTGATCGACCACCAGCCGCAAATGGCCTTCGGCGTTCAGTCGATCGACCGCCAGACGCTGAAGAACAACACCGTCGGCTTGGCCAAAGCCGCCAAGATATTCAACGTGCCGACCATCTACACCTCAGTCGAAACCAAAAGCTTCAGCGGTTTCATCTGGCCTGAATTGCTGGCGGTGTTCCCGGATCAGCAGCCGATCGAGCGCACGTCGATGAACTCGTGGGAAGACAAAAAGCTGGTGGAAGCGGTCAAGGCGACCGGCCGCAAGAAGCTGATCATCGCCGCGCTGTGGACCGAGGTCTGCCTGAACTTCCCGACGCTGGACGCGCTGGCTGAAGGCTACGAGGTGTACATCGTCACTGACGCTTCCGGCGGCACGACTAAAGAAGCCCACGACATGTCGGTGCAGCGGATGATTCAGGCAGGCGCCGTGCCGGTGACCTGGCAGCAGGTGTTGCTCGAGTTCCAGCGCGACTGGGCACACAAGGACACCTATGAAGCGGTCATGGAACTGGTCCTGGAACACAGCGGTGCTTACGGCATGGGCGTCGACTACGCCTACACCATGGTTCACAGCGCGCCGCAGCGTAAATTGGGCTAAAACACTCGGCTATAAAAAAAGCTTCGCGATTTAGGTCGCGAAGCTTTTTTTGTTTTTGCGATTTAATACGCGTCGCTGGCCATCCGGCCGCTGAGTTAAATCAATGCTGACGAGGGTCGAGGTCACCCGAAAACAGCTCGTCTTCAGCATCCGGCGCAACCGGAATCGCATGTTCTTCCGACGCCCAGGCGCCCAAGTCGATCAACTTGCAACGGTCTGAACAGAACGGCCGGAATTTACTCTCCGGCGTCCATTCCACGGGCGCTCCGCAGGTTGGGCAATCGACGGTCATTGGTTGGCTCATCATTGGCCTCCACGCAAAGTTAAATAAAAGTGATGCAGACGCTCGACTTCGCTTTTCAGCCAGGCCGGGTCACGGTCATTGACGATCACATCATCGGCCCGGCTCAAGCGCTCCTCGCGACTGGCCTGCGCCTTGAGAATCGCCCGCACCTGTTCCTCGTTGGTCTTGTCGCGCAACACCGTGCGCTCGATCTGCACCGATTCCGGCACATCAATGACCAACACGCGCTGCACCATCTGGTGCTGAGAAGTCTCCAGCAACAGCGGCGACACCAGAATCGCGTAAGCCGATTCGGCGCGCGCCAGGTCCTGACGGATCTCCTCGCGGATTAGCGGATGCAGCAGGCTTTCGAGCCAGACCCGCTGCTGCGGATCCTTGAAAATCAGCTCGCGCAGCGCGGCTCGATTCAACGTGCCATCGTCTTGCAACACGCTGGCGCCGAAGTGCTCGGCAATCTGCCCCAAGGCAGGACGCCCGGGTTCGACGACCCAACGGGCAACGTTATCGGCGTCCACCAAGTGCACGCCCAGCTCCATGAAGCACTGAGCCGCCGCACTCTTGCCGCTGCCGATGCCACCGGTGAGGCCGAGAATCCAGGGTTTTGACGCAGGAGAAGTCATCTGAAACCGGCGATCTGCAAATACGAAGTGGTTATTTGATCACCCCAGAGCAAAGCGATCCACCCCGCGAGGGCCAGATAAGGACCGAAGGGGATCGGCGTGCTGGTTTCGACATTGCGCAAGCGCAGCAGAATCAGGCCCAACACCGCCCCGACAATCGACGACAGCAGAATCGTCAACGGCAGAATCTGCCACCCGCCCCAGGCCCCGAGCATTGCCAGCAACTTGAAATCACCGTAACCCATGCCTTCCTTGCCCGTGATCAGCTTGAACAGCCAGAACACACACCACAACACCAGATACCCCGCGACCGCGCCCCACAGCGCATCGGTCAGCGACGTGAACAGCCCAAACGCATTCACGATCAGGCCCAGCCACAACAGCGGCAACACGATTGCGTCCGGCAGAAGCTGGTGATCGGCGTCGATTAGACTCATCGACAACAACCCCCACGTCAGCACCAGCATCGCTGCTGCCTGCCAACCGAAACCGAAATGCCAGGCGATGAAGGCTGAGAGTAGGCCACACGCCAATTCAACCAGTGGGTAGCGCTTGCTGATGGGGGCTTTGCATTGGGAGCACTTGCCGCCGAGGAACAAATAACTCACGACGGGGATGTTTCCCCACGCGCGGATTTTGTGCGAGCAATGCGGGCAGCGGGAGTGGGGGAGGATGAGGTTGAAGGTTTCTGTTTGTGGCTCGGGGGGAAGGTCGAGCATTTCTCGGGACTGGGTTTTCCAATCGCGGATCATCATCTTTGGCAGGCGGTAGACGACGACGTTCAGGAAGCTGCCGACGAGCAGGCCCAAGACGAGCGTGCATAGGACGAAGGCCAGCGGGGAGCTGGCCAGGAGGTCGAGGAGGGGCATGGTTAGACGACACTGCCGAGTTTGAAGATTGGGAGGTACATAGCGATAACAAGCCCACCGACTATGACACCAAGAAAAGCCATGATCAGGGGTTCCATGAGGCTGGTAAGACTATCGACCATATTATCGACTTCTTCCTCATAGTAAGTGGCAACCTTGTCTAGCATTGAGTCCAAAGCCCCGGACTCCTCACCAATAGCAGTCATTTGCACCGCAAGCATGGGAAACACCCCAGTACTACGCATAGAAAAATTTAGCTGCATGCCGGTGGACACATCTTGCTTGATCTTATTAACTGCGTTTTTAAATACGATATTGCCCGTGGCCCCTGATACGGAATCCAAGGCCTCTACGAGCGGCACGCCGGCGGAAAAGGTCGTGGAAAGGGTTCTTGCATAGCGAGCTACTGCAGATTTGTAGAGTAGCGGACCGATCACTGGGATTTTGAGTACGGCACGATCGACCCAGTTCCGAAATTTTTCTGAGCTTTTATGAATTCGCTTCAAACCTAGATAAAGTGCTACTAAAGCGGCGAGTATTATGTACCAGTAGCCCTGTACGAACTCTGAAAGATGAACAACCATCAATGTGAATGCGGGAAGTTCGGCGCCAAAGCCTTCAAATATAGACTGAAATTGCGGTACAACTTTTACGAGAAGTATAGCGGTTACGACGAAAGCGACCACAACAACCGCAATGGGGTAACTCATTGCTTTTTTGATTTTTGACTTAAGAGATTCTGTTTTTTCTTTATACGTTGCTACGCGATCGAGCAGCGTCTCCAGTGCGCCAGCCTGTTCACCCGCGTCCACAAGATTGCAATATAAATCATCAAAGTATTCGGGCTTTTGACGAAGCGATGTCGCTAAGCTGTGGCCGGAGGCGACGCTCTGTTTGATGTCGTCCAGCAATTTTCGCATTTTCGGGTTTTCCGAACCCTCTCCGATGATTTCAAACGACTGTAATAGGGGTACCCCGGCTTTCATCATGGTTGCCATTTGACGCGTGAAAAACGCGATATCCAACGGTTTTATTCTTTTCCCGCCGCCAAGTATTGAAATAGATTTCTTTCGAACCTTTGTAGGGTTAATTCCTTGTTTTCGCAGTTGGGCCTTGACGAGCGCAGGGTTATGTCCGTTGAGCTCGCCATTGACCTTGTTGCCTTTCTTATCGAGCCCTTCCCAAGTAAAGACGCTGACTTTTACTGCTTTGATCGCCATCGTTAGTCCTTGGTTACCCTATTGATTTCTTCCAGGCTGGTCAGCCCATGCATGGCCTTTAGAAGCCCGGAGGTACGCAGGTCGTTGTAACCGTCTTTGCGCATTTGTGTCGCGATATCAATCGAGTTGCCTTCCTCCATAATGATGCGTTCCAGTGCAGGAGTGTTTTTCACGACTTCATATATGCCGACTCGCCCCTTGTATCCTGCGTTGCAATGCTCACAGCCTACCGGGGAGTAAAGCTTGAAGCTGCCGATACGGTCCTCGGGGAATCCCTCAGATAGCAAAGTATCCCGCGGTACCGAAATTTCCTTCTTGCAGTGAGGGCATAACTTTCGAGCAAGGCGCTGGGCAATGATCAGGTTAATGGCGGTGGCTATGTTAAATGCCGCAACGCCCATGTGATGCAGGCGGGTCAGGGTCTCGGCTGCACTGTTGGTATGCAGCGTGGATAGGACCATGTGGCCGGTTTGCGACGCTTTTATCGCTATCTCGGCAGTCTCCAAATCACGGATTTCGCCCACCATGATGACGTCAGGATCCTGACGTAAAAATGCTCGAAGTGCTTGAGAGAAATCCATTCCTTGTCTGGGGTTGACGTTGACCTGATTAATACCTTCCAGGTTGATTTCCACTGGGTCTTCTGCGGTGGAAATATTGATATCTGTGGTGTTAAGGATGTTAAGCCCTGTGTAGAGCGATACGGTTTTGCCAGAACCCGTCGGCCCCGTTACCAAGATCATTCCCTGCGGCTTGCTCAACGCCTCCAGATACAGCGCCTTTTGTTCTGGTTCATAGCCAAGCGCATCAATTCCCATTTGCGCGCTGGTGGGATCTAGGATCCTCATTACGATTTTCTCGCCCCATAGCGTAGGCAGGGTATTTACTCGAAAGTCGATGGCTCGGTTTTTTGATATACGGAGCTTTATTCTGCCATCTTGTGGTCTGCGGCGCTCTGAGATATCCAATCCCGCCATTACTTTGAGCCGCGCGGCGATGCGACCTGCCAGCTGGGTCGGCGGCTTTGCCACCTCATGCAGAATACCGTCAGTACGTAGACGTACTCTAAAGATCTTCTCGTATGGCTCAAAATGTAGGTCCGACGAACCTAACCGGATAGCGTCCATTAACATTTTGTTCACGAAGCGTACGACTGGCGCATCCTCAGCGTCGACCTCACCGAGCATCGTCTCCTTGCTATCGGAGGTAGTCTCAATCTCTAGACTCAGATCAACATCGGCCATCTCGCCGAGGCCGGTGCTAGTATCGAAAAACTTGTCAATGCCCGCCGTCAGCTTATCGTCTTCAATCAGGATAGCTTCAGTGGTCAGGCCGGTACTGAACTGAATGTCGGTGATCGCTTGGTGGTTGGTAGGGTCCGAAACCCCTACGAATAGCTTGTTACCGCGCCGCCACAGTGGCAGAGCATGATGCTGGCGGATCAGCTTCTCGCTAACCAATCCTCTAGGCTGACTATCTTTGTCGAGGTTGGTCAAATCCAAGAAAGGCAGGCCGAATTGGTCGGAAGCCATTTCCGCAAGAACCAGGCTATTGACGAGCTTACTTTGTACGAGGTAGCTCACCAGCGAAAGCCGGTCTTTTCGTGCTTGCTGGTACGCCTGCTGAGCTGTTTTTTCGTCGAGTAATTCAGCGACGACGAGCTGTTTAGCTAAACCGGTTAGGACGACATCAGTCATTACAGCCACCAGATACGGACAAGGCTTGTTTATAGCGCAGTCAGGCAAGGCTGCCAATCAACCTCCTGCTAGTGACAATAAATGTCACATTCTGCCCAGAATCCAGACCCTACGTACTTTTCATTCATAGCAACGGCTCAATCTTTGCCATAGCGTTTGTTGGCACGGCAAATGCTTGATCCCTAAGCGTGATCTAATAATTGACGGTGGAGAAGTCGTGATGAACTCACAGAAAGGTTTTACTTTGATCGAACTGATGATCGTGGTCGCGATCATCGGCATCTTGGCAGCAATCGCGCTGCCTGCTTATCAGGATTACACAGGTAAATCGCAGTTAGGGGCGGCGCTTGCTGAGATCAATCCGGGCAAAACATTGGCTGAGACTAGAATCAACGAAGGCTCTGCGGCGACTACCTCTGCCGCTGATATCGGCCTGACCGCTTCGACTACCCGCTGCGCAACCACTGTATCGGTCGGTACCGACGGCGTCGCTAGCATTGTTTGTGGCATTAAAGGCAACCCGGCTGTGAACAGCAAAACGGTAACGCTCGCGCGCAGCGCTGCTGGCGTGTGGAGTTGCACAAATACGACTAAATACTCTGTGTCGGGCTGCAATGGTTCTGGTACCTAAAACACTTTGTAATGACGGCCGGTTACTTTAGCGGTCCGTACGTCAAATGAACCCGGCCCACATAGGCCGGGTTTTTATTGCTTTCAACAATGCTTGATACGCAGAGGTTCCGATGCGAGAGGCTATGAGTCGAGGATTTCTTTTTTCCACAGGTTTGTTTTTCTTTCTGTTGATCGCGCCTGTGACGCTGCAGGCTTTCGGGGACCACGATTCGCAACGCATTTTCCAGCTTGCCATCACTATCGTGCTATTGGTGATGACCCTGTTCGGTCCCTCGGTGCGGCCGCAAAAACTTCTCCATCTAAGGTACGTCCAGGTAGTCACGATAACGTTGTTAGCGCTTGCATACACCTCTATCACGCTCGCAAATCAGCCGGCTTGGAGCCTCGCGGAGTTAGCCCTGATCACGAGTTGTATCGGCTCCAGCCTGATAATAGGCCAATGGCGGCGCGAGCTAGGCGAGGGGTTGGACCGTTTATTTTGGATGCTAGTTGTTATCCTCTGTAGCTTGAAATGTGTTCAGTTTGGTGCGGCATTATGTGCTGCGTTTACGAGCGGTTTCCAAACTTTGGATACAGACGTTCTTCTGGACGGCTTCTCAAACAAACGCTTTTACGGACAGTTTCAAACTTTTACGCTTCCTCTGTTAGCGTTTCCTTTGTTAGCCGTGATTACTAAGCCCGCGACAAAAAAGTGGGCCTTTATGCTCCTCTGTTTCTGGTGGGTGATCGCCATCTGCGGCGGAACGCGGGGCACTTGGCTAGGCATGGCGGGAGCTGGAGCAGTGTTAGCGTTTTGCGGCATCCAAGGTCGGCGCTGGATTGGCTGGCAGGTGCTCGCAGTGCTCGCCGGGCTAGCAACGTTTTGGCTGCTCTTAAGCGTATTGCCGAGCAAGTTAGGTATTGAAGTAGTGAATTTTGCGGGCGATAGGCTAAGCACTTCGCTGTCGGCTCGTGACATTATTTGGCACCAAGCTTGGGAAATGATTAATGAGCGACCACTGCTTGGTTTCGGCCCTATGCACTTCGCCGACATCCCAAATCCCGTAGCAGCACATCCCCACCAAGCTATCTTGCAGTGGGCTTGCGAATGGGGAATCCTTTCCACGCTGTTGGTGATGTGGCTAGTTTCTAAGGGGGTATGGGCTACGTTCCGTGAGATTCGTGTCAACCACCGGTCAACTGAACCCGTGAACGCATTGCGAGTCTGTCTGTTCGCGAGTTTGATTGGCGCGTTGACTCAGTCAATGGTCGATGGCGTTATTGTAATGCCTTACTCGCAGTTGTGGCTCGCCATTGTCGTGGGCTGGCTGATCGGCATCCATGAATTTTCGCCTGAGCCCAAGGCGGTACGGGCATTTGCGCGGCGAGGATGGGTCGCATTTTTGACTTTGGCGGTCGCTTATCTTGGCTACATAACTGTTCGTGATGCGCCAGATCTTAAACAGCGGGAGCAGGCTTATATCCAAGAGCATGGCGATCGATTCCAGCCTCGGTTCTGGATGCAAGGAGTCATTGCGCAGCCTAGTGGCCGCTTGTTGGAGTAAATAAATGCTGCTAATTTCTCCATTAGTAACGCCGAAATAGCTCAGTCGGTAGAGCAGCGCACTCGTAACGCGAAGGTCGTAGGTTCGATTCCTATTTTCGGCACCATTTCTTGTCATCGGTCGCACAGAAACCCAAAGCTCAACGAGCATAATCGTCAACCCGAGCATCGCTACGGTCTCACGACCCTCCTCCGCAGTTATAAAGAAGGTCGGTCCGTGTCACTTCCATCAAATAGCTCCATCTCTCCGATCTGCCCGACTCGCCAGCCTCGCAGCTCTTGCCATAAGGTGTATTTGCAATGGAGCTAGCGCCGAGAGCAGCATTCATCAAGCAGGTTGCGCCGCTGGCAATGCAGTGGGGCGTGACGGCTTACTCCGCTGCAGTCTCGTTGGGCCTTTCGGTCCTGTTCGCGCGGAGCATGGGTTCAAGCTCGTTTGGGCATTACACCTACATCTATGTGCTGGTGACTGTTCTTGTACTGATGCAGGACGCAGGGTTTAACGTTCTTCTGATGCGTGAGCGTGCGTCGCCATCCGCTGCTCTAAGCACACGTTACTCAGAACTACCAAGCACTGCGCTGACGCACCTCCTGGTAACCACTTCGGTTTTCATGTTGCTGGCTGGTGCATTGCATCTCTGGGTAGACGGGCCTGCTCTCATGGCCGGCATCTTTTGCTTCGCCATGATCACTCTCACGCAATGGCAGTCCTCCTGGTTCAAAGGGGCCGGAAATTTTGAGCGAGATGCTCAATTTCTTTTTTATGGCAGGACGGTCAGCGCCTTGTTTGTACTTGGTTCGGTACTCATTGCTGGCGCTGCCCCGGTGTCGATCTTTCTCGCGTGGGGGCTGGGTCTTGGGCTGACGCTCGCATTCCACTTCAAGCACTTCCCTCCACTGCGCCGAATTGAGTGGAAGGTTCCGGTTTGGGCCTATCGCAGCTCGGTGAGTTTCTTCGCGGTCGGCCTCGCTACGACTCTCTATCACCACATCGACATCGTTATTCTCCGGCACCTGCTGGGAGAAGTGCCTGCGATTGGTCAGTATGCGGTAGCGACGCGGATTCAAGACGGCCTGATGGCGCTGGCTACGCCGGTGGCTCTGATGCTGTTTCGGAGAATGAGAATACTGGCGGTAGGTGGCGACGAGAGAAGCCGATTTAGCCGCAACTCTGTGGTTGGAGCGGCGTTCGTCGGTTTGCTTTTGGCGGTGGGCGGGTGGATCTTTGGCCCTTGGGTGGTGGGCGTTTTGTTCGGGAGCGCTTACTCAGAAGGGGCTCACACCATAATTCGGCTACTGTTCACCGGCCTGATTTTTGCGCTTCCGAACTACGTGATGGAACAGCATGCCATCGCTACGCAGCAGGAACGATGGTTTGCAAAAAGCTTAATCGCTGCAGTCACTGTAAACGTCGCCCTGAACTTCGCCTTGATTCCGGTGATAGGCGTTGCTGGCGCGGCCCTTGCAACTCTCTTAACAGAGATCTGCCTTTGCACTACTCTTTGCTGTCGGCTGCGCCGCATGTTGTTCAGCTAGTTACTCCCAGTTGGTGAAGTGCTCTAAGCTGTGTCCGACGCGCGGACCATGTCCCGATGTTGAATGCGGTAGGGCAGAGAGACAGCGAATCGCATACAGATTCATATGGACGTATCCCACCGTAGTTCAACGTAAGCAATTGAGGTGTGACCGGTGTATAGTGTGCCCTGTTAGCTGAATCAAGGACGAGCCAGATGGATGAGTTTTGCGATACGGGGTCCAATAGTAGCCCGACATGGGGGCTTCTCGACGTCATGATGTGGAAGGTTGTTCCAGAGCCTTTAGGTGGTGGTCGGGGCTATATACAGCGGTTCAAAGATGCCTGGGTAGTCCACAACAAGCTAATCATCAAAGCGACTGCGCTTAAATACGCACTTCCCGTCGAACTTGTAGCCGGGGTTTGCTGGATTGAAACCGGCGGTGATCCCAACTTTATTGATAGAGTGGCTTTTGAGGTGCGTGCGTTCGATCACATTGGTAATTTTTCAACTGTGATTACTAACCCGCCGTCAAAAACTAGCTTCGGTTGGGTAAGTATTCAACTTAAAACCGCCGCACTGACAATAGGCTTAGATCCGGAGCAGATGGATGTAAGCCAATTACGGAGTTTGTCTTACTGTCTTGAGCGCGATGTGTACAATATTGACTTGGCTGGCAGGCATTTGCGGATGCTTGCCGATCACGATGGTTTTACTTCCATTGGGTTAGATGAGGTTAGAGTGATTGGTGCTCGCTACAATAGGGGGATGGCTTTGTCGTTAGATAAAATAAAAGACAACACTAGATACGGAGACTTCATCGTAAAAAACTGGCTTCGGTTTAGCCAGCTTATGATGTGACCATTATGAGTAAAAGCAGAAATGTATTGCGCGTTATTTTGTACGTCCTCTTTTTCGTTCTCTTGTTCATGTACGCGTTATTTCATGGGTCCAAGTATGACTGGATGGACTCGCTAGACCCTGCGCAAAGCCCCGCAGGCGTCTTGGTGGAAGATGATTCTAGCAATCGGTCAGTTTTCCGGGGCGTTATTCTCGCGCTGGTAATAGGAGTGCAGTTAATTATAGTTTCTAGATGCTCTAGGCTGGAGGCGGCGCTGACAGCAGCTTTGCTTGCGTTAACAGTGATAGCATTCTGGTGATTCCAACGTCCGCCAATTACATTGGCGGACCATGCGGAATTTGCTCAGTGGCTATTGCCTATATGTCTAGGCGAATGGCTTATTTGCTGTCCGATCCCAGCCGCCCGATACGATGCCCGCACTTCCCCCGTCAACACGTCGCTGTTGTGTATATTCGAACTTGATACGGCCGTAATTTAGAGTAATGGCTTCTACAGGCAGGCCCGCAAATTCGGCGCCTTGACCACTCACCGTAGAGATCAATACTTCTTCTAAAACAATATCCAGGTACTTAAATTTTTCAGCACCTGCCCGGTGTATGCGAATAGTCACCTGTTCAATGTGCGAGCCTCGGCAACACAATTCAAATAATTTGGGTGTCGCCCGGTCAATATATTTAGTAACGCGGAAGTCTCCTAAGCTGACCCCTCCTGCTGATGCCCCACCGTTGGAACTGGCAGACTGACTAATCGACTGGATAGCATCGTAGTGATACGAGAGTAGCTCGACCCAGCCCTTGTGATCAGCATCAAGTGATTCTCCTTCAACACCGTTTACCTGCATGAATGCGTCGAATGACATATCAGCTCCCTGCTCTTGACTGTTGGAGAGCGAATCCTAACTTATGATCCTCACCATTGCCAGCCATGTGACCGCACCCAGTCCCAAGCCCTCGTAGGAAAGTGAGCGTGCACCCTCAGTGTGCGAAATCACATTGCAGTCTCACAGATATCACTGTGAGGCCTATGTCGCGCTATTGGCGGGGGAGTGCCGCTCCAATATAAGTCAGCAAACCGAATAGTTAATTTCCCGTATTGGGATAACTGATTCGAGTTTGCAACCAATCTGGTTATCTGAATTGGCCTCGTGACAGTGAAGTGCGATCTCGCAGTGGGCAAAACTCCATTCGAGACGGTACTGCTCTGTGTTGAGATGCTCGGCTTGATTAAACGACGGCACAACCCGGTCTTAAGCACCGGGCTTATTCGTATCCAACATTCGCATCATTCCGCCAATCAACAGATCCCCGGCGGAATCCCGTCCTTATTGAAATCCTTCAGCCGCTCCTTCTCTTCTTCAGTCGAGTGAGCCGGAACGTCCTTTTCAGGTTGTTCGTTCTCGTCAGGTTTCTTCTCGTCAGCCATCGTCATTTCCTCATCTGCCCTATCAAAAACCGAAACCCAAAACGCTCAAGCCCAAACCGCCGTCTCGCTGTTGATCTGTGCCAGAGAGGTAGCGTTGCTCTGTCTCTGATGATGCAGGTCTTCACGCATTTTGGAAAAATTTAGCGGCTTCGACGGTAGCTGCCTCAGCACAACATCCGAGATCAGGTATTCACCGCAGTCACGGCAGACAACCACCTGACCACCTTGCGTCGACTCACGCTGCTCAGCTTCTGCTTGGCACAGATAACAGTTCATGCTGGTTCTCCCTATGAAGGTAATAACAAGCAGAGCCCGAGCACCCGTCGCAGTTCAACCTTTAAGACGCTGCCACGATCTCAGAGACTCAAGCGCATCGACAAATCCACAGCCTTCACATCCTTAGTCAGCGTCCCAATTGAAATGTAATCAACGCCAGTCTCAGCAATGGTGCGCAAAGTCGCGTCCGTCACACCACCACTAGCTTCCAGCTTGGCGCGACCCGCAGTGAGGCGCACAGCCTCACGCATATCGTCCAGGCTCAGTTCATCAAGCATGATGATGTCGGCGCCGCCGTCGAGGGCTTGCTTGAGTTCGTCGAGGCTTTCCACTTCGATCTCCACGGGCTTGCCCGGCGCGATTTTGTGCGCGGCCGTGATGGCTTCCGCAATGCCGCCACACGCAGCGATGTGGTTTTCCTTGATCAGGAAGGCGTCGAACAAGCCGATGCGATGGTTATGACAGCCGCCGCAGGTCACGGCGTATTTCTGCGCCATTCTTAGGCCGGGGAGGGTTTTACGGGTGTCGAGCAGTTTGACCTGAGTGTCCGCGACCATGTCAGCGTAGTGCTGCGCGCGGGTGGCAACGCCTGACAGCAGCTGCAGAAAGTTGAGAGCGCTGCGTTCGCCCGTCAGCAGGGAGCGGGCGGGACCTTCCAGGTGGAACAGCGCTTGATTGGGCTGCACGCGATCGCCGTCAACAATCTGCCAATGCACGGCGACGCGCGGATCAAGCTGACGAAAAACAGCATCGACCCACGCCGTGCCGGCAATCACTGCAGCGTCCCGGGAAATGACGGTGGCCTTGGCCAGTCGCTCCGCCGGAATCAGCTGCGCGGTGATGTCGCCACTGCCTACATCCTCCAGCAACGCACGGCGCACGTTGGCTTCGATTTCGGCAGTGAGGGCGTCAAGACGTAGGTTTGGCATATCAGGCTCCACGGACTAAGTGCGCCGAGTATATGGCAGACGCGTGTACCAACCTACGTACGCCAGGTGTCCAGTCGAATGCATAACCTGCACTTTGTCGGTTTTTTCCTCGCTTATGCGACAGAGTGTGATTTTGATGGTCTATCGCTGCACATGTCCCTTCGCCGCCTTCTATTATTCCAATAAGGCGAAGAGTCCGCTGGCGAGCGGTCCTGATTTACCTGATACTTTCGCCTTGTATTTGACGTCATAGCGTTGACGTTAGCCTGCAACATCCCCAGGGATAAAATTTTGAGATCCGTCCGAATGGAGTCGAGTCTTCGTTCGCCGCGGGGTGTAGCTGTTGTTAAAGCAGTTGTGTCGACGGTGTGAAGGAGTCCTTGATGCAGAACGACGGTAACAAAGTGGTGCCCTTGAAGGCAGGTGCGGATCATCCCGGTTCCTCGCCTGTCGCTCGGCTGCCCGTCGTTCTGCTTCAGGTTCGCGACCGGGCCGCCCAGCAACTGAAGGAAAGCCTGCAGACGCTGTTCGACAATGCCGACGACACGCTCTTCGAAATGGCCGACCGTGCTCACAACAACGCCGAGCAGAACATCTTTTTTGAAGCTATGCGCGACTTGCGTTTGAAGCGCAAAAGCATCGAGCGCAATTTTCTCGACAAGTTCTTTGAAGCATTCCTGCGCCTGGGCCAGTACGAAGTGGCCGAGCCCCCGATGCCCGAGCCCGTTTCCTACGACAAGCTTGCGCTGGTCCATAACGATGATCTCGAACGCACCGTTGCGGTTGACGCGATGGTGGTCAAGGTCATGAGTCGCGACGGTATCGCCCTCGGTCAGCTGACCACACGTTTGAACGTACTCATCCCCCAGCCGTTGACCGACGAGACCAATCCGTTGGGTCCGACGCTGCTGTGCGACTATTTCCTGCAAGCCGGGCGCAGTCTGGGCGTTGAAATCAAGGTGAAGCTGATCATTCTCAAGCTGTTTGAGAAGTACGCCTTGAGCAACGCCGATCAGCTTTATGAGGAAGCCAACCAGTTGTTAATTTCCGCAGGTGTATTGCCGGAACTGAAGGCGCTGCCGTCCCGTCGCTCGACTGATCGCATCGCCAGCGCGCCGCCTTCGAGCGAAGCCGTTCGTGCTGACAACGCCGCTATTCTTCAGGCGACGGAAAGTCTCGATAAAAGCGTGCAGGACGTGTTTTCCGCGCTACAGGAGTTGCTGGTGCACGTGCGTGGACATCTGACGCCGCGCCCTGATTCGGTCACCGATGCGCGCCCAATCTCCAGCCAGGACTTGCTGCGTCTACTGTCCCACTTGCAGCAGTACGTCCCGAAAGTCGAGGAGAGCGACGATTTCGATCTGCGCGCTCAGCTCGAGCAGCTGATCGGCCGGGTCAGCGCGAGAAGCGGCAAGTTTCGCGTCGTCGGGACGATGGATGAGGACGTTATCAACCTCATCTCGATGCTGTTTGAATTCATCCTCGATGACCGCAACCTGCCGAGTTCGCTGCGTGCGTTGATCGGTCGTTTGCAGATTCCGATGCTCAAGGTCGCGGTCATCGACAAAAGCTTCTTCAGCCGCGGCAGCCACCCCGCGCGCCGGCTGCTGAACGAAATCGCCTCCGCGGCGCTTGGCTGGGGTGGTCGCGATGACACCCAGCGCGACTCGCTCTACGCCCGCATCGATCAGATCGTCCAGCGCCTGCTCCACGACTTTGTCGATGACCCGGCGATCTTCACTGAACTGCTGGTGGATTTCCTGGCCTTTACCAGTGACGAACGTCGTCGCAGCGAACTCCTTGAGCAGCGCACCCGTGACGCCGAACAAGGCCGCGCATTGGCCGAGTTGGCCCGTCAGCGCGTGCAGCAGGCTTTGAACGATCGCCTGCTCGGCAAGACTCTGCCGCAGGTGGTTGTTCGCCTGTTGCAGGAGGCTTGGAGCAAGGTCCTGTTGCTGACGTGCCTGAAGCACGGTGATCAGTCGAGCGAATGGGCTTCAGGCCTTCAGGCCATGGACGATCTGATCTGGAGCGTCGAGCCCCATGATGAGCCGGAAGCGCGACAGCGTTTGCTCGAGCTGGTGCCGGGGCTGCTGAAGTCCCTGCGCGACGGCTTGAGCAGCGCCGCTTTTGATCCGTTCGCCACCAGCGAATTCTTCAGTCAGCTCGAAGTGTTGCACGTTCAGGCGTTCAGCCATGTAGCGCGGACGCCAAAAGATGATGCGGAAGGCGATCAGCCCCAGTCCGCTAACGGCCCCACGATGATGGCGGTGGTGGAGGAGATCGTGCTGGTTGGGCCGGGCGAGCAAATTCAGAACGAACCGTCGATGCAACTGCCTGCTGATGACGAAGGTTTGTTGCAGGTCGAAAAGCTTCGTCTTGGCAGTTGGGTCGAGATCCAGGAAGACGAATCCCACAAGCTGCGTTGCAAGCTGGCGGCGATCGTCGAGCCGAGCGGGCGCTACGTGTTCGTCAATCGCACCGGCATGAAGGTGCTTGAGAAAACCCGTATGGGCCTTGCGGTGGAATTCCGTCGCGGCACGATTCGTGTTCTCGACGATGCCCTTCTGTTCGACCGCGCGCTGGAGTCGGTGCTGGGTAATCTGCGCAAGCTCAAGGGCTAAGCGCCAGATAGGTCCTACGACTTCTGCCTGCGAATCTGTGTGACCTCAACGTAGATTCGCCATCCACATCCTTTCCTGTCGCGGGCATACTGCGCGCTGTCGTTTCACGCCCTAAGGACTTCCCATGCATCTGGACCCTGCCACCGGCTGGTGCCACGGCGCGCAGCATTGCCCTTCACCCAATTTCAATGCCCGGCCGGAAAACGAAATCTCGTTGCTGGTGATCCACAACATCAGTCTGCCGCCCGCGCAGTTCAAGACCGGCAAGGTCCAGGCATTCTTCCAGAACCGGCTGGACGTCACAGAACACCCCTACTTTGAAGGCATCGCCGAGCTGCGAGTGTCTGCGCATTTCTTGATTGAGCGCGACGGCGAGGTGACGCAATTCGTTTCGTGCCTCGACCGTGCCTGGCATGCGGGTGTGTCGGTGTTCGAGGGGCGCGAGACGTGCAATGATTTTTCCATTGGCATCGAGCTCGAAGGCACTGATGATCAACCCTTCGCCGACGCGCAATATGAGGCGTTGATCGAGCTGACCCGCCAGTTGCAGGCGGCATGGCCGGCGATTAGGGGGCATCGCATATGCGGTCACAGCGATATCGCGCCGGGGCGCAAGACCGATCCGGGTCCGTGTTTTGACTGGGCGCGGTTTCGTGCCGCCCTGGACGTTTGAAGTGAGGAACAGCTAATGAGTTTTCTGGTTTTGCTGCTGGCGGTCTGGATTGAGAAGTTCTCGGCCCTGCGCCAGCGTATTCAGCGCGACGGGCCATGGCTCAATCAGTTGAGCCGGCTGGAATCCAACCCACGCTCGGCCAAACGGCCGTGGTGGATTTTGATGGTGACGGTAGTGCTGCCTTTGGTGGTCCTCGCCTTGGTATTGGTGATTGTCGGCTCGGTGGCCTATGGCTGGCTCGCGCTGCCGATCCATTTGCTGGTGCTGATTTACAGCCTGGGCCGTGGCGACGTCAAAGCCACACTCGGCTCGTTCCGGGACGCCTGCCGTCGTGGCGATCAGGAAGCAGCGGTGCTGGTTGCCGAACGTGACCTGGGTGTCCAGGCCGAGAACGAAGAGCAGCTATTGGGCGGCGCTCAAACGTATTTGCTGTGGCAGATCTACCAGGGCTTCTTCGCAGTGATTTTCTGGTACTTCGTGCTCGGCCCGGTTGCCGCGTTGGCGTACCGCTTGCTGGCCCTCGCTTCGGAACACGGCAAAACCCCGGCGCTGGTCGAACGTGCGACCCAGGCAAGGCACGCATTTGACTGGGTGCCGGTGCGGTTGCTGGCGGCCAGCTTTGCGCTGGTCGGAAACTTCGTCGCCGTCAGCCGCGTGATGCTCAGCGAACTGCTCAACTGGAACATCAGCGCTTCTCACCTGATCAGCAAAGTCGGCTGCGTCGCCGGCGAGGTCCCCGCGCCAGTGGTGGGCGTCGAGGGCGTCAACAGCCTGGATGTATTGTGGGAATTGCTCATCCGCTCGGCCATCGTCTGGTACGTCGGCTTTGCGCTGATCACGTTGTTTGTTTAAAGCCGTGCCAGATCTCCGTTTACCCGGCAGCTGCGCAGTCGCGCAGCCAACGCCTCTTAGGTGGGAGTGAGCAAGCTGGCCCCATGGTTCGATTGGCCTCCAAATCAGCGTCTGCAAAGTGAGGCCATTCAATCCCTGATCGTAAAAATGATCTTCATAGCCTAGACGCTATTCGTCATCCAATTGATATAGATCAATGACCCTCTTATTTCTGACGCTATCCTCTTTTGCCTCCGGTCAGACGCCGCCATCCCTCTGAACTAACAGTTCTTTCCAACGTTATTCGACCTTCCAAAAACATAACTAGCCCAAGCAAAGATGGCTTGTCGCCAGCAACTAGCGTCCGGCTGTTTCTTGATTAACAAGAATCCTTTGCTATAGCTAAACCCTCTCACTTCCTCCTAATAGGGCAACGGAATGTCAGTCGCTAAGAAAATGAGCGTGGGTCAGCTCACGATGTTGACTGCGGTCAACATGCTGGGATCCGGCATTGTGTTGTTGCCCACCAAGCTCGCCGAGGTCGGTGGCATTTCCATCCTTTCCTGGCTGATCACGGCCACCGGCTCGCTGGCTCTGGCCTACGCCTTTGCGCGATGCGGCATGCTCAGTCGCAAGACCGGCGGCATGGGCGGTTATGCGGAATACACGTTCGGTAAATCGGGTAACTACATCACCAACTACACATACGGGTTATCGTTGTTGATTGCCAACGTGGCGATCAGCATCACCGCAGTTGGATATATTCAGACGCTTTTCGATATCAAGTTGGGTTCGCTTGAAGTCGGCCTGGCGACCATTGCTCTGTTATGGATTACCACGTTTGCCAACTTCGGCGGCGCGAGTATTACCGGCAAGATTGGCGCGGTGACCGTATGGGGCGTTATTGCGCCCGTCGTGCTGGTTTCGACCATTGGCTGGTTCTGGTTTGACAGCAGCACCTATGCGGCAGGATGGAATCCCCACGACAAGACCTGGTACGAGGCAGCGGGCGCGTCGGTGGCGATTACCTTATGGGCGTTCCTCGGTCTGGAGTCGGCGTGTGCCAACGGCGATGCAGTTGAAAACCCCGAGAAGAACGTGCCCATCGCAGTGCTCGGTGGGACCCTCGGCGCAGCGGTGATCTATATCGTGTCGACCAACGTCATCGCCGGTATCGTCGACAACGCGGAACTGGTTTCCTCAACCGCGCCGTTCGGGCTGGTGTTCGCCAAGATGTTCAACCCCATGGTCGGCGACATCATCATGGGGCTCATGGTCCTCGCTTGCATCGGCTCGCTATTGGGCTGGCAGTTCACGGTGGCACAGGTGTTCAAAAGCTCGGCGGACACTGGTTACTTCCTGCCGATCTTTGCCAAAGCCAACAAGCATGGCGTGCCGATCATCAGCATGTTGATCCTGCTGGCCATTCAGACTGCACTGGCGCTGTTGACCATCAGCCCCGACCTGGCCAAGCAGTTCGACACCTTGGTCAATCTTGCGGTGGTCACCAATCTGGTGCCGTACATCCTGTCGATGGCGACGCTGATGACCCTGCAAAAGGTCTCCAACGTACCGCCGCAAAAAGCCCTCATCACCAATATCGTGGCCGGCATCGCGACCGCGTACAGCTATCTGGCGCTGTACAGCTCCGGTGCCGAAGCGTTGATGCTCGGCGGGGTGGCGACCATCGTCGGCTACACCCTGTTCGGTTACGTCAACACCCGCCTGATCCGGCTCGAAGCGCTGAACAACAGCGTGCCCACCCAGACCGTCGCGGCGCAGCACATCGTCGGCGAGCCGATCCCCGTCAATAACCTGAAGATGGCCAACCTGGAGACTCGACCATGAGCGACAACAGACACTTGCTCGGCATGCTGGCGCTGTTGGTCAGTAGCCAACCCGACAAACGCAGCGTATTCGGCCGGGCCCTGATCCAGCTGATCAGCGACGTGGAAGACCGCGCCATCAGCGTGCTGACCTCCGAAAGCCTGAGCGACGCGAAGTCGATCCTCAGCTCCGATCCGGCGATCCAGTGTGTGTTGCTCAGTTGGGAAATGGACAGCAGCGACGACCATAAGGAATGCATCGATCTGCTCACCACCTTGCGTGAGCGCAACACCCGTGTGCCGGTGTTTCTGATCAGCGATCGCAGCACGGCGTCGAGTGTGCCGCTGATCGTCATGCAGCACGCCGATGACTTCATCTGGCTGCCCGAAGATACCAGCCGCTTCCTCAGCGGACGCATCATGGCGGCCATCGAGCGCTATCGTCAGGCGGTGTTGCCGCCGATGTTCGGCGCGCTGCTGAAGTTCGCCCGCAGCTACGAATATTCCTGGCACACCCCGGGTCACGCCGGCGGCACGGCCTTTCTGAAAAGCACCGCAGGCCGCGCGTTCTACGAGTTTTTTGGCGAGAACCTGCTGCGCTCCGACCTGTCGATTTCCGTCGGCGAACTGGGCTCGTTGCTCGACCACAGCGGCCCGATCGGCCAGGGCGAGCGCTATGCGGCGAAGGTATTCGGGGCCCACCGCACGTACTACGTGACCAACGGCTCCTCGATGTCCAACCGCGTGATCCTGATGGCCAGTGTGACCCGTGATCAGATCGCCCTGTGCGACCGCAACTGTCACAAGTCCGCCGAACATGCGATGACGCTGTCCGGTGCGATCCCGACCTATCTGGTGCCCACACGCAACCGCTACGGCATCATCGGCCCGATCTTGCCGCAGACCTTGAGCGCCGAGAGCGTCAAAGCCGCTATTGCCAGCAACCCGCTGGTCAAAAGCCACATCGACCCGACGCCGGTGCATGCCATCGTCACCAACTCCACGTACGACGGCCTGACCTACAATGTCACCCGCGTCGAAGAGCTGCTGGGCCAGAGCGTTGACCGGCTGCATTTCGACGAAGCCTGGTACGGCTACGCCCGGTTCAATCCGCTGTACAAAGACCGCTTCGCCATGCACGGCAGCCCGGATGATCACGATTCCTCCAAGCCCACCGTGTTCGCCACGCAGTCGACCCACAAGCTGCTCGCGGCGCTGTCTCAGGCGTCGATGATTCATGTCCGTAACGGCCGCAACCCGATTCCCCATGGGCGCTTCAACGAGTCCTACATGATGCACGCGTCGACCTCGCCCAATTACGCGATCATGGCGTCGTGCGATGTCAGCTCGGCAATGATGGAAGCGCCGAGTGGCCAGATTCTGACCAACGAATCCATCGAAGAAGCCGTCGCGTTCCGTCAGGTTATTTCGCGCATGCAGACCGACATGCTGACCCGCGACGACTGGTTTTTCTCCTGCTGGCAGCCGCCTACAGTGCAGGTCGGGGCTACGGCGATTCCGTTTCACGAAGTCGATCCGGTGCGGCTCAAGACCGATCCGAATTGCTGGGTCTTGCACCCCGACGAGGTGTGGCACGGCTTCGGCGACATCGAAGACGGCTACTGCATGCTCGACCCGATCAAGGTGTCCATCCTCAGCCCGGGCATGGGCGACGACGGCAACTTGCTGGACTTCGGCATTCCGGCCTGCGTGCTCAGCGCCTACCTGGGGCATCAGGGCATCGTCGTCGAGAAGACCACGGACTTCACCATCCTTTTCCTGTTCTCCATCGGCATCACCAAGGGCAAGTGGGGCACGCTGGTCAACGCGTTGCTCGACTTCAAACGCGACTACGACACCAATCTGGAACTGGAGCTTTGCCTGCCGGAGTTGCTCACCGCGAATCAGCAGCGCTATGCCGGCATGGGGTTGAAGGATCTGGCGGAAGCTATCTTTGCCGCGATGAAGGAGACCAAGACCACGGCGGCCATGTCGAAGGCGTTCGGCACGTTACCCAAGGCGGAATTCAGCCCGGTGGAGGCGTACGAGAAGTTGGTCAAAAACGAGGTGGAGCAGGTCACTCTGGAGGAGGCCGCCGGGCGTATTGCCGCGACGGGCATCGTGCCGTATCCGCCTGGCATCCCGCTGTTGATGCCCGGGGAAAACGCAGGGCCTGCGGACGGGCCGTTGCTGGCCTATCTTCGGGCGCTGGAAAGTTTCGATCGGTCCTTCCCCGGCTTCACCCACGACACCCATGGCATTGAAAGCGAAGCGGGTGTTTATCGGATGCTGGCGTTGAAATAGCTTCGGCGTTAAAACGGGGTGAGCCGTCTGGCCCAGCTCCGGCTCAGTTACTCTGGGCCTTTTGCAGCGCTTGCTGCGTTAGCGCCACGCATTCGCGCCCGCCGTCATCGTTGTGCCGCGCCAAAGCCGCTTCGGCGCGGTGCACGGTGGTGTCGATATCGCTTTTGACCGCGTCGCTGAGATTGGGGTTGGCGACTTTCGCGTCACGAACCTTGCTCAGGTTCATCTGGCACTGATTGTTGTCGTCGTTGGCATTTGCCGCGAAGGGCAGGGCACAGGCAGTCAGGAGCAAGCCGGCGAGCAGGGCGTGTTTCATGTGGGTTTCCGCAGAAGTAAGTGTGTGGCTCGTTATCGGTACGAGCCTTGCGCATCAGACCTCAGATTCCGGATTTCCGCCAGTGGGTGCCAAGGCAAACGCGACTATCGCTGGCCGACATAAACTCCGAATGGAGTTCTTTGCAGGGATCAGGCAGATGCTCGCAAAAGAAAAGCCACCCGTGTCGCCAAGGTCGGGGTTACCTGGCTGCAGGGGTGGCAATAGGCGAAAAACTCTATTTACAAGCTACGCGACTGAACTGACTGTCGAGTTCGACGTGCAGGTCGTGGCTCTTCAACTTCCAGCAAGTGCATGGCCAATACGTCAGTCAAAAACCGGAACTGATCGTTGAAGCCCACCACCTCGTTGCTGAAGTGGTTTTCCGCCGAAGGCATCATGAAGCCGCCGAAGCGATTGTCCTCAATGAGACCGTGGCTATTCTTGCGGGCGATGACATGTTGTGAGTAATAGTTCTTCCCGAATGCGGGAAAACTTACGTGCAAAGTGACGTCTCGGGTCATGTCGATTGCTCCGCATCTAACAGAAAATTGAAAGCGTGAAAGGTGCTGATAAGTGTCAGCTACTTGGCCTTAGTTGGCCGGTGCCACAACACGACTGTCCTCATCGTCCGCGGTCATTACAACCGATCCCAGATCGAAGAGTTTGAGGGCGACGACGTAGCTGGTGAGAGCTGCGAGCGTCAAGCAAGTAAGGAGATGAACGATCATTTTTCCTGCCCTCGGTTCGTGTTTGGGTGTGAGGGCGATGGTACGCCCATCAGTTTTGAGCGGAAGGCATTCGCGGGAATGTTGGTTATCGATGGGAATGATGGAGGTGAGCGCTGTGGGCGCAGCAAACGCACTCAAGTATGTCTGCTGCTTTAATCCTGTGGTTTGTCACTACGCCCGAATGGTTTCGCCATACCGATGCGTCGCCAGGCACGCCAGCAGCAAGCCACTGATCGCGACCATCCCGCCCACCAGACCGATATTAGCCACGCCAAGCTGGCTGATGACCACGCTGCCCAGCAGTGCGCCGCCGCCGATGCCAATGTTGTAGATGCCCGAATGCAGTGCCATTGCCACGTCCGTGGCATCCGGCGCCATCGCCAGCACCTTGGACTGCATCACCAGACCAAAGCACATGATCGCCATGCCCCAGACCACACTCAACGTACCCATCGACGAGGCATTGCCGGACAGCGGCAGCAGCAGAATCAGACACGCCGCCAGCGCGCCGATCGCGGTGATCAGCAGGCCGCGCGGGTAACGGTTGTTGTAACGGCTGAAGATCACCGACCCCACGATCCCGGCACCGCCAAACAGCAACAGGATAACCGTGGTCATGTCGCCATTCATCTTCGCCACGATCTGTGCGAACGGTTCGATGTAGCTGTAGGCCGTGAACTGCGCAGTGACCACCAGAGCGGTCAACAGATAAAGCGACATCAACGCCGGGCGCTTGAACAGCATTGGCAGGCTGCGCAACGAACCCGAGTTCTGGCTCGGCAGCAGTGGAAGCGATTTCATCAGCACCAGAACCGTAAGGCCCGAGGCAATGGCAATCGCCAGGAACGTTGCGCGCCACCCCAGCGCTTCGCCCAGCATGCGACCCAGCGGAATGCCGAGCACCATCGCCAGCGCGGTGCCAGTTGCAAGGAGGCCGAGGGCTTGTACCTGCTTGCCCTCCGGCGCCACTCGCACGGCCAGCGATGCGGTGACCGACCAGAACACGGCGTGGGCCACTGCGATACCGACGCGACTGACCAGCAGCATGCCGAAGCTCGACGACAGGCTCGACATCACATGGGCGGCGATGAATGTCAGAAACACAAACAACAGCAACTTGCGTCGCTCGATGTTGCGGGTCAGCAGCATCATCGGCAGAGAGGTCAGCGACACGATCCACGCATACACCGTCAGCATCAGGCCAACCTGCGCGGTGGTCATGTCGAAGCTGTGGCCGATGGCACTCAACAAACCCACCGGCACAAATTCCGTGGTGTTGAAAATGAAGGCCGCCAGGGCCAGCGCGATGACGCTTAGCCAACTTCCGGTGTGTGCGTTAGTGGTATTCATTAAAACGAATGCCCTCCTGAAAAATTCGGTTGGCCGCTTCCCCAACAAAAACGCCGACAAGCAGGAAGACCGCTCGAGGCGTTTGCCTGGGCGGTGCATGCGGTCAGCTGAATATTATGAGTATGGGGAGATGCGACGAGATGTTACGGATTCTACGCCGTTGTAAACGTTGTCACAACGCAGGTCCGGGTTGAGAGGGGCGTTCATTTGTCGCAGTCGTGGTGTAGCGCTTGCGTTGAGCAGCGGCGACAGAAGTGGGGCGTGATGAGATCCGCTTTCAACCTGAGGCGCCGCGAACGAAACCGCCCGTCTAATCCGGGGCACTTGGCGGGCTCAGGGGATTCTGATGATTATGGTGCGGATAACTCGCACGTAAACGAGGAGATTGAATCATGGCTAACGACACTTCGCTTACAGGGACCTCCACGCACACGGATCCGGACAAAGAGCTTGGCTTCAATGAAGAGTCGCCCGATGTTTCCGATCCGCAGGTAGACCCAACCGAGCCCGCGCGGACCGAGAATGACCCGGTGACCCAAGAGCCCACCACTCGCCGGGGTAACGATGAGCCGCTGCCGGGGAAGGGCGGGGTTTGATCGACTCGCGCTGAATCCAGAAGCCCTGCTGACTTAAGCGGGGCTTTTTTATGCTGAATGTTGGCGAGATGCTGTGGCGCTGTGCTTGCAGGTCGTCGTGGGTTCTCAGGTGTTAAAGGATTCGATGCCCACCTGTGAAACAGCAAATAGATGCTCGGCAGCGAAGTCCACGAAGACCCGGATTTTCGGTGAAAGATGGCGGCTGGAGGGCCATAGCGCCCAGAACTGCCCTTGGTCTTCGCTGTGGCCGTCGAGCACCGTTTCCAGCCGCCCTTGAGCGACAGCTTCGCGCGCCAGGAAGTCCGGGACAAATGCGATACCGTGCCCATCCACCACCGCCATCAGCATGGCTTCCATATTGTTCAATGTCAGGGCGGTTGGCAGGCGCAACTGCGTGAACTGTGGGTCCGAAGACATACTCCAGTCCATTATTTTACCCGTCGTGACAAATCGGTAACGCAGGCACTCGTGATGTTCGAGGTCACTGATAGTGACGGGTCGTCCCTTACGCTGCAGATAGTCAGGCGATGCGCACAGGACGAACTTGAAAGGCCCCAGTTTTCGCGCCATCAACTTGGAGTCGGCCTGGCCGCCGCTGCGAATCACCACGTCAAAGCCTTCATCGATCACATCGACCAACTGGTCGTTGAAGTCCAGTTCCAGCTCAATCTCCGGATAGGTTTTGCGGAACCGCGTCATATGGGGCAAGAGAAAGCGATATCCGATCGTGGGCAAGCTCACGCGTAACTTTCCACGGGGCTCCTGTGTGGCATGGGAAAGCATCGCCCGGGCATCTTGAAGGTCGTCGAGGATTTTTCGGCAGCGTTCGTAAAACAACTGTCCCTCCGCCGTCAGGCTGACTTTGCGGGTGCTGCGGTGCAATAGACGCACGTTCAACGATGCTTCAAGTTTTGCGACGTTTTTGCCCACCGCTGAGGCAGAAATTCCCAATGCTCTGGCGGCGCTGATGAAACTGAGTACCTCCGCGGTTTTCACGAATGAGGTCACACCACTAAGACTGTCCACAAATCGATTGCATCCTTTTGGTTCGCTATAAGTGGAATAAAAGCCCGTTTATCTTCGATTGTATCCTAACTAGAGTGTGCGAACGATTACTCGCCTCAGCCAGGACAGCACCGATACTTCACGATATGCAGGGAATGACTTAATGAACCCAGACACCGAACTGCTCCCGGCCCATGGCCGGCACTCCATCCTGGCTGCAATTTGCCTGGCAGCCTTAGTGTTGCCCATGAGTTTTACCGGCGGTGCAGTGGCCACCCCTTTCATTGGTCAAACGTTTGATGCCCATCCCACGGAACTGGCGTGGATCACTAATGCCTTCATGCTTAGCTTCGGCAGCCTGCTGATGGCTGCCGGCACCCTTGCCGATCTTTACGGACGCAAGCGACTATTCATGTGCGGCATGGCGTTGTTCGCGCTGGTGTCAGTCCTGCTGGCAGCGGTCCCCAATATTATTTGGCTGGACCTGCTGCGTGGTGTGCAGGGAATCGCCGCAGCGGCAGCCTTGGCCAGCGGTTCAGCGGCACTTGCCCAAGAGTTCGATGGACATGCAAGGACTCGCGCTTTCAGTCTCCTGGGCACCACTTTCGGGGTTGGCCTGGCTTTCGGTCCTTTGTTGTCGGGGTTGTTGATCGAGTATCTGGGCTGGCGCGCAATTTTTCTGTGCACCGCCCTAATCGCCATCCTTTCTTTGATATTTGCCGTGCCGAAAATGCGCGAGAGCCGCGACCCGCATGCTCGACGCCTGGATACGCCTGGCGTGCTGATGTTTTCCGGCCTTCTGGTTATGTTTACCACTGCCGTGATCCTGGCGCCTGATCAAGGCTGGAGTTCGCCGGTCATCCTTGTGCTACTTGCTGCGTCAGCAGTCTTTTTGCTGCTTTTCATCATCGTTGAAAATCGGGCGAAACATCCGATGCTGGAACTGCAACTCTTTCTGTTTCCACGCTTTGTCGGTGTGCAGATATTGCCGATCGGCACCTGCTACTGCTACATCGTCTTGATCGTATTACTGCCGTTTCGGTTTATCGGCGTGGAAGGGGCCAGTGCATTTGAAGCGGGGCTGATGATGTTGGCACTTTCCGCGCCGATGCTGGTTGTCCCGATCATTGCCGCATCTCTCACTCGCTGGTTGTCTGCGGGCGTGCTCTGCGCAATCGGCTTCGTGTTCGCAGCGGCCGGCCTCTACTGGCTAAGCACCATTCCGGCGTGTGCACATGCGCAGATCATCGTAGCCATGCTGCTGACCGGTATTGGTACAGGGCTGCCATGGGGTTTGATGGATGGTTTGTCGATCAGCGTGATCCCAAAGGAGCGGGCGGGGATGGCCGCTGGTATTTTCAACACAACACGGGTTGCCAGCGAAGGTGTTGCTCTGGCAATCACAGTTGCTGTGCTGACGGCCCTCGTCGCTCATCATCTCAGCATCAGTGACTCGGTCAAACTGTCCCCTGTTGATTATTCAACTATTGCGCAGCGCTTGGTCATGGGTGATATCCAGCACGCGAGTACCGAGGCCAGCCAAATCCCGATGACGATATTGCGCTCGGCCTATACCGCAGGGTTCAGCACGTTGTTGCAACTGTTGGCGATGTTCACGCTGTTCACTGCAGCTGTGGTCTTTCTGTTCCTGGGGCGACAAAGCGAAATCAGCGCTGAACCCGCGCCCGATGTCGTCCGCTTCTCATCGGAAACCTGAAAGTTGTTCTGGAGCCATGCCTGATGTCGGCTAACACACACTTTACGCCGCTGATTCTGGCGGGCATTGCATGGGTCATCAGCGCCCCTGATGACTTGGTTAGCTCTCTATCTGATATCCATACATCTTGGCGGCTGCCAGTGCACGCTCTTTGGAGAGAGGAGTGATCAGCCCTGTCGTGCCTTCAACTAGCATGTACAGAAAGTACCGGCCGTCTTGATCGAGGAGTATCCGATATACCGCTTCGGATGTTTCGTAACCTGGGGCGACCGTCTGATCCACAAGAAATGTATAGGTGTGTATGTGCATACGCTTAAGCGCTGCGTCGAAGTCTGCACTGACGTCAGATTCCCACCGCTTGGTGCTGCGCAGACTGAATATGAGTCTGATCAGCAAGGCCAGCGCGATGCTTGCTACCGCAAAAATACCCGACCCATGATCCACGCCTCTACTCCCTGTGCTGGTATAGGTCTGATAAATACGGGCAACCAGCCCCTATTTCAATAAACCTTAGCGTGAGGCGCCAAAGCCTCACAGCGAACTGATGGTGCGGAGTGCTCCTCATGGACGAGTCTACCGACGCGTTCTCGCTCGCCCACTACCGCTCATTGGACAGTGCTTAGAGCCCTTACCCCCAAAAAGGCACAAAAAAAGCACTTGCGATAAACGCTAAGTGCTTGATTTTTATTGCTTGTTTGGTGGGCCGGGGTAATCTGAACCTTCGCTCTAAAATGATGATTTTAAAGCGATTTTAGTTTTAAAAAAATTGCTTGGAATACTTTTTGGAATGCACGGGCAGGGGTTCTGTGCCAGTGAGCGACTGAGCTGAGGCCGTCAGCTAGCGCGACGGCTATGCGAGCAGCGTTAGTCGGGCAATGTGGAACAGAAGTGTACGTTTATTTGCTCTATGCCAGATATCCTAGTGCTGACTCAAGCGCTTTCTGTTTAATAGCGGCACCATTGCCAAACCAGGCAGAGTCGACCCTGTACTCTGAGCTCCGAGCCCGCCTCTCATGGTCTACATACTGGGTGACAGCGTTTAGCAAGCCCCAGGCGGTCCCTCTTGCTGCGGGAAGCGTAGCGCCAATCCCATGACCCTCATAGAGCTCTATCACCCGTGTCATTGCCCGCACATTAGCGACCTTCTCAGGCATCGCCTTAAGCGCAGTCGTGTCACAGATGACCTTGGAGACGAACTGCTTCGCTTCAGCTCCCGTCACCTTCCGCTCAGCCAGTAATTTCATTTCGTACATGAAGCTCTGCCAGTTTGAAACTTGCAGTCCCAGCTGCCGTTTGACCTCGGTACCATCGAACCGGGTGCTGTGCGGTACCTTGATTGCCTGTGAGGCCCCATTGATTGCAATGGTCAGCGTGTTATTGCACACGACCCGAATGCTTGTGGGAGTCGCCGTAGTAGCGAGCGTGCCGTCGCAGGAGGTAGCAAGGAGAACGTAGCTGTCGACGATATCGTTACCTTTCAGCGTCGAAGAGTTACCAGTCCGGGCAAGCGCCCAGAATTTTCGCCCCTCTTTCAAAATGCCAGCAGTTTCCAGCTGATAACCGAATAAGTCAGTAAGGTCTCGGTAGAACTCCAGAACATCGAGTGGTTGCACGACTTGGTATCGCATTGACACTACTGATAGCGGTTTGAGGGTATCTGACCGGAACAAAACCTTATGGTCTGTGAACGCCTGAGTCGCGTGCTCGCCGCAGATATCTGTCTTGAAGTGGACAGGGCTCTCTTTGATGTGCCAATCCATACCTGCTTCTTGTTGCCAGATTTCGATCGGCCGATTTTCTGAAAGCTTTGAGCCCAGACCATGCCAAGGAGCCTGACCTACGTACGCCATTCTTTCAAGTTTATGAGCCATGGGTAATTTCTCGAGATGCACGCATACAGCCGCGCCGAAGGCGCGGTTGTATGCTGTAAGTTAAGTTTCTAAGAGCGATTATTGAAGGTGTAGTCGCAATTCACGCAGCAATAGTTGTCGAGAACCTCCTGGTCGACGATTCCGCCTATTCTGCTACCGGTTATACATCCAGCGGTGCCGACGATAAGGGCGCCAAATACTGCACCGCCGATTCCACCGATTGGTATCCCTACCGGTCCTGCCAGCGCGCCCGCTAAAGCGCCCATTTCTGCTCCTGCTAGGGCGCCGCTGAACCCGCTGATAGCACCACCAGTTGCTCCAATGACGGCACCTGTTTTCATCGCGGTGTTACGTTTTCTTACATGGTCCGAGGAGCATTTAGGGCAATTTAATGACATATGTAATTTTCCGTTGTTGAATGTCATTAAAATTATGTATGGTCAAAATTATTTTGAATGCACATGGATTAACGGAATAAGAGCCTGGCCAAGCGCTAACAATGTATGAAGTCAAGGATAGGTAATAGTATGGAGAATACTTTAATTCCAGATTGATGTGGATTCGGAAAGGCTCAGCATCCGAGCAATATTCATCTTGACGTATAAAGATAGTCTCCAGTTGAGGGGGGCATTGATCTCTGTATTGATATTATTAAGTCAGGACATGCATGCGAGCTCATACGGCAATCTAAACTTGTCAATAGGAATGACAGATATGGGCAGAGTACTTGTTCGTCACCCGGATAACAAGAATTTACACTTGTACTACGGAACATTCTTTCAGGATTATCCCGTGATGGTAAATCACGCACCATTCATTGCTGAATATCTAGAAGAATTTACCAGTTTGATTCACCGTGCATTCAGGGATCATCGTCGTATATTTGCGATGAGATTCGACCTAAGGTTTCCTAGAGATGCCGATACCTTGGAGTTCGATAGGAGCGTAGTGTCACGATTTGTGGACTCTTTAACATGGCGCCTCCGCTCCGCTCGTGACAGGGCAAGGGCAACGAATCCCAAGGCGCATAAGACCATGGTGCATTGGTGTTGGGTGCGAGAGAGGGGCATTGATGGCGGAGCTCATTATCATTTTGTGCTCATGCTAAATAACGACTCTTACCATTCGACAGGCCGTTTCGCGTCCGCCGCTAATAACGTATTCAATCGTATCCAAGCCGCTTGGGCCAGTGCATTGCGGTTGGACGTTGAGAAGGTCCGTGGCTTGGTCTATATACCGCGCAATTCGGAGTTTCATCTAACAATGGCAGACCAGGTCGAATTGGATCGTTTTTTTCGTAGGTCTAGCTACCTGTTTAAAGCGGCAACGAAGGAGTATGGCCGAGGGGGCAGGTCCTTTGGCACCAGCAGGTAGTTGTAGAGGTGTCGATAGCCGATGTTTCAGAACGATCATTTAGGCACGCAAGGCGCTATTTCTGCTACAGGTAGCAGAAATAGCAACACGCTTGCATGCAAAAACGCACTGTTATCAGGTGGTCTCGTGGTTTTCGCAAATGTCAATGGGTTTGCCTGAGTTATTTTTTACTTTGAGCACTCTGGTAACGCTGCTCCATCGCAAGGCTAGGATTGCCAGCACTCGGTCTCGCCCTGAGACCATTTGCACGATGGTGGCCGCATGAATTCCTCAGAAATTTTCGCTGAAGGTGTCTTCTCAGCTAAGAAAGTTATTAGATTCAATCGTTTAGTTGACAAGGTCGGAGTTGGCCGTTCAACTATTTATGATTGGTTGAATATCTCATCTCCGAGGTATGATCCTGAATTTCCACCGCCATTTAAGCTGTCAACGAGCAAAAATGGTGCCGTAGGGTGGATAGAGTCGGATGTAGACATGTGGCTTTCCAAAAGAGCAAATCGCCATGCATAACTTGATGGGGAAAATGTCATCACGCTCAAAGAGGTACGTGTTACCGACAGAGCGCCCAGAGTTTCCGGTGCTGAACAAATTTCCGATATTGCGAAGCGCTGTCGAAGAGGCTGAAAATAATATTAAGGCGCCTAAGGAATTGATTTTTTTCTCCGCGCTATCGGCGGCGGCTATCGCTGTGCAGAATCTTAATAACATGATTAAGCCTACAGGGCAGGAAATTCCGCTATCGCTGAATATATTGATCGTTGCAGACTCAGGTGAAAGAAAGTCAACCGTCGAAAGGGTATTCTTTGAGTCAATTAGAAGTTTTGAAAGCCAAAAGGCAGCAGAATTCCAGCAAGCCAATGTGGAATGGGAGAACACTGAGAAAATATGGATAGCGAAAGAGCGTGCATTCATATCGGAAATAGCTAAACAGACACGTCGAGGCCTAGATACGTCCGAGGTTGAGATGCGGCTAGCCGAGCATGTTTTGCTTCGGGTTCTGAAGCCTTTGGAAACTAAATTGCTTTATGAGGATGTCACATCAGAAGCACTTTTTTCTGGCCTAAAGAGAAATGGCGCGGCCGCCGGACTAGTGTCCAGCGAGGGCGCAGCAGTTCTTGATGGTCGTGCATTCAGAGACTACCCTAAACTAAATTCCATATGGAGCGGTGATGAGATTAGAGTCGATAGAAAGACGGGTGAGAGCTACGTCTTAAAGAACGCCAGATTGAGTTTGGCTATAATGGCACAAAAGCGGGTGTTGGACGGGTATTTAGCAAAAAGCGGGGATGAAATCCGTGGCTCGGGCTTCTGGGCAAGATTTCTGGTATGCCGGCCAAAATCTACCCAAGGAAGCCGAGATATCAGAAATACAACCATGACCTGGTATGCTAAATCGAAATTTACCAGAACGATATATGAAATTTTGAACAAATCAGGAGCTATGAGGCTTGACGCTGAAGTTCCAGCAAGAACCACAGTATGCTTCAATCCTCAAGCTGCTCAAGAGTGGCTTGAGATCTACAATTGCATTGAAATAGGTATAGGTCAAGGTTGGTTTAAGGGGATGGAGGATCACGCTTCGAAACTAGCAGATATCATAGCTAGGGTCGCCGCTATAATTCATTGCTTTGAGGGAGGGGAATGTGAGGTGCCAGTAGAGCCATTACGATTCGCCTTTGATCTTTGTTTTTGGGCCAGTGCACAATACTTTGATGTATTTTGCCCCAAAGATGAGGCTGAAATTCAGGCTGATGAACTTGAGGATTGGTTGATCAGTCTCTGGAAGAAAGGAGAAAAGGATATTCGAAAAAATTATATTCGGCAATATGGACCAAATTCGCTTAGAAAAGTAGATCGCCTAAATAAAGCACTCTCGGTATTGATTGGCCGAGGCCTGGTGGACGTCTATGATTCTCGCGGTATACAGTTCGTAGAGATTCGTAATCCTAGAGGCTAGTGGTTACTCACTGGAAAAAAATAGTTTCACGAGTTTGTCCTCGTGGAGTAGATTTATCATTCGAATTTTAGCATCTTCTCGTTTAATCTTAAATGCTTTGGAGGTTGATAGTTCATCATAGCGATTCATAATTTTTTCTGTCGCTGTGGATATTTTGTCCCATCCTTTTGTTGGGCGATCTGTTATCAGCGTGGTTATGACTAATTTATTGATTTCAAGGAGTGCTCGAGCTTTACCTTCCCCGCCCGCTTTTGCGTTTGAACTTTCCGGGTTTGCTAGGTCGGAGTGTATTTGATTACTATGTCCTAAAAAACTACTGGCTAAGCTAATGGCTTTCCAAGCCATTATTAGCCGGTCCTCGCTGGCTAGATTCCTGGCGATGGTATTATAGATAAAAGCACTATATAGGTTCGCTTCGAGTTTCTCTTGCTTATTCAACTTTCCGAGCATTAACGCGTGATGTAAGTCATTAAGCTGCCCTTTGGTTAGTTTTCCATCTTGTAGCTTTGTTTCAATTTCTTCGAAAATTGGTGTGTTTTTATGAGTTCTCCCAAGCCACTCTCCGATGAACTTGATTTGCTCAAAGTTTCTACTGATCAAACCTCTTATTTCCCGGTCGGGAAGCAGTGAGCTGAAGTCAGGGTTTCCACTTGATTCAATGTCGTCAAATTCAATAAAGTCGTCCATTGGTATAGTCCTATATCTGTCCGAAGCGGCCTGGGTTAGTATGTAATTACTTCAGGGGAGGAGTTAAGAAAAGAGGACGACTTGCGCGTATCTTTGATAAACATCGCGGTTCCGCCGTGGCGCATATCGATCTCGAATAACTCCGAGATTCGAATGAGGTCGCCCAGCGTTCTATAACCGTAATTTACAGCCGAGAACGAGCTATTGTTACGGATGAATTCACCAACCTGGCTAAGATGCGACCAGCCTGCATCATCTGCGGTTTTCTCCGCTGCTGTCCGGAGTAGGCGAACCAGCGAGGTGTCGCTGCGTAACTCGTTGCGTGTGCGTTTTGTAGGTTTCGGGGGGCCGCCCTCTGTGGCTTTCTCCTGATCATCGCTGATCAGGTTCTCGGTGTAGATGAACTGAGAGCAGGCATCAACGAACGGCTTGGGAGTCTTCTTTTCCCCGAATCCATACACCGGCAATCCACTTTCAAGCAGACGGAGCACGAGCGGCGTGAAGTCGCTATCGCTTGTCATGAGTGCAAAGGCATCGACGTTTTTACTGTATAGCAAATCCATCGCGTCAATGATCATTGCTGAGTCGGTGGCATTTTTACCTTTCGTGAAAGCGAACTGCTGCATAGGTCTGATCGCGTAGGGATGCACCTTTTCAACCCAGCCTGTAAGGTGTGGAGAACTCCAGTTCCCGTGTGCATGCCTAATGTTCACCATGCCGTACTTGGCCAACTCGTCGAGCACGCCGCCTATGGAGGCATGGCTCACGTTGTCACAGTCAATCAGCAATGCTATCCGTTTCGAATCCACGTTGAATCCTTGAGCGAGGTCCCTCTAAGCCTCCACTATGTCATCACGGGTGTATTCGCATCAAGGTTACTCGATTGTTGGTTGGCTGGGGGCTGCTCCTATGCTGGGACGCTGGGATGGATATCCTTCCACACACGCCGCAGGTACGCAGATTCGTCAGTGAAATGTTCGGCGAGAGGGCGCCTGGGGTGATTGCTGCTTTCTTTCCAAATCAAAGCCCCTAATTGGAGCTTTGATCCGACTCGGACTTTCGTTGTAGCGGAGCTTTAATACTGCTGAGTCCTCTAACGGAAAATATCTCGAGTAGCGCGGTAAGAAAAGCCCGCCCTTCAATAGAAGAAGCGGGCTAAGTGTTAGCTAAGCCAAGGAATTAGCCTGTCCCATGCGAGGCCGAGTAGACGGCGCGATCGCTCATCGATGAACTTGATGCCCCAGTCCTCTTGATAAGCGCCAATGGCCGCTAGATGAGGCATATGGGACGATATCTGCGCTAGCTCCTGCGTAGATTGTGCGAGCTTTATTCCAACTTCTTCGGCAGTTTTGAGAATTTGTTCCGCCTCTTCATGGGATGGCGCTCCCAGTGCTTTATAGAGAACTCGTTTTTCTTTCCAGCCTCGATTGCTGAGAGAGCTATTGGCGTCAGACTGGACGAGCACAAGATTTCCGAGCCGGTTAATGCTTTCTTTGTTTAGATAAACGTCTTCAGCCCAATCGGCGGATGCAGTCTGTGGCGCAATGTGTTCGAGAGCGAGATGGCGGGTGTCGACAAAACCCTCATAGGTGAGGCAGGTCGACGAGTAAGGTTTGCCCTGAACAATGAGTCCGCTATTCGCAGGGTCCGCTACGGAATCATGATAAGCTGCTAGGAGAATAAACCGGGCTGTAGGTCGGCTATTGCTATAGGCGGGCATTTGGGACGCATCGCTGATAAACTGCGAGCGGTTGACTACGTTGCCATGATTGGCCCCAAGCAGCCGAGCTAGAAGCTCTGCTTTCAATTTCACTACATTTATTTCAGGATCTTGAGAGTCCGTCGCACCAGATTTATTTTTGCGAGCCAAGGGAGCTAGATCGGTTAGGTTGTTAATTCCGGCTAATATCTCACGGTACTCTTGATCTATGTTTGCAGTTCCCCGGTGAGAAGCTCTCCAAAGCGCCGAAAACGCAGCCATGGCTTTTATAGCTTGCTCAAATTGTGCTATTTTCCCCGGCTTTTCGGCTTCAGATGCCGCCAGCGCTGCAGAATAAAATCTAACCAGTGGCGCTATGGCCACGGTATGTTTAAGCTCACGAAAATAGCTGAGACAAAGCTTTACACTATCAGTGGTAGCATCGACAGGAAGCCCGTGAAGGGATGGAGTTCGATCGTTAAAATCCCAAGAATATTGAATGAAAGTTGAAACATCACGAAGATGCGTAACAAACGAAATTCGCTCCGCTTTATCTTCCTCGTGCCTCTCGAATTCCTCTTTCAGGTAGCGACGCTGATCCGCAAGTCGCTTTGATAACTTCTTGCCGGTTTCCGCCGCCGCGAAATAGATCAGAAGGTCCGAGGTAGCAGATTGCAGCTGGTCACCCACTCTAAATCCTGAGAGGTAGTCGGACACGACATTCAAGCACTTTCTGGACTCGGAGTGTTCGTATTGTGTGAGTGACTCCGCGCTTACAACTCGAGGCTTAAAAGTTTCGTATGCAGTGAGTGGTTCTCCCGTCGTGTTCAAAGACTCAAAAACGGTGAACGCATAATCTTCGTTTTTTCCGCGTACTACAGTCACAGCGACGCGATTCAATAAATAGCCAGCAAGGAGGATTAAATGAAGAAGTCCAGAATACTCTTTGGAAAGAGTCTCCGACTTTAACTCGTCAATCACTTCCTGTGGAAATTCGTGGTTCAGGAGTGCTTGCTGAAGCTTTTTCGCATTGATTACTTCTTGAGTGCTAGGCAGCTCCTCTAGTTCGTCTTTAGGAGGCTGTCCAGATGCAATCGGCTTAAAGATTTTAGACAGCTGCATGAATCGATCTACAAGCGCCTCCTCTCCCTCAATTCGATTTTCACGTTTTTGTGGTTTGAACTCGATGACCTTTTCTAACTCGATAGTCTCTACGTACTTGGATATTAGGTGCGCAATAGGAGATTCGTATTTTGCGTGCAGTCCCGTTCGGGACCATTGATCATCAAAAGACCGAATCATCCTCGGATATAGAGGAGAGTCACCATAAGCTTGCTTTTCAAAAAAAGTAGCCGCTAATTCTTCAACGACTCTTCGAGCTTGCCCGTCAATCCAGTGAAGCGCGGGCGGCCACTCTTCAATTTTATTTGTTTTACGAAGTTTAGCGTGAGCGAGTCGTATGTTGTTATGGAGAGACAAGCACACTAACAGGAGTGTAGTCAGACGCTGCTGGCCATCGATTACCGTTAGCAGCTTAGCAGGTACATCTTGCCTAACTATGGGTTGGACGGTCGTATAATTGATGTCGTGGATAGTGATAACAGTACCCAGGAAGGTAAAGCTTTCCTCGCTTTCGAGCAGCATTGAATAGCCGTGAAGGGTATCTTCGACCAGCTTACTTACCTTATCTTTATCCCAGCCATAAGGGCGCTGGTATGGCGGTATGTATAGCCCCAGCCCTCGTTCGCTTAGCAGCTCCCTAACTGTTTTAGAATTCGCTTCAAAAATATCCTTCGCTTCCATCGGCATTACCGTGCTCCTTTCATGGTTATTTGTGGCAAACTAAACAAGCTCCTCCTCCTTCATCCTCTAGGTAAAGGTCATCTATGTCTTCAGGTTCTACCTCTGAGACCCTTAGAGGATTGGGCCTTCTGCGCGCAAGGTCTCTCGCTTTCCTAGTGGCAAATTCTTTCTTTATCTGCTCAATTCGCTCTGGTTGTTCGAGCTCAGAAAGTGACTCGCCTTGACTCCACGTAAATGGTGAGCCATGTTCTAACGCTGACTTTTCATAAGTCTTCGCCTCTTCAAATTCCTCTGGGTGTACTTCTTTCAGCCTAGCCCATTCGATTTTCTGCTGAAAAAAACAAAACGTACAGCCACTTCGGGATCTCCAATCATAGTACTTCGGAAGCCCCAGGCCCGAGGCCTCTAAGATATCGATGATTCCTGGTTTGTCTATTCCGTTTTCACGAAACGGTAGTTTTACTACCAAATTGTCTTGTCTAGCTATCATGCCGTCCCGATGTTCTTCATCCGCTCGGATGGCTACATAGCTGTATACCTTATCTCCGGCTTTCAACCATGGATTAATCCAGTGCTTGAAGGGCTCCAGTTTTAATTTTCGCGTGCACCAACGAGTACTGGCAGAAGGCAAAAAACTATTGTATTGACGCAACCAGAAGTCGAAATCCCGATGCGGATTGAGCCTCTCGATAGCCTTACCTAAGAAGCCCTCAAGTCTTCCAAGAAATTCATAGACTTCTGGAAGCTCTTTTCCCGTATCAGTGAAAAAATACTTGATATCAAGTTGGGGGTAATGAAGGCTCATGTAAACAGCCAATGCCGCACTATCTTTCCCGCCCGATAATCCGAGTACGTGATGTTCATTCATTGAGTTGTCCCTCAAGCCTTCTCGACAGCAACAGCGCACCCGCTTCGGCGAGCGCAGCGAGCACTAAATCCTCATTGTGCTCGCCCATAGTGGCCAGCATCTGTTTAGCCAGGTCCGCCACGACCGGCACATCGTGTTCCGATATATCTATTGAGCCAGTCACATCTCGCCCCTGGTCTGCTCCGAACACAACACCCATAACCCTGCGTGTGGCAGGGCGTCCATGAAGAGGCGCCATAGCTTCTTCTTTTCGAAATTCGAGAGCCCATGAGCCAACTTGTGAAAGAGCTAGGTCAATATCGCGATCAACCCATTGCGCTGGCGGTTTGTTTGTCGCAAGGCTTACGACTTTTTCTATGCTGTCGGTGCTACCGTCAAAAGTCTCAAGTCTAGTTGCGAAAGCGTCCAGCAGAAAATTACCAGTTATTCCTTTGATCCCAGCGGCACGTCTGTTTAAATCAATAATGTCCCTATTTTTGTGATCAAGTGCCAAAAATAGGGTTTCTTTAATGCGCTCCAACATTTTAGGATAAGCGCGTTTCAGCTCTGAGGTTATCCCCTTAAGCTTCAGAATCAGCTCTTCCGCGTTATCAGTTTCAAGGAGCGTAGGCAGGTCCGCAAACAAAACCTTGTGAGGGTCGCTCGCTTTCAAAAGCATGCCTCGTACCTGTTGCGCAAGGGACGAGATGTGCGTGGTCCTTCTCGTCCAGCCTGGCAGCTGAGTGACCATGCTTACCAGCGCTCTTGCCGCATCCAGCGGCTTCGCATCACTAGTATTTTTTTCATCAAAGCTACTGTCAGCTGTTTCTTTAATTGCTGATAAAAGCTTCTCTTTTTCCCTCGAAAGCTCCACAAACTTAAATTTCACTCGTGACGGATCCTGCACCCACTCGTCAACAGTTGCTTCAGAAATTTCTGGAGTAAACACCCCATCAATGTACATTGCGATGGACGAGCGGTTTGCCATGAAATAGGCTAATGCAAGAACTGGCATAATTCCAGCTCTGAGACCGAATGGTGCTTTTCCCCACACTTGGTATAAATCAGCAAGTGTAAGCGCTCGTTTTGAGTCAAGTAATAGCTGATCAGTTTCCCACCACAAGGGCGCTATAGAGTCGCCTTTTAAGCTTTGGCTGGGCTTGCCAAAGCCCCAACCGGAATCGCGCTCAGCATGGATGCCACAAGCATGTAGAACTGTGAAGTATAGACCAGCATCTGCAGGGTGGGTCTGGTAGCCTAAGTTTGGTTCATGAGGGTGACGGATCATCGTATAAAGCAGATCTTTCCGAGCCTTCATGGAGTTGCTTGATAGCTGTTCCCGATTGATTAGCTCGCTCAAGATTTTAGGCGACTTATGATAGATCTCTTGTGCAATAGCCGACGCAAGGGATGAGAGCGATTTGTAATGGCTCTTGTGCAGAAGCTCTCCAGAAAAATGCCATTTTGAGAGATCGTAGGCATCGCTGAGCTCTTCCTCAAGTGAAGATTTGACGCTTGCTATCCTCCCAGTCAGCTCGCGTTTGGCTACGGCGTCACCTTCTAGTTCCGGATAGGTGTTAAACACTCGTTCTGAGGCTGCAAGCTCTAGACTTAGATCTGCGATCTTTTCAGAATTAGCAGGTACGCCAAAAAAAGAAACCAGATCGGAATATGTGCTACTTGCCAGTTTAGCCGCATTCTCTGCGCTTTTATTGCTCTGTCCTAGTTCCGGAAGGCAGAGAAAAAAAGCCCCTACACTTCCTCGGTCGGTTTGAAAAGACTTCATGAACTCACTAACCTCCGAGAGGCGCAAGATATGGCGAGAGAACCAACGCATACTGCCGGTTTCTTGGTAGAGACGTTTCGCTAGTACAGGCTGAAGGTCTGTGAGTGCAGAAATTTGGTCCAGCGCATACGTGCCTATCTCAAATCGCGCTTTGTTTACAGCGGCTTCAATATCAAAGTCACTGCCAGCGTATATTCCATAGGCGTTCAAATGCTTTCGTTCTACCAAAATTCGCCAGGCGACTAAATTACCTATCGCGCTATGAATTTCTTTCTTGCTGGCTCCTGGAACAGAGAGGGCAATTATTTTTTCCTCCGGAACAATTCCGCTGCCCCCTCTGAACATATCGATTAACGCTACTGCTTTAGTCAGCTCAATGTGTATATGTTCACCCTTTGCCTCGGCTCGTTCTACTGCATCGCAGGCAGTCGCCCAGCGGTGGCTATCGCTAGAGGCAAGTATCGCCGGCTCCAGATTCGCTTTCAGATATTCCCAATAACGAGCAGGCCCGTAGCTGCAATCTAGGTCAAGTTGCGTGCCCTCAAGAAACTCCATGAATCCAAGCGGTTCCCTTGATGCCAGGAAACCGAACGTGCTGCGCTCGTTCTGGCCGAATTTGCGCCGCGAAATTGGACCTAGTAGAGCCGCCGTAATGGGGTGCAGCGGCCAGCATTTGGCTAAGCTACGCCCTATCCCATCAGGTGTGGCAGGGCGCCGAGTTTTAATGGCACGGCCTACCGCCTCAGCACGCTTTACAATTTCTTCTTGCAGGGCTGGGCCGACTGAGCTTTGGATTGCGCTCCCAATCAGCTCAATAGTTTCATCCGCAGCAGACACTAGTGGGATATCTATGAAGCGCCCTTGGATTTTAGCCCAGTCATCTTGAGATTGGCGTCCAAGACGTGACGAGTACGCTTCGAAAGATTGATGCAGAATGCCCACAATGACTAGTTTTCCATTGCATCGGCTTGCAGCCTCCGCAAGCTCTTGCAGAATGTAAATGTCATCGTTGTCTAGCGCTGCAGCCTCAAGAAATTTCCCGAGCTCGTCTATGACTAAAAGCACCCCGTTAGGATGAGCTTCTGCCGTAGCCACAATGTCAGCTACTACGTCGAGGTTCTTCCGTCGTGAAGTTGATTGCCCTTTTGCTCGGGCAAATGCACGCGCTAGTTCAGCGGCAATACTTGCTCGTTTACCTACTACAGGTACAACAGTCCATCCGTCGGTACCGGATGCGAACGCGGTGCGGACCAGGCTGCTATCGTCAAGGTTCAGAATTTTTTCAGCATTACTACGAAGATTCCTATCCGCTCCGACAAGAGTGCACAGCATCAAAGCGAGAGAGGATTTTCCACCTCCGTATGGGCCAGTCCAAGTAAACGCACGCTGCTTGGTTTCTAATATTTGCGACGCCATGTTTTCAAGCAGCGTCAACGCTGCGCCTTGGCAAATGTAGCCGGCAAGAGCATCTTCTCGACCATAGTCAGTATCAAGGCGGATGGATCGCAAGAACTGACGTGAAATACTGACGACCTCGGACAAAACCTTTTGCGGTAACGCGGAGATCAGTTGGGTCTTAGACATAAGCGGCCTTCAAAAATGTGTTTTTAGCCTTTTCGATATCGCTTAAAGCTAAGCCTTTACGAGTGACTTGGCGAATACCTGCCTGCTCAGTCCAAAGCAATTGGCCTTTGCTTAGTTGCTCCAGAGCCATCAATCGATCGGCTACCGCGTGCTCATCCAGCTTGAACACTCTTCCCGGCGATCCGTAGTCGTGAGCGACCCTATCGAAAGCCATAACGGAACCTGTGCCCTCCATCTTCTGCCAATAATCTAGGAGTGCGTACGCAAATATCCCATCAGGTAACGATCTTTTTGCTCCGCGTCGAAATTCAAAACTGTCCTTCGTGTTTTGCTGCAACAAACCTAGCTCACCTAGTAACGGCTCACTCATTTCTTCGGGGGAATCGCCGCCTAGTTTTGGAACGTAGCTACGAATACAGCATTCCACATCCCGCTTAATCGTTGCCGCAGAAATTCGAATCCCGTTCTCGGCTGCCATCTCAGAAAGTGCGCTTGCCAGCTCTTCCCTTTTAAATACTTGATGCACTACATGATTGAACAGAAAGTACCATGTCGTCGTTTTATTCGGGTCGCTTGCTAGGATCCAATGCATAAGCCATGTGGTGGCCGGCTGCTCTGAGAACGGGTCTAACCCGCTCTCGCTATTAAAAATCAGCTCTGCCAAAGGCGTTGGACCGTATCCGCCGTCCACCTCATCGATAATTTTGCATGCTGACGCCCAAAATCGAATCGACATGACCATGTTTTTTCCCACCCCAAACCTAGCGATTGCGGCGTCTTCGGAAAATATGGTTTTCGGCGCCTTGAGCCCTAGTGGCCGATAATGCGCCACCGCATCATAGGCTTTGCGTAGCCATAGCTGACGAAGGGGAAAGGTTTCATGGCCAGAAAATTGGGGCCGTTGGTCAGGACTGAATATGATCATAGCTACCGATGGTATCCCGGACTGGAGAGGGTCGCCAGTCTGCATGATGGTCATGATACTGGATGTATGAACAGATTTCTAAGCGTTTTTTGCTACGATAACTATATCTTGACTTGCCGCGTGAGATGTGAATCGTTGGTGGCCTGTCGTAGTGTCAGGTTAGATCTTGGTTGCATTCTTCCTGGATTTTTACGGGAGTGGAGCGCCGGCGCGCTTCGAGGGGGTTTAGCCGAATGTGATGCCTGAGTTTTAGACGGGTTTGAAAATAAAGAAGCCTGCTTTGGGCAGGCCTTTTAGGTGGGTGAGGGCGATAGCGATCTCAGCTGTCGACGTTTTAGTTGTTCTCATTCATGGCAGATATGGATAGGTTGCCAGTTGCTGCACCTTGAATGTGGTCGCTCCACCATTTCATCATTGGGCGCCTGCGCTCCACGTAATCGGCCCGGTTGTAGGCGCTGCGGACCTCGTCCTTGTCAACGTGAGCAAGGGCGACTTCAATCAATTCAGGATCCCATCCGAATTCGTTGAGGATGGTGCTCGCCATCGACCGCATTCCATGGCTCACAAGGCGCCCTTCGAAGCCCATGCGCTTCAGTGCCATATTGGCGGTTTGACTATTGCAATGCGTGCGAGGATCTCGATCTGCAGGGAAAACATAGTCGCGGTGTCCGCTGAAGGGCTTGATTGCCTCCAGTAGTGCAAGTGCTTGTTCGGTTAGTGGAATGATGTGTGTGCGACGTTTTTTCATTCGCTCCGGTGGGATGGTCCAGATTTTCTTGTCGGTGTCGATGTCCGCCCAGCGTGCGGTAGCTGCTTCCGCAGGGCGAGTCATGGTGTGAAGCTGCCACTCGATTAAGCAACGTGTTGTCCTTTTTATGCTGGCATTGGCCACCGTAACCATCAGCTCTTTCAGTTCCTCGGGCGCGAGTGCCGCCATGTTTTTCTTTTTCGGCTTCTTGAAGACCGAGCGAATCCCGCTGAGTGGATTTGAGTGAATCAAGCCGGAGTTGACGCCGTAGGTCATGATCTCGTTAAGACGCTGGCTTAGTCGCTTCACGGTCTCGAGACTGCCTTTGGTCTCGAGCGGTCGAAGCAATTTTATGACGGCCGGAGCCGTAATGGTCGAGATAGGTACAGCACCCAAGTCGGGGAAAACATGCAGCGTCAGGGAGCGCCAGATGTCTTCAGCATAAGCAGTAGTAACAGAGTCTTTCTTGAGCTCGAACCATGCGGTGGCCACATTTTTGAAAGTGTGTTCCGTAGTCGCTCTTAAAGTTTGCCGATCCGCGTCACGCTTCTCTTTCGGATCTAACCCATGCGCTACATGCTCCCTGGCTTCTACTGTCCGTTTCCGAGCTTGAGCCAGGCTCACCTCTGGAAAGGTACCAAGCCCCATGTTGATCCGTTTTTTTGTTGCAGGGTGAATGTAGTTAAAATTCCACAGCTTTGAGCCGTTGGCGCGCACCCTCATCTGAAGGCCGTCGCCATCAGTGAGGATGTAGTCTTTTTCCATTGGTTTCGCTGCTTTAACTTTGAGGTCTGAAAGCCGCGTGGCTTGGGCACCCATGGTGAACTCCGATGTTGCGTGTATTCCAAAAAATACCAGTTGTGGGCTTGGAATACCACGTGGAATACACGAATTGTAGGATGAGCTCAGATACCATCAGACCGCTTTGGACCTTAAACCCCTGTATTTACTGGATTTTAGGCACAAAAAAAGACGCCCTTGGACGTCTTTAGATGTAAAAGTGGTGGAGCCGGGGGGATTTGAACCCCCGTCCCGCCTTTTAAAGACGCGGGCTACGAGCCGAGAGCTGTCATTTTGCTGTCATTACCGCTCAGGTCATCTGATGGATCTGCTCCTAGGTAACCGTTTGCCCGGCTAATTTCTACAATTTCGCCTACCGCGGCAAGTGCGCCGCCGAAAAGCTCCATTGCATCAAACTCCAGGTCTTCGACCTTACAGATCATATATTCGGCTACTGATGTTTTTGCACCTTCTACGTGGTCAAAATCCATCGTGAGAGGATCGAAGTTGAAAACTGTCAACTCAGCGTCCGGATCTTCCTCCCGGTTTATCGTAGGATAACCTCCCATTGAGGTGATCGCCCCGTGGATTCCGACGTAAGTCCATATGGTGAATCGTCCTGGTTTGCCAAAGAAAGTCATACTACAACCGCCGCCGTTAGCTCCATGCGCTTCTACCGAGTAGATTCGCGACTTTTTCTGATCAATCAACTTCCTGTGATGCACCCTCGAAAGCTTACCAATAGTTACGAGCCGGGAATCTATACCGGCAATGGGTTGGGTTGCGCGTAGCCACTCCGTAAAAAGAAATATCTTTGCATCGATCTTGTCGCTTGTAGTAAGGCCCTTTGTCATTTTTCCCAGAGCTGAGCGAAACATTTGCTCGTCTGCTGCATAGGGGTAATAAACATCCTTGGCAGTTCGTTCATTCTGCTCTTCTATAAATATAGAGCTCCAGACCTTGAATGTTATTTGATCTAAGATATTTTTTATGGACGCTATGAGCTCTAGGGTCTCAATCCTGCTTTCTCGACTGGTTTGTTGGTCTGGCTCGCATTTGGAGAACTCTTCGGCTATGAGCTCAAGCTTTGAGTAGGCCTTTGCTAATTGAGCCTCGAGGTCATCGACAAAATCTATATCAGGTTGTATGTCAATCATGTGGATACCAAAAGAGTTATGCTTATTGACGAGATCATCGTGGCTCTGCTGAGGCACCATATTCTCAAGTCAACACAGTCGGTCTTATCTCTATAGCGGAGGAAATAGCCGAAAGGCTGGCATTTAGCTAACGTTATTGAATGATTACCCGACGTGGGCGCCGGCGTGGTTTTCTCAGGTCGCTAAGCGAATGATCACCTTCCCAGTTGTCGAGCGCTGTTTTGATCTTGCGAATCAGCTCCACAAACTTCCCTGTATCCAAGAAATAATTAGGGTATGCCTTTCTCAGGGCTGCTAACGACTGTGCCGCGACCAATACCACCTGGATATTACTTTTATCCTTCGCCCATTTCTCACGAGCCAAGTACTCAGTGGTGGCCTCAGGAAGCGAGCCCCTAGCGAAGCCTTGGACACTTACGTTCATTCCCGCCGCATCAAGTTCGAGCAGATAATAGTGGGTTTTCTCCCCGCTGGTATCCTTGAGGTGCTCAACAATACTGTTATACATTTCTAGTTTTTTTATAACCTCGAGCTCTTGCTCAAGGGACATCAAAGTCTCTAGGATTTGTCGCTCATTCATTAGGTCATGAGCGGGTATAACCGAACACTCTTCGATTATTGCGAAACCGGACGAAGCGAAGCGAAAAAAATCGAGCCATTCATCGCTTCCGACGCTGGACTTCAGTGCTTGATTCAAAAATACACCTGCAGTTTCTACTGCGGTTGCCCATGCGTGCTGAAGATCGTTGCGAATCTGGAGCTCAATCTGCAAACCCTCATATGCTTTCGCCCCGCCTTTGCGGTTGTTGTATTTGTAAATGAGATGAATGCCGCGATAGCCCGAATCTTTCGGCGACTTTATATAGTCATGCTCAGACACCAATACATGATCAAACTTGCTGTTTATTACATAAGAGTCTCTGAGGGCGTAGATTTCTTTGGTAGTTTTCACAACTGCGCGTAACCCACCAATGTCCTGCATCCGCGACAGACTCATATTTTTGAAGCGTTCCAGCTTTGACATGATAGAGGGGATCCGCTTCAGGCGTTGCCCGACAAGTCCGTCGATGCCAAGCGAGTTCAGCTTTTGTCTAAGCCCGGCCTGAAACGTGTTTACCGGGTAGCTATGACTTGAGCGCCAGTTGTTGAGGATTTGCAGCGCTTCTTCAAACTCATCGTCAGTCGCATCATCATTGAAAAGCATCGCCCCAGCGCGCTTTACCTTCTCTTTGCTGTAGAGGGGGACAACCCACGCCATTTTTCCATTCCTTGGAGGAGACCTATTTGATGCGAAGAATGGCATTTTGATTGTGCTCAGGCAATTGTTCTTTATCGCCAGGACTGGCTGCCCACGCCGCTACTGCTTTGGACCCCATCGACTCCTCATCATTGGTCATCCAGCGCCCGTAGACTCTCGCGATCATGGTCCAATCAGAATGCCCCATTTGCTTTGCCACCCACATGGGATGTTCGCCCGCAGAAAGCATCATCGAGGCGTAGGTGTGTCTAGTTTGATAGGGGCGCCGGTATCGTACACCTGCCTTCTTGATCGCATGTGCCCACATAGTCTTCCTGATAGGCCCATCGCCAGCCCAACGTTCGAGCGTTCGCGGGTTTTGGAACACCTCATTGCCGGCCAAATACGTGTATTCCTTCTGCGTCCTTAGGGCCCCGGACGCAGGACCAAGCAACTTGACTGAGCGCCTGCCTGCGGCGGTTTTAGGAATCTCAGCCACTCCCTTTGAAGCCTGAGTCATAGCTTTAGTGATCGTTATCTCGCCCCGAATCCAGTCCACGTCGCCCCAGTCAAGCGCCACCAGTTCGCTCGTCCGCAGGCCTGTCCAGAACGCAAACTGCACCAGGTTTGCGGCCTGGCCTTCAAGCGCGCCTATGATGGCGTGCTGCTCTTCCGGACTGAATGGGTCGACGTCATCCTCGTCTGTCGGGCTGGACTTACGCTTGTAAGTCCAGCCCGCCATCGGATTGTTCTCAATCAATTCCTCGTCGACCGCCTCGGTGAGCGCCGAGCGTAGGCAGCTCTGGATATTGCTCAGCGTCTTGTTGCTGGTTTCCAAGGTGTCGAGCCAGTCTTTGATCATCTTCCGTTTCAAATCGACCATCATGTGCGCGCCCAGGGCGGGGACTAGGCGGTGCTCGACGAGCTTGCGATAGCCGTCGAACGTACTGCTGGCCAAATGTTTTTTCTTAGATGCAAGCCACCTGGTAAGGAAGCCTGCCACCTTTTCCCGCGAAGCCTCCGGCGCAAACTTTGCAGCCCTGGCCGAGCCCGGGAACGTGACCGCGTAATCGAACGTGCCGATCGAAATCGCATGCTCGATCGCGGCCTTGTGCTGCTCGGCTTTCTTCAGATTAGTGGCGGTGGGCTTGAGCGTGATGCGCTCGCGGCACCGGACGCCCCGATACATGAACGTGATTTCGATACTCGAATCGGAGACTGCCCGAACTCCCCGCCCATCTCTACCCATGACTCATATCCCTCTGTGTCGATCAGCGTCCGGCCGTCCGGAGCCTTGTACCAAATCTCGCCAAGCCGCCAAATTCCATCACGGATCTTCGAGCGGATAGCGTCCTCGCTGTAGCCAGACTCGCTGGCGAATTTCCTGATGGTCATGTAGCGCATTTGGTTTACTCCTGACTCGTCAGGTTGGTTGTTGGTGGTGAAACTGACGTGTCATTGTTGTGGATTGCTGTCGCCCGACTCCGCCACCGCGCGCAGCTTCAAGGCGATGCCGCAGGAGTTGGCCAAGCTTGTGAGTTGGCCTACGGTGGTGGCCGGTTCTTTCAGCGCCTGGCCGAAGCGGATCAGACGATCGCCCAAGCTTTCAAACTCAGTACGCAGGTGAAGTTGGCTGCCTTGGGACATGATCATTGGCCTGCCTCCAATGCCGACCGGTAGCCAGACAGGAAAACCACGTAGGCGTCCTGGGCGTATTTGTTCGCGAAGCCTGAGCCTTCCCGCTCCAGATCCTCGGGCGCAAAGCCTGCAGGGTTTTCCTTCACAAAGAGGGAGCGCGGATCGACTTCGGCGGCCACCAGCTTGATGCGCTCGTGAATGCCCGCAGGACCAGCCGCCCCGAGCTCACGCTGAATACGCTGGTAAACCTCCTCGCGGTGTACCTCGACGCTGGCTGGAGCCTGAATGCCTACGCGCGCCTGCTGGCCTTGGATGCCAAGGATGGTGACGGCGATCTCGCTATCGATGCGGAGGGCTTCGCCAATACGGCGGGTGAGAATTAGCATTGTCCTTTCTCCTGGCCGAGTGAGTCCCGGCCGCGTTCTATGGCTTTCGCAACATCTGGTTTTAGTTATAGGGTCAGGCTTCGCTGATCACCGGACTGCGCCCGCGCACAGGCGTACGCCGCTGATTACGCGACGAGTACGCCATCGGTTGAGGTCTTGTCTTTGTGATGCTGTGGGGACGGAGTCATGTTCGATGCGAAAAGGATGAGCCCCCGGCGGAAGGCTTCGGCTACCAGTGCTGCGCGACGAGTAACACCTAACTTTGTTGTCGCTGAAAGTAGTCGTTTGTCTACGGTGGCTGGCGCCATCCCTAGCTCGCGGGCGACTTGCTTGCTTGTCATGCCTGCTGCAACGGACATTAAGCATTGCAGTTCGCGATGGGCGAGACCCATGCCTAAATTTCCTACGAGATTATGCGCGGTAATGGCAACTGCGGTCATGACACGTCCCTTTTGTTCAAGATAAGTTGAACAAATAAAAACACATCATTTTCGATAGTTCAAGATAAATTGAAAAATAAGGCCCGCTCTACTGGCGGGCTTGAATTCTCGTCGCAGTGTCTCAGCTAGTGGCTCCGCCTCGCCAAATTACACGACCAACGACTAGGCCAAGGTCATCGAACTGCTCGTCTGGAATTGTCTCGTCAGGGTAAAGCCGCTTGTCATCGCTGTCCGCCTTTACCACCCACACACCAGAGTAGCCTCGGAAAAGCCGCCGAACTCTAACGACATCCTCGGCTTCAGGCCCCCGCAGCGCATACACAAGGCCGCTTTTTGGGCTTGTGTCGGTAACGTCAATCAACAGGGTATCGCCTTTGAAAATATACGGCTCCATGCCCTGGTCTTCGCAGCCGTGGGATAGGACTCCACTCGGATCCACCTGCATGGCCTCAAGCCACGACTTTTTGAAGGCTAATCCGCCTTCTAGCGCTAAGTGAGGGCCGGACGGGCCCCGGCTCAGGTAGTCCGTGACGGAGTACTGATGGATCAGTACATATTCATCACCAAGAAGCTCAATGGGGTCCAGCTTGCGCGGCTCTGCCGACTCTCCGGTAACCAGCCAGTCGAGTGACACGTTCAGATGCTTTGAAATTTCTATCAGGTGCTCTATTCGAATATTCGCTACCTCCCCTGAGAACCATTGGTTCACGGCTTGGTAGCTCACACCACAAATGATGGCGAGCGACGGCTTGATCTGGCGTGGGGGGCACCCAGCCTCACTCATGACTTTTAAGATGCGGTCGGTAATTTTCATGTGTGCAATCTACAAGAAAACTTCAAAAGTTTGGTTGACTTTGAAGTTCAAGAACGATTGAATTCCGGGCATGAATCAGGAAACCATCCTCATGACCAAAGATCAGGCTATCAACTATTTCGGATCTACCACGGCCTTGGCGCACGCGCTTTCAATTTCCTATCAGGCCGTCCATAGCTGGCCGGATTCGATACCTCTACTGAGACAGCTGCAACTCGAAAAAATGACCAGCTCTGCACTGTTAGCTGATGCACCGGCTCCATCCGAGCTTCCAAAGCCATTGAGTGCAAAAGTACCGGCAAATACAGGTATTGGTCAGCCCCGCCTTCCTGCTGTGAATACGTCCAGTGCCCGCGCGGCCGGTCCAGATTGCCTGTGAGCAGAAGATGATTTTGGTGCCTGGCTAATTTTCGACAGGCAACAAAAAGCCCGCTTCGAAGGCGGGCTTTTAAAACCACTCCTTGCAGGGAGTGTTTCGAAACTTTTCGTTTGGAGAACGATATGTCACGTCCAGAAAATAGCAAAACCCCGGATGTAACGCAACAGGCTCTCCCCGTAGAAGCCAGTTTCGGTAATACCCCGATAGATAACCGGGGTTTAATGGTGTTTGGCGTTTCACCCGGCGTCAACATCCAAGATGCGTTGCACACCGCCCGCACTTTGTCCTCGGGGCTTGGGCAGATCTGCGATCACATGCATGACTCGCTGAACATGGGCGAAATGGCTTATTGCGACGGCATGAAAACCCTGGCGTTCATCGCCGAAGCAGTTTCAGCCCTTGTTTGTTCGGTTCAGCGCGGCATGACTCCAAAAGCGGACGGGGGTGCGCAATGAACAGCCCCATTCCCAACCTCAAACAGCTTGCAGAAGAAGCCGAGTTTCAGATGGCGGCCGCGAAGGACCAGCTTGAATGGTTTTCGGCTCTCGCACGGGCAATCTCGCGGGACGTCGAGCATAACGCTGGGCGCGATGTAGTCGTGTTGGCGCAGCTTGCGAACTACCTGGGCGACACAGGTGCTCCCGGCACCGAGTCTGCAATCGAGATGTTCGGCAAGATCGCCCGTAGCGAATCCGCGCCACAAAACCCCGACATGCCAAATCGTGGTGCGGGAGGTGCGGCATGAATCCTCTTGTGAAGTTCGACTTCAACGGCGCCGACGTTCGCGTCATCACTGATGACAATGGCGAGGCCTGGTTCATCGCCCGTGATGTTGCCGACCTGCTGGACTACGTTGATACCGATCAAGCGATCCGCACCCACTGTAAAGGGGCTCAGACCTGCCCCGTCGAAATCACGGGGCAGGTCCGGCATGTAAAGGTGATCCCTGAACGCGACGTTTACCGTCTAGTGATGCGCTCGCGTCTTCCTGCGGCCGAGTACTTCGAAGAGTGGGTGGTGGGCGAGGTTTTGCCGACCATCCGCAAAACAGGCAGCTATCAGCGGCCCCTGACCCCCGGCGAGAAGTTGCTGGCCCAGGCGCAAGCGATGATCAACATCGAACAGCAGCAGGCTGAGCAGCAGGTGGCGATCGAGCGTATCGAGCGTCGGGTCGAGGTTATCGCCGAGCAGCGAACGTGGGATCACTGCCCTCAAAACTGCGTACCGCTGGGGCGGATCAAGCAGAGCATGAACAAACGTTTCGGTTTGTCGGGGCTCACGGTGACGTTCGTGCTCCAGCAGTGGCCGCACATGCCCAAGCAAGCAGGGATGGTTCGTAACGGACACGAGGAGGCGAAAGGCAGCCAATACGTGGTGTGGCACAAGACCGACGTGCTGGCCGCGTTCAACCGGTTTGTTTCCGAATCCCAGATGGTCACCGCCACCCAGGCTACCAACCCATATTGTGAGGGCCGGTTTCGACTGGTCCAGCAGGTGTCCCAGTGAGTAAAGAAATCGATCTTCCAGCTCCGGCTGAGACTGTGCACATCAACGACGAGACGATGAGCCTGCTCACCAACGAGCAGTTGGCTTACCGGATCTGGAATCTTCTCGACAGCACCGTCGAGATAGTTGGCAACCCTGACGAAGAAGGCTCGCGGGATCACTGGGATTCAAACCAGCAGGAAGCGTACTGCAGCGCTTTAGAAGGCCAGGTCTGCGCCAGGGTGCTGGCTCGGCGGATTATTGGTGTGGAGCCCCGCAGCATCCAGGAAGAGCAGACGCGCCGGCTTCAAATCGCGCTAGGTATCACCTGCGGCACGACCAAGGCTACGGATATTCAACAGCCAGCAGCTCGGGATCTGCCTGAGCCAACTGAGCGGCGTGTGCTCCTGGGCGTCGATTACTTCGATGCGTTTGACGACTTAACGCTCGCCTGTATGGCATTCAACGGTACCGACGTCGCCCAGGCTGCTGTTCTCGGGGCGGATCACCAGATGAACCCACAGGATTTTCGCGACTGCATTATCCCCATGAAGAACTCGCTGACGGCTCTGCGTCTGCTCGTACTGCGCATGTCAGGTGGCAGCATCGAAAGCATGGGGGAAATTGTCACTCGCTCCTACCGGCCTGCCGGGGAGACCCTGCAATGAGCTTCCAAGCCATGGCGTGGGCGGTCGAGCAGAAGTTGCCTACTCGGGAGAAGTTCGTGCTTCTGATGTTGGCCAACAGAACCAACCACGACACCGGCCGCTGCGACCCCTCGCATCGGCGTCTGGCAGATGACTGCGGCATGAGCGCCTCGACTGTGAAGCGTGCTATCCAACAGCTGGAGGAAGACGGTTATTTGGTCATCGAAAACCGAGCATTCAATGCGGTGAAGCTGCCGAACCAGTACCGGCTTTGCCTTGAAAGGGGGGTAGGGTCACACAGAACCTACCCGGTTCAGGATGAACCCACCCTAGGGTCACACAGACCCGAGGGGTTAGGTCACAGTGACCTGGGGGTAGGGTCACACAGACCTATAAAACAGGAATATAACCAGGAAGATAAAACTGGAAGTAAAACTGAAAAGCCTTCCGGCGACCTTTCGGCCCCCACGACGAAGGCCGTCGTCTCGAGCAAATCGGCGAAAAAGCCGAAGACGGAGCCAGCCGATTCTGATCGGCAGGAAGCTTGCCGCATGATCTGGTCCTCCTACGCGACGGCTTACTTCGCGCGGTACCGGACTGAGCCGGTGCGCAATGCCAAGATCAACACGCAAGTGAACGATCTGCTCAAGCGGCTTGGCAGCGTTGAGGCGCCGCATGTCGCGGCGTACTACGTGACGATCAATGACAGCTACTTGATTCGGAGCTGTCATGACCTTGGATCGCTGCTGGCCAAGGCGGAAGCCTACCGGACGCAGTGGGCGACCAACACGCAGGTGAATGGGGTTACGGCTCGGCAGATGGAAAACACCCAGGCCAATCTCAACGCCGCCGAACAGGCCAAAGCGATGATTCTGGAAGGAGGGCAGGGTAATGCTTTCCTCCGCCGATAAAATCGCTCTGGTCGAAGCTCTCTGCGTGACCGCAGAGGCGCTTGGCACCACCTTGAGCCCAAATACCGCCAAGACGATGGCCGACGATCTGGAGCAGTTCTCGGTGTCTGCGCTGGTTGACGCGCTGCAGCTCTGCCGCCGCGAGCTGAATGGCCGGTTAACGCTGGCAGCAATCATCCAGCGGCTGCAGTCGGCGGATGGGCGTCCTGGCCGGGACGAAGCTTGGTCCATAGGGCTGGCATCAAGCGACGAGACCGACACCGTTGTGATGACCGAGGAAATTCGCCTGGCGATGTCTGCGGCACAGCCAATTCTGACAGTGGGCGACAAAGTCGGTGCTCGCATGGCGTTTATGTCTGCCTATGACCGTCTGATCGGCGAGGCGCGGCAGAAAGGCGAGCCAGCGCGGTGGCGTATTTCCGCAGGCTTTGATCCACAGCGCCGCGTAGCCGCAATTCAACAGGCGGTACTGATGAAGCGCCTTGAACCGATGGCTGCAAATCTTGCGCTCGAAGGGCTTGGACAACCAGCCATCAGCGAAGACGGGCGTGCGATAGCCGGGCTGCTCACAGGGAGGGCTGCGTCGCCATCGCCCAAGGTGAGGGACCGCTTGCGGCAAATCCGCGATGAGATGAGGGAGCGGTCTGCGGAGCGCGAGGCTGATCGGCTTCGCACTCTGAGAGCCGAGCGTGACAGCCACCTCGAGCGCGTCAACCAGCATATCGATAAGGCCGATCGGTTGCGGCAGGAGCGTGGTGATGAATAACCAAGGCCGAACCGTTCATGTGTCCATCACCGATGCGGAAATCCGCAAGCAGGCAGCCACCGGCGTTCGTCAGCTCCGCGATCCTCGCTATCCGCAATTGCGCTTTCGCTATTCGACCGTCGACCGCAGCAAGGGCGTTTGGCACGTCGTGGTTGGCGGCAAGTGGGGCAAGGCCGGGAGTTATCCGGGCATCAACGCCAAGCTCATGCAGACCACGCTGCCCGAGATCCTCGCGCGCCGGTCGGTGGATTCGGCCGCTGCTTCGACGACCACCAGTTGGCGCACCGTTGGCGACGTGCTGAGCTGGTACACCGATCGGATGACCCGCGACCGTGGCTTGTCGGCCAAGCGCAAGGCCAGCGCGCAGTCGGCGCTGCGCTGTCACCTGGTGCCGCGCCTTCACAATCTGGAGTTGGCCAGCCTCGATCGGTCCTCGCTCGACCGTCTGCTGATGTGGCCCCTGCAGGAGAAGTACGCGCTGTCGTTCGTGCGCTCGGTCTATGGCGTGCTGGCGGCCGCGTTCCGGCAAGCCGCACGGCTGAAGTTGATCGACGTCAGTCCGATGGCGGAGCTGAAGTTCACCGACTTCGTCCGGACACGGATCAGGCCCAAGGCGGCGCGGTTGCGTGGTGATGACCTGCCGCCGCTCTTACAGACGTTCGCAGAGCAGTTCGACGCCGTGCCGGTGCAGGCCATGCTGCCGCTGATGATGCTCTGCCATGGCACGCGGCTCGGCGAAACCCGGCTGGCCCGTTGGAAAAACCTCAACCTCGTGACCCGGCAGTGGTTCATCCCGGCGGGCGACACAAAGACCAAGGCCGAGCACACCCTGCCGCTGACCGAACAAGCCTGCGCGCTCCTACAGCGGTACCGCGCGCGACAGCTCGCAAGCGGCTACAGCGGGCCTTTCCTGTTTCCCGGCAGCAACGGCTCGGCACTGAGTGCGAGCAAGGGCTGCACCGTGTTCACCAGCGTGAGCAAGGGCGAATGGTCGAGTCACGACCTGCGCAAAGTGGCCCGCACCGCGTGGGCAGATCTGGGCGTCGACTACATGGTCGGCGAGATGCTGCTCAACCACGCCATGAAAGACCTGGACGCGACGTACATCCACACCACCGCCGAGGGCATGAAACGCAAGGCGCTGGAGGCATGGCATCAGCACCTCGACGGCCAAGGGTTTGCCCTGCTTCACGGTGAGACATATGCAGGACAGACCGACGTACCTACACCAGCGCAGACCTTTGAATCCGTGGCTTTCAGCGCAAACCAGCATCCATCCCAAGGGAGGAGCCATATTGAAAAAGGCGCCGCCCAAGCCCAGCCAGGAGACGGCCATGAGTGAAGTAACTGCAGCATTACCACGCAAGATCCTGACCTCTGGCGAGCGGGATTTCCTGAAGCAGGGCAACCGGCTCCTGCTGGACAAGCCCAACGGCCGGATCGGCGCCGCTGCGCTGATGGACCTTGTCGCCGACTGGGGCAACCATCGCGGCAGCCTCGCTTTTCAGGACTACGCCCGGCGGTGGATCACCGAAGGGCACGCCAAGAACAAAGTTGCCGATCAGCTCCTGCGTGAGTTGTTCGGCCTGAATGAGCCAGATCCGAGGAAGGCGGCATGAAGAAGCGAACGTACACAGACAAGCCGCTGGGCGACACCGAGTACCTGTTAGAGCAGTGGGGGAGCTGGAGGATGTCCGGCATGGGCGTTCCGCGCTACGTCTCGCAGCTTGCATCGGTCATTGCCCAAGCTGACCCGTGCAATGACCAGATGAGCTATGTCATCACTGACGACGTGGCGATGGTGGTGGACTCGGCGATTGCGCGGCTGATTGGGCGTAATCAGCAGATGGGGGACTTCGTGTGGCTTTACTTCGGAGCCAAGTGGACGGCCATCAGGATCGGTGAGCAAAACCGGATGGCGGAGCGCAAGGCGCGGGAGATCATCAAGCAGGGAGTGGCGTGGATTGACTCGGCTTTAGAACATTTTCGCGAAGCTGCGTAAAAGTTCTATGCGGGCGGATAAACACCTGTTTTCATGGCACGGTGTTCAACGCATTCAGCGCGACACCCCAGATGAAAAGCCCGACATTTAGATCGGGCTTTTTGTTGCTTCAGTCTTTCAATAAGCGCGGTAGTGGGCATTCGTCCCCGTGCAGACTATGAACGCATTTCAGCCCGGCTGCGGAAAGCGAGTAATGGTTCGGCCACAGTGAGGATCGATCCTGAAGGTATCCTTCATCAGCCAGCCACCTAGCAGCCAGCCGGATTAGCGCGTCGGCTCGTATCCATCCTTCATCATTGGTGGGTTCCCCCCACTCATTGAAAGTAGCAGCTACCGTCGACAAGCCTATGACGCAAGGATCTAGGTATATAGGCGTAGGAAAACTTTGATGAAGCGCCTTTAAGACATTACCTACAACGCCGTCAAACTCGACGATGTGATCTATAGCCATAGCGAATCTTCCTGAATTGGCTTAGGGGATGTCATGTTGCCAGCTAGTGAGCCCGTTTGGAACTATCCGGAATGTTGGATGAGCCGCTGAACAGGCATCACTCAATCCATGGCTTCTCCTCTATCGAGAGTGCGCGGGGCGGCTTTGGCGGGCTGATAGAAAGACATCGCGATTTTTAGCCTCGGCATTTGCCGGGGCTTTTTAGTTTCAGCCCCGCCACACCCATCGCTCCGAGCTGGGAGTGCTGTGGGGCTGACCCATTCCCCGATCCCGAAAGGGCGGATGTCGGACTACGACGAACATGCCTGAAAAATCACCTGACTTCTGGGCGCAGGTCTGGCTCGTCCTGTCGAATCCGCTCTGGCAAGGAGCGATCATGGCCGCAACGATTTCACTACTGCGCGTGCTGTACGAAGGAAAAGAGGCCAACAAGTGGCGCGTTGTGCTCGAGGCGCTGATCTGCGGCGCGCTGAGCCTGTCTGCCAGCAGCGTCATCGAATGGATGGCCTGGCCCTCGAGCCTGTCTGTCGCCGCGGGCGGCACTATCGGGTTCATCGGTGTCACCGCGATCCGCGAACTGATCATCCGATTCCTCGGCCGCAAGGCGGACTCACTATGAGCCTCGAACCCGTTGTCGCAGTAGCCAAGGTTGGCTCCACACTGCGAGCCATTGCGGCGGCCATCGTCATCGTCATCGTGATGAGCCTGTTGATCGCTATCCAGCAGATCCGCGTCGTCACGCTTCAGGGCGCTGTGACCGTCGAGGCTAAAGCTAAGCAGGAAGCGGTGGATGCGAACAACGCCAGCCAGGCGACGATCACCACGCTGCGTGCCGAAGCGCAGCGCAACGCCGACTACACCGCGGACCTCGCCAAACGTATCAAAGCCAGCGAAGAAAAGGCCAGAAAGGCCAAAAAGGATTTCGATGATCTCAAGCGCGACGACAAACCTGTTCGTGATTGGGCTGCTCAGCCTTTGCCTGACGGCCTGCGCGGCAAAGCCGCAAGTGGTAACAAAGACCACGGCGATAAGGCTGGAAGACCCTGAGCTGATCCCGTGCGAGCGGGTCAATGCAGACGATACCGATCTGCGTGATAACGGCGACGTATGGGAACTGAAGGATCAGGCCATCAAGCTGCTCGACACGTGCGCCGATCAGGTAGACGCCCAAATCCTTCGCAGTAGAAGTAAATGATCGACGACGAGGTCTACTTCACGATTCGCAGATCTGGCTTCCGCTTGCGCGCGGGACTGATGCCAGCTTCGGCGCAGCTAAGTTCCTCAAGCCTTTCTTTGAGATTAAGATTTGCGTCGCACAACTGCTCCATAGCATCTATGAGGGCGGGATGACCATGCGTCCCCTCGGCTCTCAATTTGGCTAGCTGAGCTGCAAGCAGTTTGTAATCTTGAAACAGCTGCTCAAACTCTTCGTATTTCATGTTCACTCCTCGCATGAAGGTGGCGTTGATCTCTATGGCGAGTTCGGTACGCCAAGTTTCCACCGCGGTTTAGTTAGTCACACGTTTAAGCAATGCTCGGGCCACTTTCTGGAGCGGGACGCAGCCGCGTTTGCCCGAAGCCGAATACCCGGCCGCCTGTACGAGGGCTACAAACCATCTCCAATGATCATGCAGGAAGACCACGATTACGCTGGTGCCCTGGCATTCGCGCGATGCAAGTGGCCGACCTGCTCCATATGTTGAGGCGCTCATGCCGCAGAGAACTCTCAAGCCATGCGCCGCGAGAGATTGCAATGCGCTGACTCGCAACGCCAAGTACTGCGACGCGCACCTGGATCTCTCCAAGGCATGGGGAGCCAGGCAAGGCTCGGGCCGTGGCGGCAGGCCATGGCGACGACTGCGAGATCAGATTCTCGCGCGCGATCATTACCTATGCCGTTGCGATGATTGCGTTCGGCTTGGCAGAGTGCGTGCTGCGACGGAGGTCGACCACATCGTGGCCTTGGCACATGGCGGCACTGACTACCCAAGCAACCTCAGGGCGATCCATCACGACTGCCACAAGCTGAAGACGGCGCGCGAGGCGCAGGCCGCCCGCGCCAACGGCTGAGGCGTGGCGGGAGGCTGTGACACGGCAGTGGCCCAGTGTGGCACGCCAACTTCCCGACCGCTCGTCGGATGTGCACCGTTTTGGGGCGGGGGGGAGGGTCGAAAGTCTAGGGGTTTACGAGGCGGACACCGCCTGCCCGTCGTTTTTTTACACCCGCGAAATATAAAACTCAGGAGTGGGCCCATGGCCGGGGTGAAGGGGAGGTCGGGCCGTACTCCCAAACCCACGGCCCAGAAGGTTCTCGCAGGCAATCCAGGCAAGCGAGCGCTCAACCATGCAGAGCCCCAGTTTTCAAAGATCACTCAGATCGACCCGCCCGAGTGGTTGAGCGAACGCGCAGCCACGATGTGGAAAATGATCGTTCCAGAGTTGCTTCGCGAGAACGTGGTGGCCATCACCGATCTGCATAACGTCGAAGCATTCTGCAGCGCCTATGACAACTGGCGGCTCGCGCAAGAGTCGATCAAGCAGTTCGGCATTGTGGTGACCGGAGCCACTGGCGGCCCGATGAAAAACCCGGCCTTGACCGCGGCAAACGAAACGATGCGCCAGATGGTGACCTTCGGGTCGATGCTTGGGTTGGACCCGGCGAGCCGCACACGCCTTATCGGCGGCAACAAGGAAAAAGAAACCAACGAATTCGCCAAACTATTGAGTAGCTGATGACCAAACCATCCCACCCCAACGTCGACAAGGCGATGGCGTGGGGTCGGTCATTGCTGCGCGGCAAGGTACCGGCGTGCCGCTTCATTCATCAGGCGGTGCAGCGTCACTTCGACGACATGGCTGCCAGTCGTAAGCGTGGTTTCCGATTCAAGTTCGATCCTGTAAAGGCTGAGAAGAAACTCAAGCTGATACAGCTCCTGCCTCATACAAAGGGCGAGTGGGCTTTCAAGCGGCAGCTGATCAGCCTGGAGCCTTGGCAGCTGTTCGGCCTGGCCGTCACATTTGGCTGGGTCAAAAAGAAGGGCGGGCATCGACGGTTCCGCGAAAGCTATTGGGAGGTACCCCGCAAGAACGGTAAATCCGTTGTCGCCGGCGGCGTGGGCATCAGCATGTTTGTCGCTGATGGCGAGCACGGCGCCGAGGTGTACGCCGGAGCGACCACGGAGAAACAGGCGTGGGAGGTTTTCAGGCCTGCGAAGCTGATGGTCAGCAAATCGCCAATGCTGGTCCAGGCGGCGGGGATCGAGGTCAATGCCTCGAACATGAGTATCCCCTCCGACTTCAGCCGCTTCGAGCCGCTGATTGGCGACCCGGGTGACGGCGCTTCACCAAGTTGCGCGATCGTGGACGAATACCACGAGCATCGGACCTCGGCGCAGTACGACACGATGCTGACCGGTATGGGTGCAAGGCGTCAGCCGTTGATGTTCATCATCACCACCGCGGGCGCCGACATCGAAGGGCCTTGCTACGACAAGCGTCGCCAGGTCGTTGAGATGCTGGCCGGCACTGTACCCGACGACGAACTGTTCGGCTGGATATGGACTCTCGACGATGGTGATGACTGGACCGATCCGAAGATGCTGGCCAAGGCCAATCCGAATCACGGCGTGTCTGTGTTTCAGGAGTATCTGGAAAGCCAGCAGGCGAGGGCCATTCGTTCTGCGCGTTTCGCCAACACGTTCAAAACCAAGCATCTGAATCTGTGGGTAAGCGCCAAATCTGGCTTCTTCAACATGGAGCGCTGGAAGGCCTGCGAAGACACGACGCTGACGCTTGATCAGTTCGAGGGGCAGGAGTGGGTTGCTGGTTTCGACTTGGCACGCAAGCTGGACATGAACTCAAGGGCCCGTCTGTTTTGGCGCGTCATTGATGATCGAGTGCATTACTACAGCATCGCTCCGAAGTTTTGGGTGCCTGAAGACACCGTCTTCAACAGCGACAATCGGCGCATGTCTGAGCGTTTCCAAGCATGGATCAACTCGCAGCATCTGGACGTTACACCAGGCGCGGAAATCGACTACCGGGAAATCCTTGAGGACACCAAAGAGGCCAATCACCAGGCGCCTTTGCGAGAGTCACCCATCGACCCGCATGGTGCTACAGGCTTGAGCCATGACTTGGATGACGAGGGGTTCTGCCCCATCACCATCATCCAGAACTACACCAATATGTCGGACCCTATGAAGGAGCTCGAAGCGGCTATCGAGTCCGGACGATTCCACCATGACGGTAACCCAATCATGACCTGGTGTATCGGCAATGTGATCGGCAAGCACCTACCCGGTAACGACGACGTTGTGCGGCCGATCAAGCAAGGCGACGACAACAAGATTGATGGGGCGGTGGCGCTGATCATGACCATCGGCCGGATACTCGCGAACGTCGCGCCTAGCCGTCCGGTTGAAGACTTCCTAAATCAAACACTGAGCATGTAATGGCCGATACCGACTACAGCATTGACCTGCGCACTCGCAGCCCCTTTTGGGCGCGCATGGCGAGCTTCTTCGTAGGCGGACGGCTGACGACTCCCGAAAGGGGATCTCAGTCAGGCCCCGTCTCCGCGTCGGGAGCTGTCGGAGATTCGATCGTCACCGACGAAAGATCGCTGCAGATCGCTACGGTTTTCGCATGTGTGCGTCTGATCTCTACAGTGGGGGCCGGCCTTCCTTTGGATGTCTTTCAGACGAAAGACAACAACCGGTCGAAGGTGGGAATCGACAACCCACTGGCCAGGCTGCTGCGCTACAGCCCAAATCAGTACATGACGGCCGTTGAGTTTCGCGAAGCAATGACTATGCAGCTTTGCTATTACGGCAATGCCTATGCGCTGATCGAGCGCAACAGCGTTGGCGATGTGATCAGCCTCATGCCTCTGATGTCCGTCAACATGGATGTACGCATGGAAGGCAAGCGAATCGTTTACCGATATCGGCGCGACACCGAGTTCGCTGATTTCAAGCACTCCGATATATTTCATCTCAAAGGGTTCGGCTTCAACGGATTGGTGGGGCTTTCACCGATAGCCTTCGCAGCAAAGACCGCCAGCGTGGCTGTGGCCATGGAAGATCAGCAGCGTGACTTCTACGCTAACGGCGCGAAGTCGCCGCAAATCCTCATGACCGGCGACAAGATTCTGGACAAAGAGCAACGCAAGCAGCTCGGCGAGAACTTCAAGGAAATCGCAGGTGGCCCAGTCAAAAAGCGCTTGTGGATTCTGGAGGCTGGCTTCACTACGCAGTCAATCGGTGTCAGCCCGCAAGATGCGGAAACGATGGCCGCGCGCAAGTTCCAAGTGAGCGAGCTCGCCCGCTTCTTCGGCGTGCCCCCGCACTTGGTGGGTGATGTCGAGAAAACGACCAGTTGGGGGTCCGGCATCGAACAGCAGAACCTGGGCTTTCTTCAATACACTCTTTCGCCTTTCCTGAATCGGTGGGAATACGCCATTGAGCGCTGGCTTATAAAGCCAGCCGATCTTGGGCACCTCCATGCTGAACACAACCTCGACGGCTTGTTGCGCGGAGACTCCACCGCCCGTGCTGCATACATGGGCACCATGGCAGATAAAGGGCTGCGAACAGTCAACGAGCTCAGGCGCCTGGACAATGAGCCGCCATTACCTGGTGGAGACGTTGCAACCCGGCAGTCTCAGAACGTGCCGCTTACTCAACTTGGACAAACAAACCCCGCCCCTGGCGGGGTTTAGTTTTTCTGGAGCTGCCAAATGTCAAACATTCAAAAGACCCTGGCCTTCGCCGAGGCTGAAATCAAATTTGATGCCAGCGGGAAGGTAGGGGTTTTCGAGGGGTATGCCAGCGTTTTCGATGTTATCGATTCGGATGGCGATATCATCCTTCCGGGCGCGTTTAAAAAAGCCCTGAACACGCAGAGCCGGCAGGTTGGCATGTTCTTCAACCACCAAACCTACGGGTTGCCTGTGGGCAAATGGCAGTCGCTTACAGAGGACAGCAAGGGCCTGATCGTTCGAGGCGAACTGACGCCAGGTCTTTCTGTTTCTAACGACCTGCGCGCCGCTATGGAGCACAAGACTGTCGAGGGGATGTCTGTCGGCTTCACCGTGATGAAAGACGACTTCGACATGATCCCCACCGGCCGCGCGTTTAAGAGTGTGGCCGCCCTTCGCGAGATAAGCATCTGCACGTTCCCAGCCAATGAGCTGGCAACTATTGAGTCCATGAAATCAATGGAGTCCATCACCACCATTCGCGACATTGAGCACTGGCTGAGGGATTCGGTCGGCCTGTCCAAGTCGCAAGCGCTGGGCCTTGTAGCCCGGATTAAGTCCGCAGTTCGGAGCGATTCCGAAGGTGGCGAAATCACCGCGATCCTGGATCGCCTTAAGTCCTTCCCATCTGTAGGAAAATAAACCATGTCCGAATTGGCTCAAATCCAAAAGGCTATCGAAGAATCGCAAAAGAACATGACTGAACTGTTCGATGCGCAGAAAAAAGAAATTACCGAAACCGGTGCGGTCAGTAAAAAACTGCAAACCGACCTTCAGTCCGTCCAGGAAGAGTTGACCAAATCCGGCACTCGCTTGTTCGACCTGGAACAAAAGCTTGCCGCGGGCAATCTGGACAACCCGGAAACGAAGAAATCCTTTGCAGAGCAAACGGCGATTGATCTTCAGAAGTCTTGGGACGGTAAGTCGTCGGGCAAGGTCGACGTCAAGAGCTTCAACAAGCAACTGGGCAGTACGGCAGGTTCCGCCGGCGCCTTGATCGAGCCACAGCGCAACGCTGGTATTTTGATGCCGGGCCTGCGTCGTCTCACCATTCGCGACTTGCTCGCTCAGGGCCGAATCAGTTCGAACTCCCTGGAATATGTTCGCGAGAACATCTTCACCAACAGCGCGGGGCCTGTTGCGGAAGGCAATCTGAAGCCCGAGTCGAACCTGACTTTCACCAAGGAAACGGCGAACGTCAAAACCATCGCTCACTGGATCCAGGCCTCGCGCCAAGTGATGGACGATGCGCCGATGCTCGAGTCGTACGTGAACAACCGGCTGCTGTTCGGCCTGGCTTTGGTCGAAGAAGGCCAGTTGCTGAACGGTGACGGCACCGGTGACAACCTGACCGGCCTGAACAAGGTGGCGACTGCGTACGACGCAACGCTGAACGTGACCGGTGACACACGCGCCGACAAGATTGCTCACGCGATCTTCCAGACCAGCGAATCTGAGTTTGAAGCGTCCGGCATCATTCTCAATCCGCGTGACTGGCATGCAATTGCGCTGCTGAAAGATGCTGATGGTCGCTACATCTTCGGCGGTCCAGCTGCCTTTGCAGCCAAGGTTATGTGGGGGCTGCCGGTTGTTGCTACCAAAGCCCAGGCCCTGGGCACGTTCACCGTGGGCGGCTTTGATCTGGCTTCCCAGGTCTGGGACCGCATGGACGCGACTGTCGAAGTGAGCCGCGAAGACCGTGACAACTTCGTCAAGAACATGCTGACCATTCTGTGTGAAGAACGCTTGGCCCTGGCTCACTACCGGCCAACCGCAATCATCACCGGTCCTTTCGCAACCGCAGCTTAATCGAGGGCGGGGCAGGCAACTGCCCCATTAGTACTGATGATCAAGATTCGCGCGCTGCGCCAGTTTTCGCATTACTACGCCGGAAACTTCAGTCAGTTTGAGGTCCGCGAAGTCAAGGAAGAATACGCCGAGGCATTGGTCGGATTGGAGCTGGCAGAGGTGGTTGAGGACGATCCAGCTCAAGACCTGCCGCCGAAGAAAGGTTCCAAAAAATGACCATAGCCGTTGCCGACTTGCTCAGCCTCAATGTCATTCGTCTGCATCTTCGAATTGATCATACGGACGAAGACGAGTTGATCCTGCTGTACGCGGAGTCGGCACTGGCCTGGGCCTTGTGGTATTGCGATAACCCATTGCTGGTTGCCGCATCCGACATACCGGCATCATTCAAAGTCGCACTGCTGCTTCTCACGGCTCATTCCTACGAAAACCGAGAGGCCGTCGCCTCGGGCGCAGCGCTGGAAACGCTGCCGTTGGCGGTCGACTCCTTTCTATGGAGCTCGCGCAACTTCCGCGATGCACCCGAACCGGACGAAGAAAATGGCATACCAGGACCTTGGTGCTGGCGACCTTAATCGGCGCATTACGATTCAACGAAGAACCGATTACCCGGCCGAAGACATGGGTCTTGATTCGGTGCTCACGCTGCCGAGGGATCGCTGGGCAAAGATTGAACCCGTAGGCACGGCCGTGTATGCCAATGGAGTGCAAACCGACAACAAAATCACCCACCGGGTATTTGTTCGGTACCTGCAGGGAGTCACCGTGGCGGATGAAATCGCGTCGGAGGGCTGTATCTATGCGGTGCGTCGGGTCGCTGCCATGAATGGCGGCCGCCGATTCACCGTGCTCGAGGTCGAGGAACTTGGCTTCGAACAGCCTGGAGGAAGCCTATATGGCTAGACCTGCAGCCTATCTGCACTTCGGCGAGTTCGACAGCTACGGCAAGCTCGACTTCGACAAGAAGGAAATCCGCAAGGCCATGCGCAAGGCTGGCGTGCTGGTGCGCGCCGAAGGCCGCAAGCTGGTCAGCAAGCGCGCAGTGTCAGGCAAAGGCCAGTACCCCGGCATGCGCAAAGGCAGGCTGCGCCGTTCGATTAAATACCGGGTCAGCCGTGCCGGCTTCCTGGTAAAGATCGAACCGCAGAAGACCGCCGACATGAAGGACTTCTACCCGGCTTACCTCTGGTACGGAGTGCGCCGCGGTGCCAAGCGTGGCAAGTCCCATAAAAAGCAGGAAGCGACCGGAGCATGGCGGATCGAACCGCGCGAGAACTACATGGTCGACGCGCTCAACAACAGCAAGGACGCCGTGCGCTCGATCCTCAAGCAGGCCTTTGCCGCCGCTCTGCGCTGATCAACGAGACAACCAATGAAAATCACTCCTGTGGTGCTGCACCTGCGGCAGCGCTGCCCGCTGTTCGGTGGGCGCGTGGCGGGCGGCATCGACTTCGACGCGGTAAAGGCCAGCCAGCAAGTGGACCGTCCCGGCGCGTTTGTGATTGCAACCGGTGACGACGCGACCGACAACGACCTGCAGAACGGCATCCGGCAAGACATCACAGACGCTTTTGATGTGGTCGTCATCCTGGATGCGAAGGATCAACGCGGGCAATTGGCCGTGGATGTGCTGCACGACATCCGAGCGCAGCTGTGGCAGGCGTTAGTTGGTTGGAGGCCAGGCCCCGACTACGACCCCATCACTTACGACGGCGGTGACCTGGTGCAAATCGACCGGGCGCTGGTGATCTACCGCTATTCCTTCGTGACTGCTTTCCAACTGGGCCGCAACGCGGCAACGGATCCTGCCGAGACCTGGCATGAGCTTGAGCTCGACGGTCTGCCCAAGCTGGAGGGCATGGACATCAACGTGGACTGCATCGACCCGGCAGACCGCAACCTCAAATACCCCGGCCCGGATGGGCGTATTGAAATTCAACTCAAAGAGGAACTGCCATGAACCGCATCACTGTGGCGCCGGCCAAAGGGCGCGCGGTGCCCGATCCAGAAACCGGGGAACTGCTGCTGTCTGAAGGACGCGAAGTGCCCGATGACGCCTACTGGCGCCGCCGTCTGGCTGATGGCGACGTTGTGATCCCTAACTCGCCCGCCAAAGAGGTCGCGACCAAATGAGCGTAGGATTCCAACAGATCCCCGCGGACATCCGCGTGCCGCTGTTCTATGCGGAAATGGACAACTCGAACGCCAACAGCGCATCCAGCGCGCTACGCCGCTTGATCGTGGGTCAGGTCAACGACCTGTCCACCGCAGACGAAATCGGCAAGCTGGTGCTGGTGTCGAGCCTGGCCCAGGCCAAGACGATCGGCGGCCAGGGCTCGATGCTCGCGGCGATGTATGACACCTGGCGTCAGAACGACCTGGTGGGCGAGATCTGGTGTTTGCCGGTCAAGGCCAGTGCCGGCACAGCGGCTACGGGCAAGGTGACCATCACCAACACCGCCACCGAAACCGGGCTGATCAACCTGTACGTGGCGGGTGTGCGCGTTCAGGCAACTGTGGCCTCCGGCGCTGCAGCCGCCGTCGCTGCCGCTTCGTTGGCTACCAAGATCAACGCTGCTGCCGATCTTCCTGTAACTGCGGTTGCGGCGGCAGGTGTGGTGACGCTGACGTCCAAGTGGCTGGGTGACTCAGGCAACGATATCGGCCTGAGCCTGAACCGTCTGGGCAAGAGCAATGGCGAATTCACCCCGGCGGGCCTTACTGTTGTGGTAGCGCCAATGTCCGGCGGCGCGGGCTCCCCCGATGCTACAGCCGCCCTTGCCGCGCTCGGCGACGCACCGTTCGAGTTTATTTGCGTACCCTGGGCCGACACCACCACCCTGGACGCGTGGAAAATTGCGATGGGTGATGCCAGTGGCCGCTGGTCGTGGGCAAAGCAGCTCTATGGTCACGTTTACAGCGCCCTGCGCGGCACGCTTGGCACGCTGGTAGCAGCCGGTCAGCCGCGCAACGATCAGCACATGACCATCTTCGGCTTCGAAGCGGGCGTTCCTCAGCCATTCTGGCGCGTGGCCGCGGCCGGCGCTGCACGTCAGGCGGTGTTCCTGTCCGCCGATGCCAGCCGGCCAACCCAGACCGGCGCGCTGGTGGGTATTGATCCCGCGCCTGAGGGGGCACGCTTCACGCTGACCGAGTTCAACTCGCTGCTGCAGTACGGTATCGCGACCTTGTTCTTCGAAGGCGGCTACATGCGGGTCCAGCGTGCGATCACCACGTACCAGAAGAACGCTTATGGTCAGGCGGATGATTCCTACCTGGACAGCGAGACCATGCACCAAAGCGCGTACATCGTGCGCCGCCTCAAAGGCATCATCACCAGCAAGTACGGTCGCCACAAGCTGGCCAGCGATGGCACCCAGTTTGGCGATGGTCAGCCGATCGTCACGCCCAATGTGATTCGCGGTGAGCTGATCAGTGAATACGGCAACATGGAGCGCGACGGCCACGTCGAGAACTCGGCGCTGTTCGCCCAGTACTTGATCGTGGAGCGCGACAGCAAGAGCCCGACGCGCATCAACGTGCTGTACCCGCCGGATTACGTGAACGGCTTGCGCATCTTCGCGCTGCTCAATCAGTTCCGCCTGCAGTACACCGCCGAAGCGGCGTAACGCTGTCCCGTTTTCAAGGCCCGCCACGAGCGGGCCTTTTTATTTGGAGGCCCACTCATGGGGCAGAAAGTTGCTGGTACCTGCTACGTCAAGGTTGACGGCACGCAGTTAACCCTCAAGGGCGGCGTGGAAGCACCGCTCATGGACAAGACGCGGGAGACCGTGGTCCCTGGATTTTTCAAGGAGGAGGACAAGGCGCCCTGGCTCAAGTTCTCCGCGGTGCACACAGCGAACTTCCCGCTCAAGGCTTTGACCGAGGGGACGAACATGACCATCACTGCCGAGCTCAAGAACGGCAAGGTCTACACACTTTCCGGCGCCTACCTGGTGGATCAGCCGAGTTCCAACGGCGAGGAAGGCACCATTGAGCTGCAATTTGACGGCGTTAAAGGGGTATGGCTGTGAGTGAAGAAAAGCAGGTTGTTGATCCGAACGCACCTATCAAGCTGAGCACCCCGATTCAGGCGCACAGCGAACAGCTCACTGAATTGGTGCTGCGCCGCCCGACGTCACAGGAAGCCCGGGCGATCAAGGCATTGCCGTACAAGATCGATGCGGATGAGGCGGTGTGCCTGGATCTGGATGTGTCGGCCAAGTACATCGCCGTGTGCGCCGGCATTCCGCCTTCGTCGGTGAATCAGCTGGATCTGGCCGACCTCAACAAGCTTGCCTGGATGGTGGCAGGTTTTTTCATGACCCCGGCGTCACCAGCCTCGAAGACCTGATTTCTCTGGTCTACGACCTGGCCTATTTCTGGAAGGTTGACCCCGAACAGATGATGGCCAGGCCGCTGGATATCTTTCTTGAATCGCTGGCTCAGGCGCAGCGGATCAATCGCGCGTTGCAGGTGGACTGATGGCAGATCAATTTCAGCTCAAGGCACTGATCACCGGTGTCGACAAGCTGTCGCCAACGCTGGCCGGCATTCGCAAGAACGTTGCCAACTTCCGCAAGGGCTTGCAGAACACAGGTCTGGGCAATCTCAGTTTCAAGGAGGTCATCACCGGCGGCGCGCTGGCAGCGCCGTTCGTGATGGGGACGCGCGCAGCGATAGAGTTCGAATCGGCGATGGCCGACGTGCGCAAGGTAGTCAACTTTGACGCGCCCAGCCAATTCAAGGAGATGGGCGACGACATCACCAAAATGTCGGAACGGCTGCCGATGGCCGCCAATGACATCGCCAAGATCGTTGCAGCGGGCGGGCAGTCAGGCATTGCCCGGGGAGAACTTCTGGGTTTTGCACAAGACGCGGTAAAGATGGGCATCGCGTTTGACCAGACCGCTGAGCAAAGCGGCGACATGATGGCCAAGTGGCGGACCTCCTTCAAAATGACCCAAGCCCAGGTGGTCGGGCTCGCTGACAAGATCAACTACTTGGGGAACACCGGGCCGGCCAATACCAAGCAGATTTCCGACATCGTCACCCGGGTAGGCCCGTTGGGTGAGGTAGCCGGTGTGGCCTCGGGGCAGATCGCGGCGATGGGCGCGACGATGGCGGGCGTAGGTGTCGAGCAGGAAGTTGCTGCCACCGGCATCAAGAACTTCATGCTTTCGCTCACCAAGGGCAGCGCTGCAACCAAGTCACAGGCGATGGCCTTTAAATCGCTTCGACTTGACTCCAAGGCGGTCGCGGTCGGGATGCAGAAAGACGCGCAGGCTACGATGGTGGGCGTACTCAAGCGGATTGCTGCGGTAGACGCCACCAAACGGCCTGCGTTGCTGACCAACCTTTTCGGAACCGAGTCCGTCGCCGCTATCGCGCCGCTGCTGACCAACTTGGGGCTGCTTGAGAGCAACCTTAAGAAGACCGGTGAGGCCTCGCAATACGCAGGTTCTATGGAAGCCGAGTACGCCTCGCGTTCGGCTACAACCGAAAACAATCTCACGCTCATGCGCAACGCTGTAAATCGTGCAGGCATTGCGTTGGGCAATGCATTTCTGCCGGCGCTGAACGCCGTTGTGAATGCCGTACGACCGCTGATCAGCAGGGTATCTGAGTTCATTCAGGCCAACCCGGCGTTTGTCAGAGGGCTCGCCATGGCGGGCGTCGCTTTCACTGCCATTCGCGTGGGCGCGGTAGCCGCAACTGTCGCCACCAGGTTGTTAGGGCTTGCCTTTTCAGCGACCCCGATCGGCATTGCGGCCGTGGCTATTGCCGCCGCTGTCGGTGTGATCGTCGCAAATTGGGACACCCTGGCGCCGTACTTCGAGCAGCTGTGGGACAGCATCAAGGGCCCGGCAATGGCGGTGTGGGGCTGGATGAAAGAGTTGTTCAAGTGGTCGCCAGTGGGACAAATCATTGCCAACTGGGAGCCCATCAGCGAATTCCTCGGAGCGCTCTGGGACGTCATCAAGGCCGCCGCTGTGTCCACCTGGGACTTCATGAAGGCTGCTTTCAACTGGGCACCCATGACGGTTATCGCTCGCAATTGGCAACCGCTGTCGGAGTTTTTCAGCGCGCTGTGGGACGTCATTCGCGCCTTGGCAGCCGTCGCCTGGGAAGGCATCAAGGACACCATGGCTGCGGCATGGGGCTGGATCAAAGAGCAGTTGGGCTTTGATCCGGTGCAGATCGTCACCGAGAAGTGGGAGCGACTGGTGGCTTACTTCAAGGGCCTGTTCGAGAGGATTCGGCCTTACATTCAGCCGCTGATGGAGGCAGGTGACTGGGCCAATCAGAAAACCGATGCGGCCACCGGCTGGGTCAAGGGCAAGGCGGCGCAGGTCAGCAACTTTTTCTCGAAAAGCGACCCTGCCACGCTGTCCGGCGGTGTGATCAATACCGGCACGGAAGGGCTCAGGCACTTCGCAGCGGGCATCAGTCAGCAGCCTGCGCCCGTGGTTGCAGCAGATGGCATTAAACAGGCTGCGCCTGTCGCTGCGGCGCAGGTTCCTCGGCAGGCAGCGCCAGTCGTCACCGCTGGGCTCAGTCAGCCAAAAGAGTCGTTTACGGCCGACAACGGCCCGATCTTTGATCGCCCGCTGCCGCTGATGCCCGGCGCGATACTGCCTGCACCGGGCAATTTGCTCGCCGGTGCGTCAGGCAAGTCGCAGTTGAACGGGGAGCTGGTCATTCGGCTGGAGGGAGATACGCGGGGCGTGCGGCCTCAACCGGCCACGACCGATCAGCCCGGGCTCAAGATCAGCACCAATGTCGGTTATAGATCCCTTTCTGGAGCGCAATAGATGGCCGATACCTGGCGCGAGCAGTTATTGCCGGCGTCGTTTCGGGGCGAGACGTTCCTCATCGAGGACACGTCGGTGCCAGTGGGGCGCAAGGTTCAGCTGCACGAGTACCCCAAGCGAGACGAGGCATACGCCGAACAGATGGGCAAGGTCGCCCGGGTGCACAAGGTCAAGGCCTACATCATCGGCGATGATTGTTTCCAGCGCCGCGACAAACTGCTTAAGGCTTTGGAGACCGAAGGGGAGGGCACGCTTGTTCATCCATGGCTTGGGCAGTTGCTGGTTGTGCCCGGTGCTTGTGAGATGGCCCACAGTCGCCGAGAGGGCGGCATGGTCACCTTCGACCTGACGTTCTATCCAGGCAACGCCCAGACAAACCCATCGGTGCGTGCCAACACCGCGCGTATGGCGGGGCAGACCTCGGCCAGCTACTGGAGCGCCGCGCTGGGGCGTTACAAGTCGGCAATGGCCGCGGTGGACACCGCGCGTATCAACTTGATCGGCCTGCAGAACACGGTCACCGGTGCGTTCGGCGTCATCACGGGGCAGTTCTCCCCGCTGGGCAGTGCGATCGGGTCCGCGCGATCGCTGGCCCAAATGCTGACCAACTCGCCCGGCGCTCTGTCGAGCCTGTTCAGTGGCTACTTCAGCGACCTGGGCCAGCCCTCAGCAAAGAGTTCGAGCGTTGCGGCGTCAAGCGGTACCGGATCATCTTCCGGTGCAAGCACCGGCGGGACGTCCGGTGGTGCCACCAGCGGCAGTGACGTCGATACATCCGCATCGGCATCCGTGACGAGTGCCACGAGCACCACCAGCGCCGGCGCATCAATGTTCAACAGCTACACCGATGCGGTGGGGATTGTGTCCAGACAGGCGGAGGATGCGGCCAGCATTGACACGGTCATGGCGGGCAGTGGCGCTGATACCACCGCTGCGGCTCAGGCGCTGGCCAACCTTGTTCAGGATGCGGTCCTGGTGCAGGCAACCGCGACGATCGCGCAAATGCCTGTGCTGCCCCCCGCTGCCAAGGATGAGTCGACGGCGTCGCTGCAGCAGCAAGTCGTCGAGCCCGTGGCGCGAGCCGAGGTGCCGGTGGCCGATGAGGTGGTTGCTGTAAGGGACGCATTGGATTCGGTGTTCTGGCAGGCGGCGCTCAAGGCTGACGCAACTTACTATCCCGTGATCAACGAGGCACGACAGCAAGTGGTGCGGCACCTGACAGCGGTCGCCGCTTCCGGTGTGCAGCTTGTCAGCGTCACCCCACTGCAAACCGTGCCGGCGTTGGTGATGGCTTACCGGCGTTTCGGCGACGCGACTCGCGAGGGTGAAATCGTGCAGCGCAACAAGATCAATCACCCAGGCTTTGTGCCTGCCGCACCCCTTCAAGTAGCCAGGGAGTAACCGCATGTCCGACCCGAAGACGGTTGTGACGCTGACCGTTGACGGGCTGGATTATTCCGGTTGGACCTCGGTGGAAATCAGCGCAGGTCTTGAGCGGCAGGCGCGCAGCTTCAACATCGGCATCACCTGGAAGTGGCCCGGACAAAACGTGCTACGCCCGGTCAAGCAGGGTGCTCGCTGCGAGGTGCGCATCGGCGGTGATCTGGTGGTGACGGGATGGGTGGATGCCACGCCGATCAGCTACGACCATGAGAAGGTCACCACCTCCATCGCGGGCCGGTCATCAACCGGCGACCTGATCGACTGTGGCGCGATTAATCAGCCGGGCCAGTGGAAAGGCCAGAGTGTGCAGGCAATCGTTCAAGCGCTTGCCAGCCCCTACGGACTTTCGGTCAGGAGTGAGATCGCGACCACCAGCGGCTTGACAGACCACACCATTGAGCCGGGAGAAACGGCGTTTGAATCCATCGATCGCCTGCTCACCCTCTATCGGGTGTTCAGCACCGACGATGCGAAAGGCAACGTTGTGCTGGCCGAGGTTGGTAGTGCAGGGCGCTCAGCCGAATCGCTGGAGCTGGGCCGCAACGTGCTCAAGGCAGACGCCGCGCTGGATTTCACACGCGTGTTCTCCGAATACCGGGTTATCGGCCAGCGCTCAGGCACCGATGAGGACTTTGCCAAGACCACTACAGAGGTCAACAGCTCTGTCACGGACCCGCGTATGGCGCGCAGGCGAGTCAAGGTCATCCATGAGAGTGGGCAGCTCAGCGACAAGCTGGCGGCCGACCGGGCCAACTGGGAGCGCGGCACCGCCGTGGGCAAGGCGCTGGAAGTGACCTATGACGTCCAGGGTTGGCGGCAGAGCAACGGGGCACTGTGGCTGCCGAACACCATCGTGCGCGTCGTTGATCCAGTGATCGGCTACGACCGCGACATGCTCATCGCCGAGGTGACCTACATGCTCGACGAGCAAGGGACGATCTGCCGTCTTCGGGTGGGGCCGCCCGAGGGCTACCTGCAAGAGCCTGATGACCCGCACAAGAAGCGCAAGGCCAAGAAAACCGATGCCGTCGAATACCTCCTACCTGCGGACTACAAAGACAAATGAGCCGACTGATGAACCTGCTGACGCGCGGCGTCGTGGCCATGGTCAAGTCCACGGGCAAGATGCAAAGTCTGCAGATGCGCCTGACCCATGGCGAACTCAAAGACGGGATGGAACACCTTGAGCCCTACGGTTTTACAAGCTGCCCCCACGAGGGTGCGGAAGGTTTGGCCGCGTTTATGGGCGGCGATCGATCCCATGGTGTCGTGGTGGTGGTCGCGGACCGACGATATCGCTTGCAAGCCCTGGAGGCGGGCGAAGTCGCGATATTTACCGATGAGGGCGACAAGATCCATTTCAAGCGTGGCCGCATCATCGACATTGAGACCCAGACGCTGAACATTCGCGCGGCGAAGGGTGTTCACTTCGAAACGCCCAGCATTACGCAGACCGGGACAATCGTCAGCCAGGGCGACCAGATCGCCGGCGGCGTTAGCCAGATCAACCACCCGCACACCGGTGTGAAGGAAGGCCCAGACCAGAGCGGCCCGCCGGTCCCTGGGGGTGCGTCATGACCGTCATCGTTGCGGATGGCGTAGAGGTCAACCTGCGCCGGGCTGTGGAAATCAGCCTGTTCACGTGGCGCCGCGCCAATGCCTCCGATCAGGTCGAAGACGAGGAGCGCTACGGCTGGTGGGGTGACAGCTTTCCGCTGGTTGCAAACGACCGTATCGGCTCACGGCTCTGGCTGCTGCGCCGGCGCAAGCTCACTACTGCGACCATTGGTGATGCCCTGACCTATGCGCAAGAGGCGCTCAAATGGTTGCTGGATGACGGACATGCCACTGCGGTGCAGGTGCTTACAGAGCGCGCCGGGCATTCCCGGCTCAACCTGGGCGTAGTCATGACCCTGCCCTCGGGCGAAACAATGGATATCTACCCTAACGAACATTGGCAGGTGCTTTATGCCGTTTGAAACCCCGACCCTGCCCACACTCATCAGCCGCACTGCTGCTGACCTTGCCAGCGACGCCCTGCGCCAGTCAGATGCGCAGGTGCTGTCACGCACGATCAGCGGCGCGGCTTATGGGCTGTACGGTTACCTCAACTGGATTGCCAAGCAGATGCTCCCCGACACCGCGGACGCCGTCACGCTCGAGCGCCAAGCGCTGCTGCGGCTGGAAACCCCGCGCATCCCGGCGAAAACTGCCACCGGATCGGCGAGCTTCTTGGCCTCAGCAGGATCTGTCCTGGATGCCAATTTGGTGGTGCAGGCGAGCGACGGGCGTCAATACCGTGTGGTGGACGCCATCACTCCGGCTTCAGGGATAAACACCGCGAATCTCGAAGCAGTTGACGGCGGAATCCTGGGCAATGCAGCCGCAGGCCTGACTCTGAAGCTGGTGCAGCCGGTGACGGGCATTGACGAGACGTTCACCGTCTTGGCGCCGGGCATCACCGGCGGCAGCAACCAGGAGTCAGTCGAATCGCTACGCAGTCGCGTCATTCGCAGCTACCAGGTTATCCCCCACGGGGGGGACGCTGATGACTATGTGACGTGGGCGCTGGAGTGTGCAGGGGTGACGCGCGCCTGGACGGTGAAAAATTACCTGGGCCCCGGCACGGTGGGTGTGTTCTTCGTTCGCGATGGCGACGCCTCGATCATTCCGGACGCCAATGAGATCGCAACGGTCAAGAGCTACATCGACACCAAGGCGCCGGTGACCGCCGAAGTGATCGTGCTTGCGCCGGTACTCAAAGCCGTCAACTACACGATCAAGCTCACCCCGGACACCACCGTGGTGCGCGCCGCTGTTGCCGCCGAACTGACAGACCTGCACGAGCGAGAGGCGGGACTGGGTGAGACGCTGCTGATCAGTCATATCCGGGAGGCGATCAGCAGCGCACAAGGTGAGGTCGACAACGTGGTTGGCAGCCCTGCGAATGACGTCACCGCCAAGCCCAACGAGCTGCTCACGGTAGGGGCGATCACATGGCAATAAGGACGGCGGCCGAATATATCTCTCAGTTGACCGCTTTACTTCCTCAAGGCCCGGCCTGGGATCTGGAGGGGGCGCCTGAGCTGGTAGTTGTGCTCACCGGCATTGCGCAGGAAATGGCCCGACTGGATGCCCGGGCGTTTGCTCTTAATTCCGAGATGGACCCGGCCCATGTCTTCGAGCTGGTGCCGGAATGGGAGGCCGTGATGGGGCTCCCTGATGACTGTCTGGGCAGCTCACCGGCATTTGCTGATCGCCAGCTCGGGGTGCAGCAACGACTTCTCGCGATCGGCAGCCAGCACGTCAGCTATTTCATCGCGATCGCCAGAGGGCAGGGCTATCCGAACGCGTCTGTCACTCAGCACAGAGCGCCACGCTTTGGTCGTGCTCGCATGGGGAAGAGCCACTTCGGCACGTGGCAGGCCCAGTTCATGTGGACCCTGAACACGGGCGGGCGGCAATCCCTCGGCCGCCGATTTGGTGTGAGCCATTGGGGTCAGCGATTTGGTGCGAATCCCGGCAGTGCCCTTGAATGCATCATCCGCCGCTACGCACCTGCGCACACCATCGTCAATATCAACTACAAGTGAGAATAATCAGTGGACTATCCAATTAGCGTCCCCAGCGTCGGGCTCGTGGGCGGAAGGTTTGTGGATGAAAACACGGCCACCGGCACGATCGGCTCGTTGATCCCCTCGGACTGGGGCAATGCGGTCACCGATGAAATCCTGAATACCATTCGGGGCGCATCGCTGGTGCCCAAGGAAAATACAAACAATCAGCTACTCGCTGCCATCAGGGCGATCATCGCGAGCCAGGTTGGCAAACTCAAAAATATGGTCCGGCTCACCGCCAATGGCACTTTCATCGTGCCGGATGGTGTGTATCAAATCTGGCTAAGCGGTTGCGGTGCCGGCGGCGGCGGTGGCGCAACTCTGTCGACCAATTCATCGTCGTTTGTCACGGGAGGATCAGGCGGCGGCGCAGGTCAATCGCTCTATCGGCAGTTGATCAACGTCAACCCCGGACAGTCGATTCCCTACGTAATCGGCGCTCCAGGTGTTGGAGGGACGCCTGCCGCCAATAACGCAACAGATGGCGGCGCCACTATTTTCGGGAATCTTACGCTTGCAGGCGGCACCAAGGGGCTGCTGGGCTCCGGCGGTACCGCCTCCCCTGCAAACTACGCAGGCCCAGAAGGCGGCGCTGGATTCCCGAAAGGCGGGTATGCCTCAGACACCATGGTGTATTCCGGCGGACAGGCTTCCGGTGGCATGGGTGGAATTGGCGGCAGCACCCCATTCGGCAACGCAGGACCTCCGGGCCGAGGCGCGGTAGGCGCTAACCCCAGCGCTTTTCCGGGAAGTGGTTACGGTGCTGGCGGCAGTGGTTCTGGTGGTGCGTACACCTCGCCCGTTTCAGCGCCTGGCGGCACCGGTGCGCCAGGTTTACAAGGTGTTCTCATTCTGGAGTGGTAATTGGCAATGGCAAACTACGCAATCGTTGAAAAAGGAAAGGTGATCAACGTGTCGGTCTGGGACGGAGACACCGAGAACTGGACCCCGTCCGAGGGTCAGGAGGCGGTGCTAATTCCTGACGGGCTTCCGGTAACCACCGGCACCAAATGCAAAAAAGGGGTCTTCACTTTGGAGCCAATTGCGCAGGCGCCTGAACTCGTGCCATCGGCGGAAGACATTCTGAAGAAGAACACCAACCTTCGTGACACGGCGCTGGCGACGGCGACGCTCGCCATCGGACCGCTTCAGGACGCAGTGGATCTCGACGAAGCTACCGCTGAAGAAACCGGCCTGCTAAAAAAGTGGAAGCAGTACCGGATAGCGGTAAACCGCATCGACCTGACACTGACGTCCCCGCCATGGCCTGAACAGCCCTCGTGACCCCCCCGACCGCCTTGAGCGGTTTTTTTTCGTCTGGAGAAAAGTGATGACCGTAACCGATAAAGATCGCGACGTACTCGCGCGCACGCTGTGGGGCGAGGCGCGCGGGGAGGGACTGGCCGGGATGGTGGCCGTGGCTTGGACGATCCGCAATCGCGTGGACGACGGCAAGGATAAATCCTGGTGGGGCGAGGGCTACGCGGGCGTGTGCCAGAAGCCGTACCAGTTCAGCTGCTGGAACCGCAACGACCCGAACTATCAGTTCCTGAGCGGCGCGCGGCCGATCCCGTTCCGCGAGTTGGCGCAGTGCCGAATTGCGGCTGACCAGGTGATCGACGGCAAGGTGCCAGACCCTACCGGCGGCGCTACCCACTACTACGCCACCACCATGCCGAAGGCGCCGGACTGGGCGGCCAAGGCGAAGCGGACACTAAAGCTTGGCAACCACGTCTTTTTCCGCGACGTGCCCTGAATCCGAAATAGCTTTCAAAGCCTGACCGCCAACGGAGACTGATGTGCAGACAACGACAAAAGAAGAGGCCTACCCACGCGCGATGCGCGTGACGTTGGGCGTGAAGGCAAATGGCGGCTCGGTCGCTGTTCAGATCAAAATGGGCGATAGCTGGCTGACGTCCGACACGCTCTGGAATGATGGGGCGTATCCACTCAACATCCCGCGTGCGACGGTGCGCTTCGTGCCCGCGAACGGCGCCGCCTTCGAGGTGTTCGCATGACCCTGCTCGCCGAGGCGCAGCCAATCCGACGCCGCATTCGTCGCGGTCTGGGATTGCTGGGCGACAGCTTCAGCGCGAACTGCCACACGATTGATCCGAAAGCGTTCGGCACCGAAGCCTATGGCTACGCCGGAGCGATTGCGGCAAAGACTGGCCTGTTCCCAAGCTACCTGGACAATCAGGGGAAGGTCGGCGACCACTCTGGGCAGTTCATGGCACGCCTGCAATCGTGCCTGACGTCAGCAACGGCCGATTTGTGGATGCTGCTGTCGCGAACGAACGACAGCACTACGCCGGGTATGACGCTCGCCGACAGCAAGGCCAACGTGATGAAGGCGATCACCGCGTTCCAGAACACGCCAGGCAAGTACCTGATTGTCGGCACCGGCACGCCGCGGTTCGGCACTAAAGCGCTCACCGGCCAGGCACTGGGGGATGCGATCGCTTACAAGGACTGGGTGTTGAGCTACGTCAGACAGTTTGTGCCCGTGGTCAATATCTGGGACGGGTTCACCCAGGACATGACCGTCGATGACCTGCATCCTAACCTGATCGGCGCAGATTTCATCCAGTCCAAGTGCGTGCCGATCATCAATGCCAACTTTGAATTCTTCGGCGTGCCGCTGCCCACGGATGCCGCCGACCTTTACTCGGCGATTCGCCCCTTCGGCTGCCTGAACGCCAACCCGCTGATGACTGGCTCAGCCGGTGTGATCAACGCAACGGTGAATCCAGTCGCCGGATCTGTGCTGGCGGACAACTACAAAGCATCCGGCTCAGGCCTTACCGGCATCACTTCTCGCTGGTACAAAGAGCCTGCGGCATTCGGCGAGGCGCAGTGCATTGAACTGGCTGGGGCGATGGCGGCCGCCGGCGGCTACATCTATCTGCAGCCAGCGGCTAACGTCACGCTATCCAATGTGTTGGGGGGGGATGTGATCGAGATGGTTTCGGCGCCGGAGATCATCGGCAACAGCCGTGGAATCCTTGGCTGGGAAGCGGAGCTGATTATCACCAAGCCGGTGTCCAGCACTTCCACCACCATCTATTACCGGTCGATGGACAAATATCAGGAACCTTTCACTTTGCCGGCCAACTGGAAGGGCGTGTTGGAGACGCAGCGGTACACTGGCGACGTCACGGAGACCGTCATCACCTCGCGCATGGGGCTGTACCTGGCTGCTGGTATTCCTCAGGACTCCAGGGTGAAGGTGGCGCAGTTCGGCATTCGCAAGGTTTGACCGCGCATCTGGTCAGAGACAGTCACATCGCTGCTGAGACTGATAACGACACCGGAGTTTGAAAGTCCTGACCATGAGGGAGGGCACTGTGCAAGCGACGATAAAAGAAGATGCCTGCTGGCATGCGACTTTATCACTAGCTTGTACTAGAGTCAGGACCAGCGAGGACCACCCCCGCGTTAGGGAGCGACTATGGATCTTAAGATTGACTTGGTACATGGGCATGGTTCGATCAATGAGGAGCGTGTGCTATTGACAGCAACGGCAGATTTGAATCTGTCGCGTTACCTGATCATGGACACTACGTACGTTGGGGAAAATCTATCCAACGAACACCGACACGTTAAATGGTTTCCCGCTTATTCTATTAAAAAAGGGGAGCGTATAGCCCTTTATACTAGGAAAGGCACTTATTCTAAAGAGCTCCACGATGGGGTTATTTGGCACAAGATATATTGGAATTCTGGGGTGCCGATCTGGAACAATACTGGAGATGCCGCCGTGCTGTTTCAGCTCACAACTTGGAAAACTACAAAAGCGAAGGTCTGAATCACAAGCCCCCAACCGGAGATCAGATTTCAGTGCGTTGGGGGGGCGTTCGACTCCTTGGCTTAGAGCTTCGACTTAACCGAGACGGTGATCAGTTGGCGGATGGGCTTGTATCTGGCCGCTGGCATCGCGCTTGATTCGAAGGTTAAGGTCGGTCAGATTGGGGTGAGAAAGGTTTAGGCAAGCCACCGGCTGGACCTCTGGCGAAATGAATTGACTGATTTCAAACCGCGCTCAATGATGGCCTATAGCCAAAGGAGCGCGTCATGGAAGAGCAAGCTGAAACAGTCGTAGAAAATGTAGAGGATACGCAGGCATTAGGCGAAAAAAAAGAAGCTGAAAAACTGAAAGTACTGGCTGCCATAGCAGGGAACAGTCCTTCCCGGCTAATGGACCGAGTCGCATGGGTACTAAATCATTACCCGTCGGCTCGTGATTCAGATATCAAATGCCAACTTCTTTATTGGAAGACGTTTCAGTCGGATATTTACAGCGGAGGCGCGATACCCGAGGATAAATATCTTGAGCTTGAGAAGCTCAATAATATAACTCGTGCAAGGGCGCAGGTTCAGAATACTCTCGGTTTGTTCAAAGCGTCGCCGGAGGTAAGAAGGTTTAGAGGTACATTATCTGAAGAAGAAAAACAGAAGGCTCTAGAGGTTCGCCCCACGCATCCGGTGTACTGCATCTACGCAGATGAAAGTGGCAAAACTGGAAAGTACTTGTTGGTGGGAAGCCTTTGGGTTCTGAAGAGCTACGAAACACTGAAGATTACTAAAGCCATAAATCAGAAAAAGCAGGAAATCGGCTTCAAAGGCGAGATGCATTTCAAGGAGATCGATAAAAACAATGTTGAGAAATACCTAAGCCTGTTAGGGACGATTTTAGAAAACTCCTCGTCAATCTCATTCAAGGGGCTAGGGGTCGTCAGGGCTGGACTTTATAGCGTCGACGACACATTGAACAAGCTTTTTTACCACATGGTCATCAATGGTATCAAAGAAGAAAATCAGTCAGGACGGGCGGTCCTACCTAGGAATTTGCAGTTCCGCAAGGACAAAGAAGAAGATTCTAAAGACAAGCTAGCGATGATGGAGATAGAGCTAAAGCTCAGACATGCCTCGACTGCCATATTTAATGGAAATGTTTACATAGATGTCATAGAGGCTGAAGACTCATCCATTTCGCCTTTGATGCAGATATCAGATCTTTTCGTCAGTTCCATATCTCGAATCCTCAACCGAGAAAAAGCTAGCGATCATCCGAAGGATATGTTTGCTGATAAGTTTTTGTCGGCTTTTGGAATGGTGTACAAAGACAAAGTGTTCGATGAGTTAAGCGAATGCGTTAGCTTCTCCTAAAAGCGGGCGAGGGACGTTTCGCTTTACTGTGCCGAGCAGTACATCAAGCTAGCAGCGCTAGCGGAACGTCTGCGGTGGTCATAGCGACCACACGCTCGAAGGATTTGGTTAAGCCAACCAGGGCTGGTGACTCGTACCACTTTTTGTATCAATCAGTGTTCCCGGCAGGGGTTTTCAGGGTGTTCGGAGCGCGCTGGGACGCCCCTTCCAGCGCATTCTTCTTACGCCAGCTAATCCGCACGCCTCGTAAAATTAGCATTCAAAAAGCTCGGGGCCGGAGCAGCCGGGCATGCCGACGTCATTTGGTTTCACTTTTTTTCGATAAGCGATTTGACTGTCTCGATCAGTGACTTAACTGTTTCGACCAGCGTACTGATACTTTCTTTGGTCTCGCCGATGGGCAACTCGGTAGTTTTCTTACCGAAAACGCTTCCTAGAAGGAAGCAGGCGATCGTGGTAATGGAAAGGATCAGGGCGGAGCCAAGAAAGACGATATGCCAATCCAGTGTCTTAACAACCGCGATAGGTGCGCTATACATCGCTGAAGCGTGAGTAAAAAGAGAGGTGAGGGAGGAAAAAAATCCTTCCAACATATTTACAAGCTTCCACAGGATAAATCCCGTGGCGAAAAGCACGAGAAACTCCTTCCACGTGGTGGTTGAAGAGATAAGATTTTTTAGGTTTAACTCGGGCGATTCAGGTGCATTTTTTCGGTGGAGCTGTGCGTTGCTGTTTTTATTGCCTTCCGTGGCCATTTGCCAATTCCTATTTGATGCCGAGCGCGTTTAGACGAAAGCCCATTGCCTGCTCAGAAACCCAGAGCTTCCGGGACAGGGCATTGACTGAACGATGTCCTGGGGGGAGTAATCGCAAAACCATTGAGACAACATCAGCGGGCATCAAAAGCTGAGCAGCGAAAGCATTCGCTGCGACTTCGTTAGGCGTGGAAGAGTCAAAGCTCGTGTCACGATGAGCTAGTTCACCTGCCTTAACGTGCCCTAACACCATGTGCCCGATTTCATGCGCGATAGTAAAGCGCTGCCGTACTACAGGATCGTTTGGGTTGTAGCGGATGACTGGCGCGCCCTGTTCATAACAAAACGTACCACTTGCAGGCGCGATCGTCTTGTCTGGCTTCACAACCGCTCCTAGAGCCTCAGCGATTGCCACAGGATCGATTGGAAGCGTTCCATCCCACTTCGTCTCTAGCACATGTGACGCTGAGGTGACGGGTGATTGAGTCATGGCAGAACCTCCCTTCCAGGTGGATTAGAGACCGAGTAATCATGCATTGAGCAACGTATGGCGCGCAATCCAATTAAATTTTTTGCTTACGCCCCTCGATGCGTCACGCTGTCATTTAGCTGGCATTACCCAGCCAAATCAGCCCCAAAAGGCACAAAAAAAGCACCTCGCTCAATCGCTAAGTGCTTGATTTGTAATGCTTGTGTGGTGGAGCCGGGGGGATTTGAACCCCCGTCCGCCAGTACTCCGCTTTCGGGCCTACATGCTTAGCCGTGTCTATTAAGTTAACCCTCAGCGACCCGACGGGCAGGGTGCTTTGGGCGAGCTGTGTAAGTTTTAGCCGATTCGTCCACAGCGTACTGCACGGCGATCCTGTTCTATATGACAATCACTTTGGGTTTACAGGCATCCCCTGGTGATTGCTGGAGCCGAAGCTACCAGAAGGAAGGCTAGCACCGCTTACGCGGCGAGAGCTTGTTCCCCGTAGGTTTCGTCATTGGCAACTATAGAAAGTTGCAACAGTGGATTTACGACTTCTGTTACCAAGTCGGCATGCCCCTAGAGTTTCATCACCGGCGTCGAATCCTAATCGGCCCCAATTCTGCTGCTCTAGCAGTCAGGCGGCGGAGTCTACCCGAATCAATGAGATACGTCGACCATCCGCCTGACATTCCGCTCGCGACGGGCTTGGGCCAGTCGCGATCCGGCAATTACTTCGCGGCACCGCCGTCGCTGCCGTCACCGCCGGTTTTCAGCTCGGTGATTTTCTTGGTGGTGATCGAGATGCACTCCTTGTCATCGCCACGTTTCTGCGCGGCTGTGGCATCGGCGACAGTTTTTTCAATGTCAGTCTTGCTGTCGCCGGTCAGGTTGGTGGTGGTCGACGCCTCAGCACTTTTCAATGCCGCGATGTTCGCGCCGCACAGGTCATCAGCAGCGAAAACCGGGGAACCCAACAGTGCAGCGGTAAGAAACAGTCCAGTCAGTGCAGTGCGCTTCATGTGTATCTCCTTGAGCCTGTTGACTCGGTATCGCCGGCCGATTTTGCCGGTGCCCGAGATAGAGGAAAAAAACGCCGAATGAGTTGTGGCGCTTAAAGAGATGGACTGCCGCTCATCGCAGGGGTTCTATATTTTTTTCACAATGCTGTGAAAAAGCCACGTTGCCGAATGTTTCGGGATCATGGGGCGATCTCCGCCCCATTTGTGTGCATCAAGCGGTTCTTGGTTGGGTCACTCGATCCACGAGATACACCAGACCGTGGTAGTCGATACCGCCGTGTTGCGTGAGCCCGATCTCGCACGTCCGGCTGGTCGAGATGCCTTCATCACAGAATTGAACAGCGTCTTTCAGCGAGCGCAGCGCGTGGGCATTCAGTTCGGGTGTCGTAAAGCCTTTGTCCCCCGCAAAGCCGCAGCAATGAATGCCTTCGGGAACGACCACATTCACGCTGCACATTCGCGCAAGGTCGATCAGCGCCTGGCTCTCGCCCAAGTGTTGCGTGCTGCAGGTGACGTGAACAGCGATGGGCGCCTGCTGCGGGGTGAACACCAGTTTGTCCAGCAGATGGGCGCGCATGAAACGTACCGGGTCATACAGGTCAAGCCGGGTTTCCTTGAGGTCCTGAACTAGGCGCAACGTGCAGGGGCTGGTGTCGCAATAGATCGGATCGAGCCCGCCGCGACTGGCCTTGGTCAGCGCAGCAAGCATCTGCTGGCGTTTGTCTTCTGCCTGCCCGGCGTAGCCCTTGGAGGCGAAAGGCTGGCCGCAGCACAGACTGTCCTGGTCTTCCGGGAACACCACTTGATACCCGGCTTTCTCCAGCAGCCCTCGGGTTTTGTCCATCAGCGATATCTGCTCGCGATCGCCCGCTGCGGGCCCCATGACGCGGGACACGCAAGCGGCCAAATAGACCACTCGCGGGCGTGAATCTTCAATCGGCGGCGTGAAGCGAATGGCGTGCTCGGGCTGCGGCATGGCTGGCGTCCACTGAAGCACGCGGCCCGAAGACGCTCTGCTCAACGCGCTGGATATCTTCGCCAGCCTCGGTGCGCCGAGCAGCATGCGGGCGCCATTGGCGGCATGCAGCGTAAATCGCGCGCCCCTCAACGCCGTCGCAAAGTGCTGACTGATCCAGCTAGCGGCCTTGTCGTGATGCGCTTGCTCCCCGCGAAGCTTCTTCACCAGCTCGCCGGTATTAATGCCGACCGGACAACGTTGCGCGCACAAACCGGTAGCCGCGCAGGTATCGATGCCCTGGTATTGATAGTTGCGCTCCAGCTGAGTCGTGTCGGTGCCCGCGCGCTTTTTCGCCTGAATGTCACGCCACATGACGATCCGTTGCCGTGGGCTCAGGGTCAGTCCTTTCGACGGACACACCGGTTCGCAGAAACCACACTCGATGCATTTGTCGATGATCCCATCGGCAGCCGGCATGGGTTTCAGGTTCTTAAGGTGCACCTGCGGATCGTCACTGAGCACGACGTCCGGATTGAGAATGCCGGCGGGATCGAGCAGCCGTTTGAGCTGCCACATCAGCGCGTAAGCTTCGCTGCCCCATTCAAGCTCCACGAACGGCGCCATGTTGCGGCCGGTGCCGTGTTCGGCTTTCAGTGAGCCGTTGAACTCCACGGCCACCAGATGCGTGACGTCATCCATGAACGCGGAATAACGCGCGACCTCCTGCGGGTCGTTGAAGCCCTGAGTGAAGACGAAGTGCAGGTTGCCCTCCAGCGCGTGGCCGAACAGGATCGCCTCGTCATAGCGGTGCTTTTCGAACAGCTCGATCAATCGCCGAACGCCGATAGCCAGTTGCTCGACGGGGAAGGTCACGTCTTCGATGATCACCGTCGTACCCGTCTCACGCACCGCGCCGACGGCAGGGAAGGTGTCCTTGCGAATGGCCCAGAGCCTTGCGTTCTCAGTCGCGTCTTCGGTGAAATCAACCTGCTTCTCGACCGGAAAGTGCGCGATGGACGCCATGATCTGCGCCAGTTGCTCGTGCAACAGCGGCTGCGTCGCAGCGCGGGCTTCGATCAACAGCGCACAGGCACCCTCCGACAGCTCACGAACGAATGCCGGCATGCCTGGCTTGTTCTGCACCGAGCGCAGGCTGCGCCGATCCAGCAGTTCGACTGCGGCGACCGGCTGGGTTTTCAGCACCGTCACGGCGTTGCAGCAGGTTTCGATGTCGGGAAAGACAATCAGCGCCGTCGCCTTGCTCGGGTGATCGGGCACCGTGTCGTACGTCACCGCGCTGATGAACCCCAGCGTGCCCTCTGACCCCACCAGGAGATGACTGAGAATGTCGAGCGGCTCGTCGAAATCCACCAGAGCGTTCAGCGACAGGCCGCAGGTGTTCTTCAGGCGGTACTTGTGGCGAATCTTCGCGGCGAGTTCGGTGTTCGCGCGGGTCTCACGGCTTAGTTGCGCGAGACGATCCAGCAGCTCGGCATGGCTGGCTCTAAACGCTGCGACGCTGGCAGCGTCTTCCGTGTCCAGGCGGGCGCCGTCGGCGAGCACCAGCCGGATGCCAGCGAGGGTGTGATAGGTGTTCTGGGCCGTGCCGCAGCACATGCCGCTGGAATTATTGGCGACAATCCCGCCGATTTTTGCCGCGTGCATGGACGCCGGGTCAGGACCGATCTTGCGTCCGAATGGCGCCAGCCAGACGTTGGCCTGTGCGCCGATAACGCCGGGTTGCAAACGGATCTGCGCGCCTAGCTCGCGTATTTCACGGCCGTTCCAGTTGTCGCCGAGCACGATCAACACCGAGTCACTGATGGCCTGGCCCGAGAGGCTGGTGCCGGCCGCGCGGAAGGTCACGGGGACTTTATCGGCCTGCGCCAGTTTCAGCAGCGCCACGACTTCATCTTCTGATTCAACGCGGATGACCAGCTTGGGGATCAGCCGATAAAAGCTGGCGTCGGTGCCGAAGGCCAGGGTCGAGAGCGGGTCGTCGAAGCGTCTTCCGGCAGGAATGAGGCTGTTCACACCGGCCAGAAACGCGGCGGGCAAAGTCATGCTGTTTTCCTCATGGGGCATCTCGGTCGCGCTGCGGCCTCTATCGGGCCGCATGGGTCGGGATCTGCGCGGGTCAGGCGCCCAGTTCGCGGACCAGCGAATCGCAGGTGATCTCGCTGATCGACTTGGCGCCGGTCAAGACCATCGCCACGCGCATTTCCTTCTCGAACAGATCCAGCAGGTTTTTCACGCCCGCCTCGCCGTGGGTGGCCAAGGCGTAGATAAACGCGCGGCCGATCAACACGGTGTCGGCACCGAGCGCAATCATGCGCACCACATCCAGGCCGCTGCGAATGCCGGAGTCCGCGAGGATCTTCAGATCGCCCTTCACGGCGTCGGCAATGGCAGGCAGCGCACGGGCGCTGGACAACACGCCATCGAGCTGGCGGCCGCCATGGTTGGACACAACGATGCCGTCGGCGCCGAATTTCACTGCGTCACGCGCGTCGTCAGGGTCGAGGATGCCCTTGATGATCATCGGGCCGTCCCAGGAATCGCGAATCCACTCCAGGTCTTTCCATGAAATCGACGGATCGAAGTTATTGCCCAGCCAGGCGATGTAGTCGGTGAGACCGGTAGGATTGCCGCGATAGGCCGACACGTTGCCCAAGTCGTGGGGGCGGCCGTTGATGCCCACATCCCACGCCCATTGCGGGTGAGTCATGGCTTGCAAGACGCGGCGCATTGGCCCGCTTTTGCCGCTCATGCCGGAATGCGCGTCACGGTAGCGAGCGCCCGGGACGGGCATGTCGACGGTGAATACCAGTGTTTTCACGCCAGCGGCTTTGGCTCGCTCCAGCGCGTTACGCATGAAACCGCGATCCTTCAGCACATACAGCTGAAACCACATGGGCCGCTTGATCGCTGGCGCGACTTCTTCAATCGGGCACAACGACACCGTCGACAGCGTGAACGGAATGCCCTTGGCATCTGCGGCGCGGGCGGCCTGCACTTCGCCACGGCGGGCATACATGCCACAGAGGCCAACCGGGGCGAGTGCCATCGGCATGCTCAGGGTTTCACCGAACAGCGTCGTCTCCAGACTCAGCTCGGACATGTTCTTCAGGATGCGCTGGCGCAGCGCAATGCTGGCCAGGTCGGAGACGTTGTGGCGCAGGGTGTGCTCGGCATAGGCGCCGCCGTCGGCGTAGTGGAACAGGAAGGGCGGGAGCTTGCGCTGGGCGGCGGCGCGGTAGTCGGTGGAGGCAGAAATGATCATGGGATCTCGCAGATGAGTGAGCGGGGGCACAGCCGGGCGCAAGAAACACGCCCGGCGCTCGTCTGATTAATGAACCAGCATGCCGGTGAACCAGTACGCCTGGGCGTAGGTGATGCAGCCAACGATGGTGGCGAAGAAAATGCTGTGCTTGAGGGTGAAGCGGAACAGATCGGATTCTTTACCCACCAGCCCGGTCGCCGCGCAGGCCACGGCGATCGATTGCGGGGAAATCATCTTGCCGGTCACGCCGCCGCTGGAGTTCGCCGCGACCATCAGCACGTCACTGACGCCCAGTTGGTGCGCAGTGGTGGCCTGCAAAGAGCCGAACAGCGCGTTCGACGAAGTATCAGAGCCCGTTAGGAATACGCCCAACCAGCCGAGGAATGGCGAGAAGAACGGGAACGCGCTGCCCGTCCCGGCGAGGACCAGCGCCAGCGTCGAGGACATGCCGGAGTAGTTCATGACGAAGGCGAAGGCCAGGACCATGCCGATGGACACGATCGCCCAGCGCAGTTCGATCAGCGTCCCTTTGAACGTGACCAGACCTGTCTTGGGTGTAATGCGCAGCACGATCATCGCCAGAATCGCCGAGATCAGAATCGCGCTGCCCGATGCAGCGAGCAGGTCGAACTTGTACACCGCCGGCATCGCCGTCGGGTTGGCAACAATCGGCGCCATCTTCATGACCAGTTGATCCAAATGCGGCACCGGGAAGTTCATGGTCAGCGCTTGCAGCGGACCGCCCGCAGCGAACAGCGCCTTGAACGGCTTCAGCGTCCAGATTGTCACGACCACGGTAAGAATCAGGAAGGGCGACCATGCCTTGATGATGGTGCCTGCCGAGTACGGCGATTTTTTAGTGGTGCGCGGTTGGCCAAAGCCGCCTGCATTGCCTGCGCCGCCGCCCATGACCGCAGCACCGCCGGATGTGCCGGCGATTTTCGCGTCAACCGTGCGTGCTGGCTGCCAGACTTTCAGGAAGAAGGTCAGAGACACGAGGCTGACCAGCGCTGAGGTAATGTCAGGCAGTTCCGGACCGACGAAATTGGAGGTCAGAAATTGCACGATGGCGAAGCTGCCGCCCGCGACCAGAGCCGCGGGCCAGGTCTCCTTGACGCCTTTCACGCCGTCCATCATGAACATCAGCCAGAACGGCACAAACACCGACAACAGCGGCAATTGACGACCGGCCATGGCGCCGATCTTGAACGGGTCGAGGCCTGACACCTGACCGGCGACGATGATCGGAATGCCCAATGCGCCAAACGCCACTGGTGCGGTGTTGGCGATGAGGCAGAGGCCGGCGGCATACAGCGGGTTCAATCCCAGGCCAACGAGTAACGCTGCAGTGATCGCCACCGGTGCGCCGAAGCCTGCAGCCCCTTCCAGAAACGCGCCGAAGCAGAATCCGATCAGCAAGACCTGCAGGCGCTGGTCATCGGTGATCGACATGACCGAGCTGCGAATGATCTCGAACTGGCCGCTTTTGACCGTCAGTTTGTAGAGAAACACGGCCGCAATAATGATCCACGCAATGGGCCACAAGCCGTAGAGGAAGCCGTAGCCGGCGGACGCGACGGCCATGTCGGCAGGCATCTGGAACGCGAAGATCGCGATCAGTATGGCGAGGAGCAGCGTGATGGCCCCCGCGACGTGCCCCTTGAGCCGGAAGATCGCCAGCGCCAGAAAGAAGAAAACGATCGGAATGACAGCCACCAGCGCCGAAAGGCCCAAGCCGCCAAGAGGTGTGTAGAGCTGTTGCCAGGTTTGCATGTATGAGGCCCCTAATTGTTTTTGGTTAGGCCCGGTGTCCATGTCTTACGTGCGCGGCTCCTGCAGGCGACAACTGCTTGTCTGTCTTCCTGTCGGTGCTGACGAACGAGTCGCACAGCTCACCAGCTCAAGCGTTCCGCCGTCGGGAAGCACCTGCGGCGTGGTACAGCGGTAGCCGTCCGTCGCCGGCATTGTAAATTGGTAATACCAATTTACAATGTCTTGGAGGTAGGTTAGAAGCCTTGCTGACGGTGTGTCAATTTATGACGCGTAAACTTTCGTAGCAGCTCGCCCGGATTTCACCAGCTCTTCGCCTGAGAGGGAGATTTCTCCTACATCTGCCGGGTGAATGTCTGATCGCGATCGGCGAGAATATGCGCCCCGCGGCCAGGTCAGGCGGGGCAGCCGGGTTGTGGAGTGAAGGGTTATGGGCTTTGATCAGGTGCGTCAGCGCCGCTTGTCCGACGATATTGTCGAGCAGCTGGAAAGGATGATTCTGGAGGGCACGTTGCGCTCCGGCGGTCGTCTGCCGGCTGAGCGAGCGCTGGCCGAGCAGTTCGGGGTGTCGCGTCCTTCGCTGCGTGAGGCGATTCAAAAGCTGACGGCCAAAGGGCTGTTAATCAGCCGTCAGGGCGGCGGCAACTACGTGGTCGACAGTCTGGGGTCCACGTTCAGCGATCCACTGCTTCATCTGTTGGAAAGCAGCCCGGACGCCCAGCGCGACCTGCTTGAGTTCCGCCATACCCTGGAAGCCTCCTGCGCCTACTACGCAGCCATACGCGCGACGGATGTTGATCGGCTGCGGCTGCGCGAAGCGTTCGATGCGCTGCAGGATTGCTATAGCCGCGCGGAGGAAGTGAGTCGTACGGAGGAGGGCGCCGCGGACGCCAGTTTCCATCTCGCCATCGCCGAAGCCAGCCATAACGCTGTGTTGCTGCACACCATACGCGGCCTGTTCGATCTGCTGCGGCGCAGCGTGGTCACCAACATCGGCGGCATGTACAAACAGCGCGCAGAAACCCGCGACATGCTGATTGATCAGCATCGTGAGTTGTACCTGGCGATTATCGAAGGACGGGCAGACGATGCTCGAGAGGTGTCGAGCCGTCATTTGCTCTACGTGCAGGAGGTGCTGGAGGAAGTGCGCCAGCAAGTGCAGCGCACGGCGCGGGCTGAACGGCGCAACCGGATTTGAAGATGCTGCACGGCGCCCGACCCATCACGGACCGTGCGCCATCAACAGAGGCGGCTTTTCGAAGGGGCCGGAAAGACTGAATCAGTCTTCCTTGCCCTTGTTCCGCACTGCGCGTTGCAGCTCGCGATTGGAGTCGCGTTCGCGCTCGGTGTCGCGCTTGTCGTATTCCTTCTTGCCTTTGCCCAGAGCAATCTCGCACTTGATCAAGTGCTGCTTCCAGTAAAGGGCAAGGGCCACGCAGGCATAGCCTTTTTGCTGAACCGACGACGTCAGCTTTTCCAGCTCGCGCTTGTTGAGCAACAGTTTACGGGTGCGTGTCGGGTCAGCGATGACGTGGGTACTGGCTGTCGTCAGTGGCGAGATATGGCTACCCATCAGCCAGGCCTCACCGTCTTTGAGCAACACGTAACTGTCAACCAGCTGCACCTTGTTGGCACGCAGGCTTTTTACTTCCCAGCCAGCCAGGACCAGACCGGCCTCGAACTTGTGTTCGATGAAGTAATCGTGACGCGCCTTTTTATTTTGCGCGATGGTCCCTGTGGGATGTTTCTTGAGCTTAGCCATAGGCGACGCATTATAGGGATCAACGGGCGTCTCGGCTATGGTCTCGCACGCTGAAGCTGCGCGCTTGAGCACGTGGAGTGAATCCCGGACAATGCGCGATCTTTTTTGCGTGTTGGACGTGTCAACGATGTCGACGGACAAGGTTTCGGTTCACGGGAGTTGGGCCAGTCGCTGGGTGTTTATCCTGGCGGCCACCGGCTCTGCCGTAGGGTTGGGCAGCATCTGGAAATTCCCCTACATGGTCGGCGTCTACGGCGGCGGTGCGTTTGTGCTGGTGTTTCTGGCGTGCATCGCCCTGATCGGGATTCCGGTGATGATCGCCGAGACGCTTATCGGCCGACGCGCACGGCAGAGTCCGGCCAACGCGCTGCGTACGCTGGCCCTGGAAGCGGGGCATTCGTCAAAGTGGTCATGGGGCGCTTTCGCCGGCATGGTCACCGCGCTGTTGATTCTCTCTTTTTATAGTGTCGTGGGTGGCTGGTCGCTCGAGTACATCATCGATGTCGGCAAGGGCGATTTCAAAGGCGTGACGCCTGACGGTGTCGGTGCCTATTTTGGCGAGATGATTGCCGATCCCTGGCGTCTGGTCGGCTGGCATACGCTGTTCATGCTGTTGTCGGCGATCACCATCGCCAAGGGCGTCAACGCTGGCCTTGAGCGCAGCCTGCGCATCCTGATGCCGTTGCTGTTCGTGTTGATGGTGATTCTGTTGGGCTACAGCCTGACCACCGGGCACTTCATGGAAGGCGTGCATTTCATGTTCGACTTCACCCCCGAGAAGCTGCTCGATGGCCTGCTCCCGGCCATGGGTCATGCGTTTTTCTCGCTGAGTGTGGGCGTCGGTTCGATCATGATTTACGGCGCCTACATGACCAAAGAGGCTTCGATCAGCGCGACGGTGGTGGGCGTGGCATTGCTTGACACCTTCGTGTCGCTGCTGGCGGGCCTCGCATTGTTTCCGATTGTGTTCGCGGCGGGCCTGAACCCAAGCGAAGGGCCGGGCCTGATGTTCGTTACGCTGCCGTATGCATTTGGTAACGTCGCCTTCGGTACGGTCATGGGCGTGGTGTTCTTTATCCTTGTCGCCGTCGCGGCCTGGAGTTCGGCCATTTCCTTGCTCGAACCCATGGTGGCGTACCTGGTGGAGCGCACGAAGGTTCGCCGCAGCTGGGTGACGTTCTGGCTATCGTTCATCTGCTGGTTCGTCGGCCTCGGGACGGTTTTCTCGTTCAACATCTGGAAGCAGGCCAAATTCTTCGTGAACGAAGGCGGCGGCTTCCACCTCTATCAGTGGGGAGCGTCGTCGGGGCTGGATTTCTTCGGCGTCATCGATTTCTTCACCTCGCGGATCATGTTGCCGCTGGGTGGATTGTGCTTTGTGGTATTCGCAGGTTGGGTGATGGGACGCGGTGCGGTGCGCGACGAGTTGTCGGTACGCAGCCCGGTTCTGTTCGCTTTAACGTTCTTTTTGATGCGCTATGTGGCGCCGATCGGCATTGTGGTTGTCTTTGCCGCTCAGCTTTGGAAATGACGCTGACATGACTACGCATATTCAACGTTCCGCCCTTTTGCCATATCCCGCCCAGGCGCTGTACGACTTGGTCAACGACGTGAGTCGCTACTCCGAGTTTCTGCCGTGGTGTTCCGCCGGCACCGTACTTGAGCAGAGTGATACCTCAATGCGTGCGCGTGTCGAGATCGCCAAAGGTGGCTTGAGCCAGCACTTCGTTACCCGCAACACACTGACGCCGGGGCAAACCATCGAGATGAATCTGGAGGAGGGGCCTTTCAGTCAGCTTCACGGCGTCTGGACCTTCAAGGCCCTGAATGAAAAAGCCTGCAAAATCAGCCTCGACCTGTCGTTCGACTACAGCGGATCAATCGTCCGTGCGACCTTGGGCCCGCTGTTCAATCAAGCCGCCAACACCTTGGTTGATGCCTTCTGCCAGCGAGCCAAAGAGCTGCATGGCTGAGCCGACGATTCGTGTCGAGGTCGTCTATGCTGCCGTCGACCGTCAGGAGTTGCTGGCGCTGGACGTGCCCCTTGGAACAACGGTGCTCGCAGGGGCTATTGCGTCGGGCATGGCCGAGCGCTTTCCTGAGCTGGAACTCGCACACTGTCCGTTGGGCATCTTCGGCAAGCTCGTGGGCGACCCGGAGCAGCGTGAGCTGGAAGCCGGCGACAGGGTTGAAATCTATCGCCCGTTGCTGGCTGATCCGAAAGAGGTGCGCCGTCTGCGTGCGTTAAAAGCAGCGGAGGCGAGAAAGGCGCACAAACCGATTTGATTTTCTCATCGGCTCGATTGAGAGACGTAAAAAAGCCCGGGATTTCCGGGCTTTTTTATGCGGGTGATTCCACAGGGGAAACAGTGAATCAGCGCGGGTTTGTGTCCAATGGTTCCTGGGAAGGAACGGGCACGGTTTCGACCTTGTCGACGTCGTTCTGAATCTGCTCAAGCAACGAGCCAGGCTTCGGTGGCTCTTCCTTCGGCGGCTGCGTCCCTTGGTTTTCGGGGGTGACAGTCGTGTCGCTGCTTTTGCCGAGAATGGCCTCGTCGCGGCTGACACCCGGCTTGAAGTCACCGGACAGGCTCGCCAGTTGGTCGTTGCCATTGAAGATCAGGCTGACGCGCTCCTGCTGGCGTTCGCCACCACCAGGCTGCAGGCTGTACAGATAGTCCCAGCGTTCAGGGTGGAAGGTGTCGGTCAACAAGGGGTTGCCCATGATAAACCTTACTTGCCGACGGGTCATTCCCGGGCGTAACTGGTCTATCATGTCCTGCGTGACGACATTGCCCTGTTGGATGTCGATTTTATAAACCCCGGGGAATGAACAACCGGCGAGTGCGAGCAGTCCCACGAAGGTGAAACTGGTTAGCAAGAGCTTGGTGTTTTGCATCGGTGGGCGACTTCCACTATCTTGGCTGGGACAACGTAAACCCCGATCATACCTGCATTAAGAGAAGCTGCGAAGCAGCGTCTGCGAGAAAGCTGACCATGGTTGAAAATAGCGAACTACGCAAAGCCGGACTTAAAGTGACCCTGCCGCGGGTCAAGATCCTTCAAATGCTCGATTCTGCGCAGCAGCGTCACATGAGCGCGGAGGACGTCTACAAGGCGCTGATGGAGGCCAACGAAGACGTCGGTCTGGCAACGGTTTACCGAGTTCTGACTCAGTTCGAAGCAGCCGGGTTGGTGGTTCGCCACAATTTCGACGGCGGCCACGCGGTATTCGAACTGGCTGACGGAGGCCACCACGACCACATGGTCAACGTGGAGTCCGGTGAGGTCATCGAGTTCTTCGACGAAGAAATCGAAAAGCTGCAAAAAGCCATTGTGAGCAAGCACGGCTTCGAGCTGGTTGACCACAATCTGGTGCTATACGTACGCAAGCAAAAGGTGTAAGCCTTTTGTGAAGTACGACAAAGGCGACCCTCGGGTCGCCTTTGTCGTTTCTGCAGTTCGCGATCAGGATGCTGCGAGATCCGCGCCACCCGGGTTAGGCCGTAAAGATCATCAAGATTTGGACGTGACCACCATCTTCTTGGCGTGCGCGAGCGACTCTTTAGTCAGATCGATACCGCCCAGCATTCGCGCCACTTCCTCCACTCGCTCGTTCTTGCTCAGCTTGGACACCGCTGTACGCGTCACATCTGCTTCCCGGACTTTATGTACAAACAGGTGTTGATGCCCTTGAGCGGCGACTTGCGGCAAGTGCGTAACGGTCATGACCTGGCCACGTTCGCCAAGACGACGCAGCAGCTGACCAACGATTTCAGCTGTAGGGCCACCGATACCGACGTCCACTTCATCAAACACCAGCGTAGGAACACGGGAAGTCTGCGCGGTGATCACCTGAATCGCCAGACTGATCCGCGACAGTTCCCCGCCCGACGCCACCTTCGCCAGCGCCTTGAGCGGCTGACCCGGGTTGGCGCTGACCAGCAGCTCAACCTGCTCCAGCCCGTTGGGTGACAGCTCTTTGTCTACGTTCTCGCGCAGCTCGATATTGAAGCGTCCGCCCGGCATACCCAGCCGCTGAATTTCATGCTCGACCTTGTGGGCCAGTTCCGGCGCGGCTCGGTGACGCAGGTCGCTCAGCTCGCGCGCCTTCTCTTGATAATGCCGCGCATAGGAACCTACCTCGTGTTCCAGTCTCTCGATCGCTTCGTCGTTGGCGTTGAGGGTTTCGATCTCGTCGAGCAACTTCTGGTGCAGCGCTGCAACTTCAGTAGGCTGCACGCGGTGTTTGCGTGCCAGCGTATAGATGGTGTCGAGGCGTTCTTCAATTTGCTGCAGGCGGGCGGGGTCCGCTTCGAAGCGATCGAGGAAACGATTGATCTCGCCGACGGCCTCTTCAACCTGAATCTGCGCACTGGAGAGCAGGTTGGTCGCTTCATTCAATGCGTCGGGCGTGTTGTTCACGCTGCTGAGTCGATTAAGGCTGGCGGTCAGTGCGTTCAGCGCATTGCCGGAGTCACTTTCACTGCACAGCTCCACAACTTGCCGGCAGATGCCCAGCAGGCTTTCGGCATTGGTCAGCGTGGTGTGTTCCTGTTCCAGCCGTTCGAGCTCGTTTTCGCCGAGGCTCAGGCTTTCCAGCTCTTCAAGCTGGTAGCTCAGCAACTGATGCTTGGCACGTTGCTCGTCGCCGGAGTTGGAAAGGCGCTCAAGCTCTTGGCGCGTTTGCCGCCAGCGCTGGGAGGCCAGTTGGACTTGACGTGCGAGGTCGGTGGCGCCCGCGTATTCGTCCAGCAGTCGTCGATGGGTATCGGTCTTGAGCAGCGACTGATGCTCGTGCTGGCTGTGAATGTCGATGACCAGCTCGCCAAGTGCTTTCAGGTCGCCCTGGGGGCATGGCGTGCCGTTGATGTAGGCGCGTGAACGGCCTTCGGCAGTAATGACGCGGCGCAGAATGCAGGGACCGTCGGTTTCGAGGTCACGCTCCTTCAGCCATGCGCTTGCTTCAGGGATATCCGACACGTCGAAGGTCGCCAGAATGTCTGCCTTGTCGGCACCTGGCCTCACCACGCCACTGTCGGCGCGATCGCCCAGCGTCAGGCCGAGCGCGTCGAGCATGATCGACTTGCCGGCCCCGGTTTCCCCGGTGATCACACTCATGCCGCGATCGAGTTCGAGATCGAGATGTTCAACGATGGCGTAGTTATGTATGGACAGGTGGACCAGCATCAGAGCGGCTCCCAAACAATTTGTCTGGTTATTTATACAGTGTTTTGCTTTGGGCTGACAATGCCCGGCCTTAGCTCGATTTGAAAGGTCATCAGCCATTTTTAGCATCAATCCTGCTTTTTGCTACCGCGCGTGGCTTCGGAACCCATGTCAGAACATTTGTAGGGTTATCCAGCCGATCCTGCACCTAAACCCTTGAACCCGAGAATTACGACCCCATATAGCCGGGCAGAGGCGTGAGTTGAGCTCACGGATGTAATTAGAAGGAGAGAATTTATGGCTGACGAACAGAACCCGGACATGCAGGCTCAGGATCAGGCTGCCGACGCGGCGACTTCTCAAGATGATCTGGCAACGCGTGTGCAAGTACTTGAAGAACAGCTGAAAGCGGCGCAGGACCAGTCTCTGCGTGTGGCTGCGGATCTGCAGAACGTCCGCCGCCGTGCCGAGCAAGACGTCGAGAAGGCGCATAAATTTGCGCTTGAGAAGTTTGCCAGCGACCTGCTGCCGATCGTTGACAGCCTTGAGCGTGGTCTGGACTTGTCCAACTCGGATGACGAGAGCATCCGGCCGATGCGTGAAGGCATCGAACTGACGCTGAAAATGTTCTACGACACGCTCAAGCGCTACAACCTTGAAGCCATCGACCCTCATGGCCAGCCGTTCAACGCCGAGCACCATCAAGCAATGGCGATGCAGGAAAGCGCTGACGTGGAGCCGAACAGCGTGCTCAAGGTGTTCCAGAAGGGTTATCAGCTCAATGGCCGTTTGCTGCGCCCGGCCATGGTCGTGGTCAGCAAGGCTCCATCGCCTGTTTCGCCGTCTATTGACGAGCAGGCTTGAAATTAGCTGAGCGGCCCCCATTTACAGGCCAAGCGTTTAAGAATTACCGCAATTTGTAAATGCAGTTGCGGCAACCAAATTTAAGTTTCGGGAGAGTCAAAAATGGGCAAGATTATCGGTATCGACCTGGGGACCACCAACTCCTGCGTCTCGGTTCTGGAAAACGGTAAAGCCAAGGTGATCGAGAACGCCGAAGGCGCTCGTACCACCCCGTCGATCATTGCGTATGCCAACGACGGCGAGATCCTTGTGGGTCAATCGGCCAAGCGTCAGGCAGTGACCAACCCGCACAACACCCTGTACGCGGTTAAGCGTCTGATCGGCCGTAAGTTCGACGAAGAAGTCGTGCAGAAAGACATCAAGATGGTGCCTTACAAAATCGCCAAGGCTGATAACGGCGACGCATGGGTTGAAGTCAACGACAAGAAAATGTCCCCTCCTCAGATTTCGGCTGAAATCCTGAAGAAGATGAAGAAAACCGCCGAAGACTACCTGGGCGAGGCTGTTACAGAGGCGGTCATTACTGTCCCTGCGTACTTCAACGACAGCCAGCGTCAGGCCACCAAAGACGCCGGTCGTATTGCCGGTCTGGACGTGAAGCGCATCATCAACGAACCGACCGCAGCCGCGCTGGCTTACGGTATGGACAAAGCGAAGGGCGATCACACCGTCATTGTTTATGACTTGGGTGGCGGTACTTTCGACGTTTCGGTCATCGAAATCGCTGAAGTTGATGGCGAGCACCAGTTCGAAGTGTTGGCCACCAACGGCGACACCTTCCTGGGTGGTGAAGACTTCGACATCCGCCTGATCGACTACCTGGTTGACGAATTCAAGAAAGAATCCGGCATGAACCTGAAAGGTGATCCGCTGGCGATGCAGCGTCTGAAAGAAGCTGCCGAGAAAGCGAAGATCGAACTGTCTTCGAGCAATTCGACCGACGTGAACCTGCCTTACATCACTGCAGATGCGACCGGTCCTAAGCACTTGAACGTGAAGATCTCGCGCGCCAAGTTGGAATCGCTGGTTGAAGACCTGGTTCAGCGCACCATCGAGCCTTGCCGCATTGCGCTGAAAGACTCCGGTATCGACATCGGCGCGATCAACGACGTGATTCTGGTCGGCGGTCAGACCCGCATGCCACTGGTTCAGCAGAAGGTTACCGAGTTCTTCGGTAAAGAAGCGCGTAAAGACGTCAACCCTGACGAAGCCGTCGCCATGGGTGCAGCTATCCAGGGTGCAGTACTGGCCGGCGACGTGAAAGACGTTCTGCTGCTGGACGTCAGCCCGCTGACGCTGGGTATCGAAACCATGGGTGGCGTGATGACCGCGCTGATCGAGAAAAACACCACGATTCCTACCAAGAAATCCCAGGTGTTCTCGACTGCCGACGACAACCAGGGCGCAGTGACTATTCACGTGCTGCAGGGCGAACGTAAGCAAGCGGCTCAGAACAAGTCCCTGGGCAAGTTCGACCTGGCCGAGATTCCACCAGCACCACGCGGCGTGCCTCAGATCGAAGTGACCTTCGACATCGATGCTAACGGCATTCTGCATGTCGGCGCGAAAGACAAGGCGACTGGCAAGACTCAGTCGATTGTGATCAAGGCCAACTCCGGTCTGTCGGACGAAGAAATCCAGCAGATGATTCGCGACGCCGAAGCGAACTCGGACGAGGACCGCAAGTTCGAAGAGCTGGCCTCCGCCCGCAACCAGGGCGATGCGCTGGTTCACTCGACTCGCAAAATGATCTCCGACGCTGGCGACAAAGTCACCGCGGAAGAGAAGACCGCTATCGAAGCTGCACTGGTTGCCCTTGAAGCCGCTGTGAAAGGCGACGACAAGGCTGCCATCGACGCCAAGATCGAAGAGCTGTCGAAAGTCTCTGCGCCGGTTGCCCAGAAGATGTATGCCGAGCAGGCCGAAAAACCTGAAGGCGGTGCTCAGGCCGCTCAGGAAGAAAGCAAGCCTGCAGACGACGTCGTTGACGCCGAGTTCGAAGAAGTAAAAGACCACAAGTAAGCGCAGGCTCACTTGATCGCCGGTTGACCGCTTTCGGGTGGTCGCTGGTAGGATGTCGCCGCGCGGGAGCTTGCTCCCGCGTTGGCGTGTCTGGAACACCCAAAATTTTCAAGCGCGCGATCCCGTATCGCGGGCTTTGTGGCAAAGTCGGATGCTCCTGCACTCCGGCTTGTTCAGCCGCTTTCCTCGGTCGATCAAAGGCCGTTGAACCAAGACCAGGATCGTTGAATTGACGTGAGTTGGGTCCGGGCCTGAAAGGGGCTCAACGAGTTCGGCAGACTCAGGAGGGTCATGCCGGACGTCCTCAAGAGTGCGGAAAATTTATGTCAAAGCGTGATTATTACGAAGTACTGGGCGTGGAGCGTGGCTCCAGCGAAGCGGACCTGAAAAAGGCGTATCGCCGTCTCGCCATGAAATTTCACCCTGACCGCAACCCGGGTGACAAGGCTTCGGAAGACGCCTTCAAAGAAGCCAACGAAGCGTACGAAGTACTTTCCGATGCCAGCAAGCGCGCGGCTTACGACCAATACGGCCATGCCGGTGTCGATCAGGGCATGGGCGGCGGCGGTTTCGGTGGCGGTGGCGCCAACTTCTCCGACATCTTCGGTGATGTTTTCAGCGACTTCTTCGGTGGCGGGCGCGCCGGTGGAGGTGGTCGCGGTGGTGCCCAGCGTGGCAGCGACCTTCGCTATACCCTCGAATTGAATCTTGAAGAGGCAGTGCGCGGCACGACGGTCAGCATCCGTGTACCGACACTGGTCAACTGCAAGCCCTGCGATGGCAGCGGCGCTAAAAAGGGCTCGTCCCCGGTGACCTGCCCGACATGCGGCGGCATCGGTCAGGTGCGCATGCAGCAGGGCTTCTTCTCTGTTCAGCAGACCTGCCCGCGTTGCCACGGCAGCGGCAAGATCATTTCCGACCCTTGTGACTCCTGCCATGGTGAAGGCCGTGTGGAAGAGTCCAAGACGCTGTCGGTCAAGGTGCCGCCAGGCGTCGATACCGGCGACCGCATTCGTCTGTCCGGCGAAGGCGAGGCAGGGACGCAGGGCGGCCCAACGGGCGACTTGTACGTTGTGATCAATGTACGCGAACACGCGATTTTCCAGCGCGACGGCAAGCATCTGTATTGCGAAGTGCCGATCAGCTTCACCGACGCTGCACTGGGTGGCGAGCTGGAAGTACCGACGCTGGACGGTCGCGTCAAGTTGAAGATCCCGGAAGGCACGCAAACCGGTAAGCAGTTCCGTCTGCGCGGCAAGGGCGTTGCTCCTGTTCGTGGTGGCGGCGCCGGCGACCTGATGTGCCGTGTCGCCGTCGAGACCCCGGTGAACCTGGGTCGTCGCCAGCGCGAGCTGCTCGAAGAGTTCCGTGCCACCCTTGAAGGCGACAGTTCTCACTCGCCCAAGGCCAGCGGCTGGTTCGAAGGCGTGAAGCGCTTCTTCGGCGATCTCTAAGGGGCAGGGCATGCGACGCATTGCTGTGATGGGCGCCGCCGGGCGCATGGGTAAGAATCTGATCGAGGCGGTGCAGGACCGTGCGCCGCTCACCGGACTGACAGCGGCAATCGTTCGTCCCGGCAGCACGATGATCGGTGCCGACGCCGGCGAACTCGCATCGCTGGGGCGCATCGGTGTTCAGTTGACCGGTAATCTAGAGCAGGTTGCCGACGAGTTCGACGTGCTGATCGACTTCACATTGCCGGACGTCATGCTGAAAAACCTAGCGTTCTGCCGTAGGGCGGGCAAGGCGATGGTCATTGGTACCACCGGTCTGAGCGTCGAACAAAAGCAGTTGCTGGCGGAGGCGAGCCGGGAAATTCCCGTGGTTTTCGCGTCCAACTTCAGTGTGGGTGTGAACCTGTCGTTCAGGCTGCTGGATCTGGCGGCGCGAGTGATGGGTGACGATGCGGACATCGAAATCATCGAAGCTCATCACCGCAATAAGGTCGACGCGCCATCAGGTACGGCGGTCAGCATGGGTGAGGTGGTTGCCAATGCCCTTGGGCGTGATTTGAGCAAGGTTGCCGTCTACGGTCGTGAGGGCTACACGGGTGTTCGTGATCGCGAGACGATCGGCTTCGCCACGGTCCGCGGCGGTGACGTGGTAGGTGATCACACTGTGCTGTTCGCCGCAGAGGGTGAGCGTCTGGAGATTACGCACAAGGCGTCCAGCCGCATGACCTTCGCCAAGGGCGCAGTGCGTGCCGCGCTGTGGCTAGATGGCAAGCCGCCGGGTCTTTACGACATGCAGGATGTACTTGATCTGCGCTGAGTCTTTCGGCGTCCGAGACGTGACAAGCGACAATGCGGGCAGGAGAAGGGCTTTACCTGTATCCTGCCCGCAGTTATTAGCCGTTACGCACCCGCTATGCGACGTCCGTCGCACTCCCCGGCCCTCAGGGCAATTTTAGCGGTGGATTAAAAAGACCTCTTTCTGTAAGCTACAGCTTTAGTGTGTCCACTAAAAGCGCGCAGATAATTCTACGAAAAAAGCGGGGTGACGTGTCTATACGTCATTCCGCTTTTTTACAACCTGCGATCGCCCTTTCAGGCTTTATTACGGGAGGTCTTCTTGACTAAGCCAGCCATACTCGCCCTTGCTGATGGCAGCATTTTTCGCGGCGAAGCCATTGGTGCCGACGGTCAAACCGTTGGTGAAGTGGTGTTTAACACCGCAATGACCGGCTATCAGGAAATTCTTACCGATCCTTCCTATGCCCAGCAAATCGTCACCCTGACTTACCCGCATATCGGCAACACTGGCACAACGCCGGAAGATGCCGAGTCTGATCGCGTCTGGTCGGCGGGCCTGGTGATTCGCGACCTGCCGCTGGTTGCCAGCAACTGGCGTAACAAGATGCCACTGGCCGAGTATCTGAAGGCCAATAAAACCGTTGCGATCGCGGGCATCGACACCCGCCGCCTGACGCGCATTCTTCGCGAGAAGGGCGCTCAGAACGGCTGCATCATGGCCGGCGACAACATCTCTGAAGAAGCCGCCATTGCAGCAGCGCGAGGATTCCCGGGCCTGAAGGGCATGGACCTCGCCAAGGAAGTCAGCACCAAAGAGACCTACGAATGGCGCTCTACGGTCTGGAACCTGCAGTCCGACAGCAGTCCCGAAGTCGCCGCAGCGGACTTGAAGTACCACGTGGTTGCCTGGGACTACGGCGTCAAGCTGAACATCCTGCGCATGCTGGTCGAGCGCGGTTGCCGTGTGACGGTCGTACCTGCGCAAACCCCTGCCAGTGAAGTGCTGGCGCTCAAGCCTGACGGCATCTTCCTGTCCAACGGCCCTGGCGATCCGGAGCCGTGCGACTACGCCATTCAAGCGATCAAGGATGTGCTCGAGACCGACATTCCGGTGTTCGGTATCTGCCTGGGCCACCAGCTGTTGGCGCTCGCTTCCGGCGCTCGGACCATCAAGATGGATCTGGGCCACCATGGCGCCAACCACCCGGTCCAGGACCTGGACACCGGCGTGGTCATGATCACCAGCCAGAACCATGGTTTTGCGGTGGACGAAGCGACCTTGCCAAGCAACGTTCGCGCGATTCACAAGTCGCTGTTCGATGGCAGCCTGCAGGGCATTGAGCGCACCGACAAAGACGCGTTCAGCTTCCAGGGTCACCCTGAAGCGAGCCCGGGCCCGACTGACGTCGCGCCGCTGTTTGATCGCTTCATCACAGCCATGGACAAGCGCCGCTAAGGCTGCCTTGCGACTGTAGCGAGCAGGTGACCGCGGCGGGCCGGATCAGATCCGACAGCCCGCCCGGCACCTGAGATGTTCAAGACGGCTTGCCGACTGACACAGGATTCGAGTGACAACCCATGCCAAAACGTACAGACATTAAAAGCATCCTGATTCTTGGTGCTGGCCCGATCGTGATCGGCCAGGCCTGCGAATTCGACTACTCCGGCGCCCAGGCCTGCAAGGCCCTGCGCGAAGAGGGTTACCGCGTCATTCTGGTCAACTCGAACCCGGCGACCATCATGACCGACCCGGCCATGGCGGACGCGACTTACATCGAGCCGATCAAATGGGCGACCGTCGCCAAGATCATCGAAAAAGAACGCCCTGATGCGCTGCTGCCAACCATGGGCGGCCAGACCGCACTGAACTGCGCACTGGATCTGGAGCGCGAAGGCGTTCTGGAGAAGTTCGGCGTTGAAATGATCGGCGCCAATGCCGACACCATCGACAAGGCAGAAGACCGCTCGCGTTTCGACAAGGCCATGAAATCCATCGGCCTGGCGTGCCCGCGTTCCGGTATCGCCCATAGCATGGAAGAGGCCAATGCGGTCCTCGAAAAGCTGGGCTTCCCCTGCATCATTCGTCCGTCCTTTACCATGGGCGGCACCGGTGGTGGCATAGCGTACAACCGTGAAGAGTTCGAAGAAATCTGCGCCCGCGGTCTCGACCTGTCGCCGACCAAAGAGTTGCTGATCGACGAGTCGCTGATCGGTTGGAAAGAATACGAAATGGAAGTTGTCCGCGACAAAAAGGACAACTGCATCATCGTCTGCTCCATCGAAAACTTCGACCCGATGGGTGTCCACACCGGCGACTCCATCACGGTCGCGCCGGCGCAGACCCTGACCGACAAGGAATACCAGATTCTGCGTAATGCCTCGCTGGCGGTCCTGCGCGAGATCGGCGTCGAAACAGGCGGCTCGAACGTTCAGTTCGGTATCTGCCCGGACACCGGCCGCATGGTCGTGATCGAGATGAACCCACGGGTCTCTCGCTCTTCTGCGCTGGCATCCAAGGCCACCGGCTTCCCGATCGCGCGAGTGGCAGCCAAGCTGGCTGTCGGCTACACGCTGGACGAATTGCAGAACGAAATCACCGGCGGCAAGACCCCGGCGTCGTTCGAGCCATCGATCGACTACGTCGTCACCAAGCTGCCACGGTTTGCCTTCGAGAAATTCCCTAAAGCCGACGCCCGCCTGACCACTCAGATGAAGTCGGTTGGCGAAGTCATGGCCATCGGCCGGACCTTCCAGGAATCCCTGCAGAAAGCCCTGCGCGGCCTTGAAGTGGGTGTCAGCGGTCTCGATCCGAAGCTGGACCTGAGCAATCCGGAAAGCATGAGCATTCTCAAGCGCGAGCTGACGGTTCCGGGTGCCGAGCGCATTTGGTACGTCGCCGACGCTTTCCGTGCCGGCATGACAGTTGAACAAATTTTCGGCATGAACATGATCGATCCTTGGTTCCTGGTGCAGATCGAAGATCTGATCAAGGACGAAGAGAAGGTCAAGACCCTCGGTCTTTCGGCAATTGATCGCGACCTGATGTATCGCCTCAAGCGCAAGGGCTTCTCCGATGCTCGCCTGGCCAAGCTGGTCGGTGTGACCGAGAAAAACCTGCGCACGCACCGTCACAAGCTGGACGTGCTGCCGGTCTACAAGCGCGTCGACACCTGCGCTGCCGAGTTCGCGACCGACACCGCGTACATGTACTCCACGTACGAGGAAGAGTGCGAAGCCAACCCGACGAATCGCGACAAGATCATGATTCTGGGTGGCGGTCCGAACCGCATTGGCCAAGGCATCGAGTTCGACTACTGCTGTGTGCACGCTGCGCTGGCGCTGCGTGAAGACGGGTACGAGACCATCATGGTCAACTGCAACCCGGAAACCGTATCGACCGATTACGACACCTCCGACCGTCTGTACTTCGAGCCGGTGACCCTGGAAGACGTGCTGGAAATCGTCCGCGTCGAGAAGCCGAAAGGCGTAATCGTCCAGTACGGCGGCCAGACTCCGTTGAAACTGGCGCGCGCCCTTGAAGCCGCAGGCGTGCCGATCATCGGCACCAGCCCGGACGCCATTGACCGTGCAGAAGACCGCGAGCGCTTCCAGCAAATGGTCGAGCGACTGAACCTGCGTCAGCCGCCAAACGCTACCGTGCGTAGCGAGGACGAAGCCATCCGTGCTGCTGCAAAGATCGGCTACCCGCTGGTGGTCCGTCCGTCCTACGTACTGGGCGGCCGTGCGATGGAGATCGTCTACGAAGAAGACGAGCTCAAGCGCTACCTGCGTGAAGCGGTTCAAGTGTCCAACGACAGCCCGGTGCTGCTGGACCACTTCCTCAACTGCGCCATCGAGATGGACGTCGATGCGGTCTGCGACGGTACCGACGTGGTAATCGGCGCGATCATGCAGCACATCGAACAAGCCGGCGTTCACTCGGGTGACTCGGCATGCTCGCTGCCACCGTATTCGCTGCCTGCGCACATCCAGGACGAAATGCGTGAGCAGGTCAAGAAAATGGCCCTTGAGCTCGGCGTTGTCGGTTTGATGAACGTGCAGCTGGCATTGCAGGGTGAAGATATCTACGTCATCGAAGTGAACCCGCGCGCATCGCGTACGGTGCCGTTCGTTTCGAAGTGCATCGGTGTCTCGCTGGCAATGATTGCGGCTCGCGTCATGGCCGGCAAAACCCTGAAAGAACTCGGCTTCACCAAAGAGATCATCCCGAACTTCTTCAGCGTGAAAGAGGCGGTGTTCCCATTTGCCAAATTCCCGGGTGTTGACCCGATCCTCGGCCCGGAGATGAAGTCGACCGGCGAAGTCATGGGTGTCGGTGACACCTTCGGCGAAGCTTTCGCGAAAGCCCAGATGGGCGCCAGCGAAGTGCTGCCAACCGGCGGCACGGCCTTCATCAGCGTGCGTGACGACGACAAGCCGCTGGTGGCCGGTGTTGCACGCAGCTTGATCGAGCTGGGCTTCGACATCGTTGCAACCGCCGGCACTGCACGCCTGATCGAAGAGGCCGGGCTGAAAGTGCGCCGCGTCAACAAGGTGACCGAGGGCCGTCCGCACGTGGTCGACATGATCAAGAATGACGAAGTCACGCTTATCATCAACACCACCGAAGGCCGCCAGTCGATCGCGGATTCCTACTCCATTCGCCGCAATGCCCTGCAGCACAAGATTTACTGCACCACGACCATCGCTGCGGGCGAGGCTATCTGTGAAGCGCTGAAGTTCGGCCCTGAAAAAACCGTGCGCCGCTTGCAGGATCTACACGCAGGACTCAAAGCATGATCAAGTACCCAATGACCGTTCAGGGCGCTCGCGCCCTGGAAGAAGAACACGCACACCTGACCAAGGTGGTTCGTCCCAAGCTCAGCCAGGACATCGGGACTGCGCGTGAGCTGGGCGATCTCAAGGAAAACGCCGAATACCATGCCGCCCGCGAACAGCAGGGCATGGTCGAAGCGCGTATTCGCGACATCGAAGGCCGAATCCAGAATCAGGTGATCATCGACGTCACTACGATCCCTCACACCGGCAAAGTGATCTTCGGCACCACTGTCGAAATCGCGAACGTTGAGACGGACGAGCGCGTCACCTACCACATCGTGGGTGAGGACGAAGCTGACTTCAAATTGGGCAAGATCTCGGTGGGTTCGCCGCTTGCTCGCGCGTTGATTGGCAAGGAAGAAGGCGATGTCGTCGCTGTGAAAACACCGAGCGGTGTTATCGAGTACGAAATCGTGGAAGTGCGTCACGTTTGATGATCGGCACCCGCTTTGCGCGGGTGGTGATTCAGCCAGCGGGTTCGAAGGTCATTGACTGACCTTTCGAGCCGGCGGTCGCCTGTCCGGTCTGACCGAGTCTGCGCTCATCTTTCCAGGTGAGCGCCGAGTCGGAAGGTCAGCGCTTATTCGCCCTGACCCGACAGGATCAGTTGAAGCGGTGGACGTTGGAAAGCTGCTTGTTTACCTTCGGGTTCTTGCGGTAAATCAGCGCCATTTTGCCGATCACCTGCACCAGATCGGCCTTGCCGACTTTGCACAGTTCAGCGATGGCTGCCAGGCGGCTCTCGCGGTCGAGGATGTTGAGTTTGATCTTGATCAACTCGTGATCGCCCAACGCGCGCTCCAGTTCGGCCAACACACCTTCAGTCAGACCATTGTCCGCCACCATCAACACCGGTTTCAGATGGTGACCAATGGATTTGTATTGTTTCTTCTGCTCTTGAGTGAGCGGCATAATCTGACCTCTGCGTCTGATCTTGTAAAAAGCGGCGGCCAGTTTACCCGAGCGAGTCCGGGACCGCCCGGTTAATCGCGACTCGTCCTAATTTTTTGAGGTGCTCCGTGGCACGTTCCAAAACCAGCCATAACTGGCTTAAAGAACACTTCGACGACAAGTACGTCAAAATGGCGCAGCGGGACGGTTACCGTTCCCGCGCCAGTTACAAGCTTCTCGAGATCCAGGAGAAGGACAAGATCATCCGTCCAGGCATGACGGTGATCGACCTGGGTGCAGCGCCTGGTGGCTGGTCGCAGGTGACCAGTCGTCTGATTGGTGGTCAGGGCCGTTTGATCGCATCGGACATCCTGGAAATGGACAGCATCCCCGACGTGACCTTCATCCAGGGAGATTTTACTCAGGACGCAGTGCTCGCCCAGATCCTCGAAGCTGTTGGTAATACGCAGGTCGACCTTGTGATTTCCGATATGGCCCCCAATATGAGTGGATTGAGCGCAGTGGACATGCCGCGCGCAATGTTCCTTTGTGAGCTGGCGCTGGATCTGGCCGGCCGCGTGCTGCGTCCTGGTGGCGATTTCCTGATCAAGGTCTTCCAGGGTGAGGGCTTTGATGTGTACCACAAGGACATCCGCAAGCTGTTCGACAAGGTGCAGATGCGCAAGCCTTTGTCGTCGCGGGACCGGTCCAGGGAGCAATATTTGTTGGGTCGCGGGTTTCGCGGCATAGAGGGATCGGCGAGCGATGAGCGCCTTTGATCAAGCGATAGCTTTTTTCAAATAGCTTAATCAAGGGAGCGTAACCAACATCGCGTAGTCAAAGTTTCACAAAGGGTTACAGACGCCGCCTGCCACGCCTGTAGGATCTGTAGTACGTTAGGCCGGTAAATATCATGCGAGGCACGCTCCAGCGTGGAGCTTGCTTCAGAGGGTAGCTAATTGAACGATATGGCAAAGAATTTGATCCTGTGGTTGATCATCGCGGCGGTTCTCGTGACCGTGATGAACAACTTCTCCAGTCCTAACGAGCCGCAGACCCTCAACTATTCCGAATTCATCCAGCAGGTGAAGGACGGCAAGGTCGAGAAAGTTGCCGTTGACGGTTACGTCATCACCGGCAAGCGCAGCGATGGCGACGCCTTCAAGACCATCCGACCGGCTATCCAGGATAACGGCCTTATCGGTGATCTCGTCGACAACAACGTCGTGATCGAAGGCAAGCAACCAGAGCAGCAAAGCATCTGGACTCAGCTTCTGGTCGCCAGCTTCCCCATCCTCGTGATCATTGCCGTCTTTATGTTCTTCATGCGCCAGATGCAAGGAGGCGCAGGTGGCAAGGGCGGCCCGATGAGCTTTGGTAAAAGCAAAGCGCGTCTGCTGTCCGAAGATCAGGTGAAAACGACCCTGGCCGACGTTGCCGGTTGCGATGAAGCCAAAGAGGAAGTAGGCGAGCTCGTCGAGTTCCTCCGCGATCCGGGCAAGTTCCAGCGCTTGGGTGGTCGTATTCCTCGCGGCGTGCTGATGGTAGGTCCTCCAGGTACCGGTAAAACCCTGTTGGCGAAGGCCATCGCGGGTGAAGCCAAGGTGCCGTTTTTCACGATTTCCGGTTCCGACTTCGTCGAAATGTTCGTCGGTGTTGGTGCAAGCCGTGTCCGTGACATGTTTGAGCAGGCCAAGAAGCATGCGCCTTGCATCATCTTCATCGACGAGATCGATGCGGTAGGCCGCCACCGTGGTGCCGGCATGGGCGGCGGTCATGATGAGCGTGAGCAGACGCTCAACCAGTTGCTGGTTGAGATGGACGGCTTTGAAATGAACGACGGCATCATCGTGATTGCCGCTACTAACCGGCCAGACGTCCTCGACCCTGCGCTGCTGCGTCCGGGCCGTTTCGACCGTCAGGTGGTCGTGGGCTTGCCCGACATCCGCGGTCGTGAACAGATTCTCAAAGTACACATGCGCAAAGTGCCAATGGGTGACGACGTTCAGCCAGGGGTGATTGCTCGTGGTACGCCGGGCTTCTCGGGTGCTGATCTTGCAAACCTTGTCAACGAGGCTTCGCTGTTCGCCGCTCGCACCGGTAAGCGCATCGTCGAGATGAAAGAATTCGAATTGGCGAAAGACAAGATCATGATGGGCGCAGAGCGCAAATCGATGGTCATGTCCGACAAAGAGAAGCGCAACACTGCTTATCACGAGGCTGGTCATGCAATCGTTGGCCGCGTTGTGCCAGAGCATGATCCTGTTTACAAAGTATCGATCATCCCGCGCGGTCGTGCGTTGGGTGTCACCATGTTCCTTCCTGAGGAAGATCGCTACAGCCTGTCCAAGCGTGCATTGATCAGTCAGATCTGCTCGCTGTACGGCGGTCGAATTGCGGAAGAAATGACGTTGGGCTTCGATGGCGTGACCACCGGCGCCTCTAACGACATCATGCGGGCCAGCCAGATCGCTCGAAACATGGTCACCAAGTGGGGCCTGTCCGAGAAGCTGGGTCCGTTGATGTATTCGGATGAAGACGAAGGCGGGTACCTCGGTCGTGGCGGTGGTGGGCAAAGCTCCAGCCTGTCAGGTGACACAGCACGTCTCATCGACTCCGAAGTGCGCAGCATCATCGACCAGTGCTACGGCACGGCCAGACAGATTCTCACGGATAATCGTGACAAGCTGGAAGCGATGGCCGACGCGCTGATGAAGTACGAGACCATCGACGCCGAGCAAATCGATGACATCATGGCAGGCCGCACACCACGCGAGCCTCGCGATTGGGAAGGCGGTTCCGGAGATTCCGGCACCCCGATCGCACCTGTAGGTCCGCGTCCGGAATCGCCAATTGGCGGCCCAGCTGCTGAACACTAAGGTCTGACATGACTTCTGCGCTTCACCCGACCCGGTTGCCTTGCGGCAACCGGGTTCTTGATTTGTCCCGCACGCACGTGATGGGGATCCTCAATATCACTCCCGATTCGTTCTCGGACGGCGGACGCTTTGCGCAGCGCGACCTGGCGCTGCGTCATGCCGAGGCGATGACGCTGGCGGGTGCGACCTTGATCGATGTAGGGGGCGAGTCAACGCGCCCCGGTGCGCGATCTGTTTCTCCCGTTGAAGAGCTGGAGCGTGTGGCGCCTGTCGTCGAGGCGATCAGCGCCGAGCTGGACGTGATCATTTCGGTAGATACCTCCACGCCGGCCGTCATTCGTGAGACTGCGCGCCTGGGGGCAGGGCTCATCAACGATGTTCGCTCGCTGCGTCGTGACGGCGCACTGGACGCCGCTGTGGCGACGGGTTTGCCAGTCTGCCTCATGCATATGCGCGGCGAGCCAACGGACATGCAGGATGATCCCCACTACGCTGACCTGGTCGGTGAGGTCAGTGCCTTCTTGCGCGAGCGCCTGGAACAGTGCGTCGCGGCGGGAATTCCGGCCGAGATGATCATCCTCGATCCAGGATTCGGCTTTGCCAAGACCCTCGAGCACAACCTGAGCCTGTTCAAGCACATGGAAGCACTTCATGCGCTGGGCCGTCCGCTGCTGGTGGGTGTCTCTCGCAAGAGCATGATTGGCAAGGTGCTCGACAAGCCTGTTGATCAGCGTCTGCATGGCGCCCTCGCGCTTGCCGCCATGGCCATGGTCAAAGGCGCAAAAATTCTACGTGTGCACGACGTCTCGGAGACGGTTGACGTAGTGCGTATGATTGCTGCTGTTGAATCAGCAAAATAAGAAATCTGGAGCACCCATGACCACTAAAAAATACTTCGGTACCGACGGTATCCGCGGACGTGTAGGCCAATTCCCTATCACCCCTGATTTCATGCTGAAGTTGGGATGGGCAGCAGGGATGGCGTTCCGGAAAATGGGCGCGTGCCGGATCCTGGTTGGCAAGGACACACGCATTTCGGGCTACATGTTCGAGTCGGCGCTTGAAGCCGGGTTATCCGCTGCGGGTGCGGACGTGATGCTGCTCGGCCCGATGCCGACACCTGCGATTGCCTACCTGACGCGTACGTTTCATGCCGAGGCGGGCATCGTGATCAGCGCGTCGCACAATCCGCACTACGATAACGGCATCAAGTTTTTCTCCGGGCAGGGCACCAAGCTGCCTGATGAGATCGAACTGATGATCGAGGAGCTGCTCGATTCACCGATGACCGTCGAGGATTCCGAAAAGCTCGGCAAGGTGTCGCGAATCAACGACGCGGCGGGCCGTTACATCGAATTCTGTAAAAGCAGCGTTCCCACCAGTACTGATTTTGACGGGTTGAAGCTCGTTGTCGATTGCGCTCATGGTGCTACGTACAAAGTGGCGCCAAACGTGTTCCGTGAGCTTGGCGCCGAGGTAACCGTGCTGTCGGCGGCCCCCAACGGGCTCAACATCAATGACAACTGCGGCTCCACCCATATGGGAGCGCTGCAGGCCGCCGTTGTTGAGCATGGCGCTGACCTGGGCATCGGTTTTGATGGCGACGGCGACCGTGTGCTGATGGTCGACCACACTGGCGCGATCGTCGATGGTGATGAACTGCTTTACATCATTGCGCGAGACCTTCAAGAGCGCGGCCAGTTGCAGGGAGGTGTCGTCGGCACCCTGATGAGCAACCTTGGACTGGAGCTGGCACTTGCGGATCTAAACATCCCGTTCGTGCGCGCCAATGTCGGCGACCGTTATGTCATCGCCGAGCTGCTGGAGCGCGACTGGCAAGTGGGCGGCGAGAACTCGGGCCATGTCGTGTGCTTCCGTCACACCACAACCGGGGATGCGATCATCGCCGCCTTGCAGGTGCTGTTGTCGATGAAGCGTACCGGCATGAGCCTCGCGCAATCGCGTTCAGGTTTGAAGAAATGCCCTCAGGTATTGGTCAACGTGCGCTTCGAGGGTGGAGGCGTTGACCCGGTCAAACATCCCGCCGTTATTGAAGCGTGTGATCGCGTGACCGCCGCCATGGGCGGGCGTGGACGTGTGCTTCTGCGCAAGTCCGGTACCGAGCCGCTTGTGCGGGTGATGGTCGAGGGCGAGGACGAAATCCTGGTTCGCGGGTATGCCGATGAACTGGCAAAACTGGTTGCTGAAGTTTGCGCCTGATTTCGGCTTGCCAGTGTTGAAACTGTTGGGTAACATCTGCGCCCACTTTGACCGACGAGGTACAGCATGCGTCGCCCTATGGTAGCTGGTAACTGGAAGATGCACGGTACCCGCGCCAGCGTCGCTGAGCTGATCGAGGGTCTTGCAAATCTCGCCCTTCCGGGTGGCGTAGATGTGGCGGTCTTCCCGCCTAGTCTGCACGTGAGTCTTGTGGTTGATTGCCTGGAAGGGCAGTCGATCTCTGTCGGTGCGCAGAATTGCGCTCATCAGGCAGGGCAGGGCGCGTTGACTGGAGAGGTGTCGTCGACTCAGTTGGCGGATGCAGGTTGCAAGTTTGTGCTGGTCGGGCACTCTGAGCGTCGCCAGATAATGGGCGAGAGCAATGAAGTGCTTAATCGCAAGTTCGAGGCCGCCCAGGCGGCAGGTCTGACGCCGATACTGTGTATCGGTGAGACGCTCGAGGAGCGAGAAGCCGGCAAGACCCTTGAAGTTGTCGGGCAGCAGCTTGGCAGCATCATCGAAGAACTTGGCGTCGGCGCTTTCGTTAATGCGGTAATTGCTTATGAGCCAGTCTGGGCCATTGGCACCGGATTGACTGCCTCGCCGGAACAGGCGCAGGAAGTGCACGCAGCGATTCGTGCGCAGTTGATGAAAGAGAATTCTGAAGTCGCACAAGGTGTGCGTCTTCTATATGGCGGCAGCGTGAAGGCGGCCAATGCGGTCGAACTGTTCGGCATGCCGGATATCGATGGAGGCCTCATTGGTGGCGCCTCCCTGAATGCAGATGAGTTCGGTGCGATCATTCGCGCCGCGGGAAACTGAAAAAATGCTGGAAACAGTCGTAGTCGTTCTTCATCTGCTGGGTGCTCTGGGCGTTGTTGCTCTGGTTTTGCTGCAGCAGGGTAAAGGTGCCGACGCTGGCGCATCATTTGGAGCAGGTGCATCAAATACTGTGTTCGGTGGACAAGGTTCCTCTACCTTTCTCAGTAAACTTACTGCTATACTTGCCGCCTGTTTCTTCATGACTAGCTTAGGGTTAGGTTACTTTGCTAAAGAGAAAGCTCACCAGCTGACTCAAGTAGGTTTGCCAAATCCAGCGGTACTGGAAGTGAAGCAAAAGCCGGCAGCAGATGATGTTCCGGTTCTGGAAGGGCAACAGAAACCAGCTGCAGTACCTGCTGATGTTCCTGCCACTCCAGAGCAGAAGTAACACCGGTTTCGCAGCTGTTTTTTGGGGCTGCAAAAGAGTTGTAATGCCGAGGTGGTGGAATTGGTAGACACGCAACCTTGAGGTGGTTGTGCCCATAGGGTGTAGGGGTTCGAGTCCCCTTCTCGGTACCAATTAACAAGAAAGCCCGCAGTAGCGGGCTTTCTTGTAGGTGGATGTGTCGGATTGACCCAAATTTGGATCGGTCGTATACTTCCGCCCCAGCTTTGTCGCGGGGTGGAGCAGTCTGGTAGCTCGTCGGGCTCATAACCCGAAGGTCGTTGGTTCAAATCCAGCCCCCGCAACCAGTTTTAGCGGAGCCCCTTTTCAGGGGCTTTTTGTTAGCTGGACACTTTATGACGCCGCTTTTCGCAGGCGTTTTCATGATTGGGCTTCTGCCCATTTTTTATTTGCAGCATGCACGAGGGGGTTCAGGTGTCGAGCAAGCTAGAAGAGTTGCAGGCCTTGTTGGCCCCGGTGGTCGTGGCCCTAGGCTATGAATGCTGGGGTATCGAGTATTCGTCTCAAGGGCGTCACTCGATGTTGCGCGTCTATATCGATAAAGAAGGCGGCGTGTTGGTGGACGATTGCGCGATCGTCAGCCGTCAGATCAGCGGTATTCTGGATGTAGAAGATCCGATCAGCTCCGAATATACGCTCGAAGTTTCCTCTCCAGGCATGGAGCGCCCACTGTTTACCATTGAGCAGTTTGCGGAATTTGTCGGGGCACAAGTGAAGATAAAGCTGCGTTCGCCGTTTGAAGGTCGACGCAACTTTCAAGGCCTTCTCCGCGGGGTGGAGGAGCAGGACGTCGTGGTCCAGGTTGAAGAACACGAGTTTCTGTTGCCGATCGATCTGATCGACAAAGCCAACATTATTCCCACGTTTGACTAAGACGTGCCAGATACAGCGGATCCCGCGGATCCAATGGCTTGCGAAAGGCGAGGCGTACGATGAGCAAAGAAGTACTGCTGGTTGTTGAATCGGTATCCAATGAAAAAGGCGTACCGGCCGATGTGATTTTTGAAGCGCTTGAAATAGCTCTGGCTACGGCCACCAAAAAGCGTTTTGAAGACGAAGTAGACCTGCGTGTCGAGATCAATCGTCAAACAGGTGCCTATGAGACTTTCCGTCGCTGGACCGTCGTCGAAGAAGACGACCTCGACGACCCGGCCATCGAGACATGGCCTAGCAAAGTTGCCCTGACCCACCCGGGCGCCAACGTTGGCGACGTAGTGGAAGAAAAGATCGATTCCATCGAGTTCGGCCGCATCGCTGCGCAGACTGCCAAGCAAGTCATTGTGCAGAAAGTTCGCGAAGCCGAGCGAGCTCAAGTCGTGGACGCCTACCGTGAGCGTCTGGGCGAAATCATTTCCGGCACTGTTAAAAAAGTTACACGTGACAATGTCATCGTCGACCTTGGCAACAATGCCGAAGCTCTGCTGGCGCGTGAAGACATCATTTCGCGGGAGACTTTCCGCGTGGGTGTCCGCGTTCGTGCATTGCTCAAAGAGATCCGCACCGAAAACCGTGGCCCTCAGCTGATTCTGTCGCGTACCGCGCCGGAAATGCTGATCGAGCTGTTCCGGATTGAAGTTCCGGAAATCGCCGAAGGACTCATCGAGGTGATGGCTGCCTCTCGTGATCCTGGTTCGCGTGCAAAGATCGCAGTTCGCTCCAAGGACAAACGCATTGACCCGCAAGGCGCGTGCATCGGCATGCGTGGTTCGCGCGTGCAGGCTGTTTCCGGCGAGTTGGGCGGCGAGCGTGTGGATATCGTGCTTTGGGACGATAACCCGGCGCAGTTCGTCATCAACGCCATGTCGCCTGCCGAAGTGGCAGCGATCATCGTTGATGAAGATGCCCACGCCATGGACATCGCTGTAGGCGCAGATAACCTCGCCCAGGCGATTGGCCGCGGTGGCCAGAACGTGCGGTTGGCCAGTCAGTTGACTGGCTGGACCCTTAACGTGATGACCGAATCGGACATCCAGGCCAAGCAGCAAGCGGAAACCGGTGACATCCTGCGCAACTTTATCGACGAGCTGGAAGTCGATGAGGATCTCGCTCAGGTTCTGGTAGACGAAGGCTTCACCAGCCTGGAAGAGATTGCCTACGTACCGTTGGAAGAAATGCTCAACATCGACGGCTTTGACGAAGACACCGTCAACGAGCTTCGCGCTCGTGCCAAGGATCGTTTGTTGACTAAAGCCATCGCTACTGAGGAAAAGCTGGCAGACGCCCATCCGGCCGAAGACCTGCTCTCGCTTGAGGGTATGGACAAGGATTTGGCGATGGAACTGGCGGTGCGCGGCGTAATTACCCGCGAAGACCTGGCCGAGCAGTCTATTGACGATCTGCTCGACATCGACGGCATTGACGATGATCGTGCCGGCAAGTTGATCATGGCCGCCCGAGCCCATTGGTTCGAGTAAGTAGATGCGGCCTGAGGAGAGAAGTGCATGACGCAAGTCACGGTGAAAGAACTGGCCAAGACGGTCGACACACCGGTAGAGCGCCTGTTACAGCAGATGCGTGAGGCAGGTTTGCCGCACAACGCCGCCGAACAAGTTGTGACCGATATTGAAAAACAAGCCCTGTTGACCCACCTGAAAAGCGGTCACAAGGCCAAGGTGGAAGAGCCGCGCAAGATTACCTTGCAGCGCAAGACCACCAGTACCCTTCGCGTTGCTGGCAGCAAAAGCATCAGCGTTGAAGTACGCAAAAAGAAAGTCTTTGTTCAGCGCAGCCCGGAAGAAATCGAAGCCGAACGCAAGCGCGAGCTGGACGAACGTCGTGCGGTAGAAAATGCCGCGCGTCAAAAGGCTGAAGAAGAATCCCGTCAGCGTGCCGAAGAAGAAGCGCGCCGTCAGCCTTCGTCTGGTGCCCCCGCTGCCGAGGCGGTTGCAGCGCCGGCAGCGGCTCCGCAAGCTGCCGAGCCAGCCCGGGAAACTCCGGCTGCGGCACCTGCGCCTGTCGCCGATCGCAAGAAAGACGAACAGCGTCGCCCCGACAAACCACGCAATGACGACAACAATCGTCGCAGCGGCGGTGGTGACGGCGATCGCAAGAACGCCCCGCATCGTGCATCGGTCAAGGAAAAGGCGCCAACGCCACGCGTTGCTCCTCGTACTACCGACGAAGAAAGCGACGGCTTCCGCCGCGGCGGTCGCGGCAAGGCCAAGCTGAAGAAGCGCAACGCGCACGGTTTCCAGAGCCCTACCGGCCCTGTCGTTCGTGAAGTGAAGATCGGCGAAACCATCAGTGTGGGCGATCTCGCTCAGCAGATGTCGGTCAAAGCTGCCGAGATCATCAAGTTCATGTTCAAGCTGGGTACTCCGGCCACCATCAACCAGGTTCTGGATCAGGAAACTGCCCAGCTGGTCGCTGAAGAACTGGGCCACAAAGTGACCCTGGTCAGCGACACCGCGCTGGAAGATTCTCTGGCCGAGTCCCTGAAGTTTGAAGGTGAGACGTTCTCCCGTGCGCCGGTTGTAACGGTCATGGGTCACGTTGACCACGGTAAGACCTCGCTGCTCGATTACATCCGTCGTGCCAAGGTTGCTGCAGGCGAAGCCGGCGGTATCACCCAGCACATCGGTGCGTACCACGTTGAAACAGAGCGTGGCATGGTGACTTTCCTCGATACCCCGGGTCACGCGGCGTTTACCGCAATGCGTGCTCGTGGTGCCAAGGCAACTGACATCGTGATTCTGGTTGTCGCGGCAGACGACGGCGTCATGCCGCAGACCATCGAAGCCGTGCAACACGCCAAGGCTGCCGGTGTTCCGCTGGTCGTTGCCGTGAACAAGATCGACAAGCCGGGCGCTGACCTGGACCGTATCCGCAGTGAGCTGTCCGTTCACGGCGTAACGTCCGAAGAGTGGGGCGGCGAGACACCTTTCGTCTCGGTCTCCGCGAAGATGGGTACTGGCGTTGACGAGCTGCTTGAAGCCGTTCTGCTGCAGGCCGAAGTTCTGGAATTGATGGCGACGCCGTCGGCTCCGGGTCGTGGTGTTGTAGTTGAATCGCGTCTCGACAAGGGCCGTGGCCCGGTTGCGACTGTTCTGGTTCAGGACGGTACGCTGCGTCAAGGCGACATGGTTCTGGTTGGCTCCAACTACGGTCGCGTTCGGGCAATGCTCGACGAGAACGGCAAGCCAATCAAGGAAGCCGGTCCGTCGATCCCTGTTGAGATTCTCGGCCTGGACGGTACGCCGGACGCTGGCGACGAGATGAGCGTTGTTGCCGACGAGAAGAAAGCCCGTGAAGTGGCTCTGTTCCGTCAAGGCAAGTTCCGCGAAGTCAAGCTGGCCCGTGCTCACGCCGGCAAGCTGGAAAACATCTTCGAGAACATGGGTCAGGAAGAGAAGAAGACGCTCAACATCGTCCTCAAATCCGATGTCCGTGGTTCTCTGGAAGCGTTGCAGGGTGCTTTGAATGGCCTGGGTAACGACGAAGTGCAAGTGCGTGTAGTGGGCGGCGGTGTGGGTGGTATCACCGAAAGCGACGCCAACCTGGCACTGGCCTCCAACGCTGTACTGTTCGGCTTCAACGTGCGTGCCGATGCTGGCGCGCGCAAGATCGTCGAGCAGGAAGGTCTGGACATGCGTTACTACAACGTCATCTACGACATCATCGAAGACGTCAAGAAGGCCCTCACCGGCATGCTTGGCAGCGACGTTCGGGAGAACATCCTGGGTATCGCTGAAGTCCGCGACGTGTTCCGCTCGCCGAAATTCGGCGCGATCGCAGGTTGCATGGTCATCGAAGGCGTTGTCTTCCGTAACCGTCCAATCCGTGTACTGCGTGAAGACATCGTTATCTTCGAAGGCGAGCTGGAATCCCTGCGCCGCTTCAAGGATGACGCTTCCGAAGTACGTGCCGGCATGGAGTGCGGTATCGGCGTCAAGAGCTACAACGACGTCAAGGTCGGTGACAAGATCGAAGTCTTCGAGAAGGTCCAAGTGGCTCGCAGCCTCTAAATCGCGAGCTTCAGGAGTCATGGCTTGCGCCGCATGAAAATGCCAGGCGTCGGTCATGGACTCTAAACGCAACGCCCGGTCCGGCTCTCGCCAGGCCGGGCGTTTGCCGCTTTCAGACCACATGGCTTTTGCCATGGGTCAGCAGTGACAGGTAACAAGACATGGCAAAAGAATACAGCCGTACCCAACGTATCGGCGATCAGATGCAGCGCGAGCTGGCACAGCTGATCCGTCGTGAAATCAAGGACCCCCGCGTGGGGCTGGTCACCATCACCGCCGTTGACGTCAGCCGTGACGTCGGCCACGCGAAAATCTTCATGACCGTGATGGGGCAGGACAGCGCCGAAGAAATCGCACAGTCCATCAAGGTGCTCAATGCTGCTGCAGGATTTCTGCGTATGCAGCTGGCCCGTGAGATGAAGCTGCGCAGCGTGCCTCAACTGCATTTCCATTACGACGAAAGCGTTGCCCGTGGCGCGCATTTGTCGGCATTGATCGAGCGGGCAGTGGCTGAAGATGGTCAGCACCAAACCGCACCTAAGCAAGACGGTCCGGAGGAATAAGGCGTGGCTCAGGTCAAGCGTATTCGCCGTAACGTCAGCGGGATCATTCTGCTCGACAAGCCGCTGGGGTTCACATCCAACGCCGCGCTGCAAAAAGTGCGCTGGTTGCTCAACGCAGAAAAAGCAGGGCATACGGGCAGTCTGGATCCGCTGGCCACCGGCGTTCTGCCGTTGTGCTTCGGTGAAGCGACCAAGTTTTCCCAGTACCTGCTCGATTCCGACAAGGGTTATGAAACCCTGATGCAGCTTGGCAAGACCACTACCACGGCCGATGCCGAGGGTGAGGTCCTGCAGACGCGGCCTGTGACCGTTGGTCGCTCGGATATCGAGGCGGTGCTTCCGGCATTTCGCGGGAATATCAGTCAGATACCGCCTATGTACTCCGCCCTCAAGCGGGATGGTCAGCCGTTGTACAAGCTGGCCCGGGCTGGGGAAGTGGTGGAGCGTGAACCGCGTTCTGTTACTATTGCGCGCCTGGAATTATTGGCGTGCGAAGGTGAGACCGCTCGTTTGGCGGTTGACTGCACAAAAGGCACCTATATTCGTACCCTCGTGGAAGATATCGGTGAAAAGTTGGGCTGCGGTGCTTACGTTGCTCAGCTGCGTCGTACCCAGGCCGGTCCTTTCACGCTGGCCCAGACGGTAACGCTGGAGGAGCTGGAAGCGGTGCATGCCGAAGGTGGGAATGAAGCGGTCGATCGCTTCCTGATGCCATCGGACAGCGGGTTGCTGGATTGGCCGCTGCTGCAGTTTTCAGAACACAGTTCGTTTTACTGGCTGCATGGTCAGCCAGTGAGAGCCCCCGACGCGCCGAAGTTCGGCATGGTGCGGGTGCAGGATCATGAAGGACGCTTCATCGGGATCGGTGAAGTGAGTGAAGACGGGCGCATTGCGCCGCGTCGACTGATTCGGTCAGAGTGACCGGACCCGTCGCGGCAGGGTTTCCTGCCACGGCGGTACGAGGGTGGCTGTTAACAGGCATGGTCACTCCTCACATTTAAATACGAGAGTCAGCTCTCGGCCTGTTGAAACCGTCTCCCCGGAGCGGTTTCTTGATAAAAGGAATGCCCACATGGCACTCAGCGTTGAAGATAAAGCTCAGATCGTAACCGACTACCAGCAAGCTGTTGGTGATACTGGTTCGCCAGAAGTGCAAGTTGCACTGCTGACCGCCAACATCAACAAACTGCAAGGCCACTTCAAGGCCAACGGTAAGGATCACCACTCCCGTCGTGGTCTGATCCGTATGGTAAACCAGCGTCGCAAGCTGCTGGATTACCTGAAAGGTAAGGACGTTAGCCGTTACAGCGCCCTGATCGGTCGTCTGGGTCTGCGTCGCTAATAACGACTCGGATAGAGGTTGGTTGGTCGTCATGTTCCGCTGGTTTTACCAGTGGGCTGGCGGGCTCCCAGCCTCTAGTTGTATCTGGACTGCCGAAGGGTCCGATTCCCCTCGCTGCCCAAGAATTCGCAAGAAACCAGTTCCCCAAGAGCCACAAAGAAGGTAGGAAACCGTGAACCCGGTAATCAAGAAATTTCAATTCGGTCAATCGACCGTAACCCTCGAGACTGGCCGTATTGCCCGTCAAGCCTCTGGTGCTGTATTGGTCACCGTTGACGACGACGTCACCGTTCTCGTGACTGTGGTCGGCGCCAAGCATGCAGACGCAAGCAAAGGCTTTTTCCCTCTTTCCGTTCACTACCAGGAAAAGACCTACGCCGCTGGCAAGATCCCTGGTGGTTTCTTCAAGCGTGAAGGCCGTCCTTCCGAAAAAGAAACACTGACCTCGCGTTTGATCGACCGTCCGATCCGCCCACTGTTTCCAGAAGGCTTCATGAACGAGGTGCAGGTTGTCTGCACCGTCGTCTCTACCAGCAAGAAAACCGATCCGGACGTCGCTGCGATGATCGGTACCTCGGCTGCCCTGGCCATCTCCGGCATTCCGTTCGACGGCCCGATCGGCGCTGCTCGCGTTGCGTTCCATGAAAGCACCGGCTACCTGCTGAACCCGACTTACGAGCAACTGAAAGCATCGAGCCTGGACATGGTCGTTGCCGGTACCGAAGAAGCGGTACTGATGGTTGAGTCGGAAGCCAAAGAACTGACCGAAGACCAGATGCTGGGCGCCGTGCTGTTCGCCCACGACGAATTCCAGTCGGTCATCAAGGCCGTCAAAGAGCTGGCCGCCGAAGCTGCCAAGCCAACCTGGAACTGGGCGCCTAAAGCTGAAGCCACTGAACTGCTGGGCGCTATCCGCTCCGAGTTCGGCGCAGCGATCTCCGAGGCCTACACCATCACCGTCAAGGCCGATCGCTACGCTCGCCTGGCTGAGCTGAAGGATCAGGTTGTTGCCAGGCTCGCTGTTGAAGACGGCAGCCCGTCCGCCAGCGAAGTCAAAGCGGCGTTCGGCGAAATCGAATACCGCACCGTTCGCGAAAACATCGTCAACGGCAAGCCGCGTATCGACGGTCGCGACACCAAGACTGTTCGTCCGTTGAACATCGAAGTCGGCGTTCTGCCGAAGACTCACGGTTCGGCACTGTTCACTCGTGGCGAAACTCAAGCGCTGGTCGTGGCCACCCTGGGTACCGCGCGTGACGCTCAGCTGCTCGACACCCTCGAAGGCGAGAAAAAAGACCCGTTCATGCTGCACTACAACTTCCCTCCGTTCTCGGTGGGCGAGTGTGGTCGCATGGGTGGCGCAGGTCGTCGTGAAATCGGTCACGGTCGTCTGGCCCGCCGTTCGGTTCAGGCCATGCTGCCTGCTGCCGACGTGTTCCCGTACACCATCCGTGTCGTATCGGAAATCACCGAGTCCAACGGCTCCAGCTCCATGGCTTCGGTCTGTGGCGCTTCGCTGGCCCTGATGGACGCTGGTGTTCCAATGAAGGCGCCGGTTGCCGGTATTGCCATGGGTCTGGTTAAAGAAGGCGAGAAGTTTGCCATCCTGACCGACATCCTGGGTGACGAAGATCACTTGGGCGACATGGACTTCAAAGTAGCCGGTACCGCCAAAGGCGTCACCGCGCTGCAGATGGACATCAAGATCAAGGGCATCACCGAAGAGATCATGGAGATTGCTTTGGGTCAGGCGCTGGAAGCGCGTCTGAACATTTTGGGCCAGATGAACACCATCATTGGTCAGTCGCGCACCGAGCTGTCGGAAAACGCGCCGACCATGATCGCGATGAAGATTGACACCGACAAGATCCGTGACGTCATCGGCAAAGGCGGCGCGACCATCCGTGCCATCTGCGAAGAGACCAAAGCGTCGATCGACATCGAAGACGACGGCTCGATCAAGATCTTTGGCGAAACCAAGGAAGCTGCTGAAGCTGCACGTCAGCGCGTTCTGGGTATCACCGCTGAAGCCGAGATCGGCAAGATCTACATCGGTAAGGTTGAGCGCATCGTTGACTTCGGCGCGTTCGTTAACATCCTGCCGGGCAAAGACGGTCTGGTGCACATCTCCATGTTGAGCGACGCTCGCGTAGAGAAAGTCACCGACATCTTGAAAGAAGGTCAGGAAGTCGAAGTTCTGGTGCTGGACGTGGACAATCGCGGTCGCATCAAGCTGTCGATCAAAGATGTAGCAGCTGCCAAGGCGTCGGGGGTTTAACCCGCTCTGCCGCAGCTGATCAAAAAAGAGCCCTTAGGGGCTCTTTTTTTTGAATGCAATTAATGGCTTAGAAAGGAAACCTACGCTTGGCAGCTGGTCAGAACATGCATCTTGCAAGCGGAACTTTCCCAAAGCGGGCAATCTGCACGACGTCCGTGGATCCATGAAAAAATAACTCATTGATTTATAAGGAGTCTTTGTCAAACAAAAGGTTGGCACACCGCTTGCGATATATAGGTAACCCTGCAGCCAATCAGATTGGCGCAGATTCTGAGAAAAACAGGAGTTACCCGTATGAAGAAGTTCGCTATTGCTGCTGCTACCGCCACTGCTCTGACTCTGACTATGGCCAACGTAGCCATGGCTCAGACCTCTGCTCAAGCTCCAATGACTGTAGCTGCAAACGAAGTTGCCAAAACCAAAGAAGCTACTTCTGACACTTGGATCACCACCAAGGTCAAATCTGATCTGCTGACCGAGAAGGGCATTCCGGGCTCCGACATCAAGGTTGAGACCAACAAAGGCGTGGTTTCCCTGTCGTCGACTGTTGCTATCACTGATGCACAGAAAACCACTGCTGTAGCGATCACCAAAAAAATCAAAGGCGTGAAAGCTGTTTCGGCTGACGGCCTGAAAGCTGAGTAATTCCACTCAGCAGAACCTATAGAACAACCGGCTGGCAGTGTGAAAGTCGTTAGCAGACTGATTCAAGGTTCATGCGAAAGACCACACGGACGTGGTTATCAAAAGCCCTGACGCCCGCGTCGGGGCTTTTTTATGCCCTGATTTCAGCCCATCCTCCTCGCTGTCTCACCAGCGCCAGGGCGTTTGACATATTCTCGCCACACCCGCCGCTTTACTCTGCTGCCCTTCTTGATATCCAAATGGAAGGATTTGCTCAGTCCATCCGAAATGAACCGGAGCAGCTGTGCACATTAATTGCATACCAAGCAGCCCATTGTTGAGTGGGTAGAGAATCTACCCACACGCTTGACGCTTTGATCACGTGTCATCAGCTACAGTCTGGCATGAATCTTTGCTCACCTTTGTCACGCTGCCTTACACCGGGCCACGCCTGAAACTTTTTTGCTGTGAGAAGTAGATGCCCACGATTCCCTTGCTGATTTGCGACGACTCCAACATGGCGCGGAAGCAGCTTATTAAGGCCCTGCCGCCCGAGTGGGATGTTTCAGTGACCACGGCCACCAACGGCCGTGAGGGGATCGAGGCGATTCGCCAGGGTCTGGGCCGCGTGGTGCTGCTGGATCTGACGATGCCGGACATGGACGGCTATCAGACACTGGCCGCCATCCGCGCGGAAAGCCTGCAGGCCAGCGTCATTGTCGTCTCCGGCGACGTTCAGGAGGAGGCGGTGCGCCGTACCCTCGAACTGGGCGCACTGGCGTTTCTGAAAAAACCGGCCGATCCGGATCAGTTGCAGGAAACCCTCCAGCGGCTGGGCCTGTTGGGGGAGGGCGCCAATCAATCGCAGGCCCCGGCATCCGGTCTCGACCAGGCGGACATCAGTTTTAACGACGCATTTCGCGAGACCGTCAACGTCGCAATGGGCAGCGCGGCCGCCTTGCTGGCGCGGGTGTTGGGCGTATTCGTGCAACTGCCGGTGCCCAACGTCAACATGCTGGAAGTGGGCGAGTTGCACATGGCGCTGGCCGATGCCCAGGCCAACGACCGGCTCACGGCGGTGTGTCAGGGCTACATTGGTGGTGGCATCGCCGGCGAGGCGCTGTTGTTGTTCCATGATTCGGAAATCGCCGACATGGCGCAGCTGATGAAGATCGATGACGCCGACTACTCCGACATGGAGATGTTGCTGGACCTGTCTTCCATCCTGATCGGCGCTTGTCTGAGCGGCATTGCAGAGCAGCTCGACATCGCGTTTTCCCAAAGCCACCCCCAAGTGCTGGGTTTGCACAGCGGCATTGAAGAGCTGATCCGTCTCAACGAGCGGCGCTGGAAGAAGACGCTGGCTGTGGAGATCAGTTACAGCCTGGAAGGTCATAACATCCATTTCGATCTGTTGATGTTGTTCACCGAGGATTCGGTCGAGCTGCTGTCGCGGAAACTCGCCCATATAATGAGCTGATTCATGAACGATCGTATCGATTTCAAGGAATTGCACTGGCTGCTCACCGTGACGCAGAACATCGACGTCGGCGTGGTGGTGCTGGATCAGGAATACCGCGTGCAGGTCTGGAACACCTTCATGGAGAACCGTTCCGGGATACTGTCGTACGAAGCGGCGACCCGCTCGTTCTTTTCGCTGTTCTCGGAGATCAACGAACGCTGGCTGAAAAACAAGATCGACAGCGTGATTACCCTTGGCACGCCAGCGTTCACGATCTGGGAGCAGCGCCCGTTTCTGGTTCGCTTCAAGAGCTATCAGCCCATCACCGGGCAAGAAGAGTTCATGTACCAGAACACCACCATGTATCCGCTGCGCTCGACGACCGGGGTGGTGACCCATGTGTGCCTGGTGATCTACGACGTCACCGATGTGGCGACGAACCGCCTGCAATTGCAGGCGGCCAACCGGGAGCTGCAGAAGCTGTCGAGCACCGACCGCCTGACCAGCCTGTACAACCGCGGCCACTGGGAAGAAGCATTGCGTCTGGAGCATGCACGGCATGTGCGTTACGGCACCACAGCGTCACTGGTGATGTTCGACATCGACCACTTCAAACGCGTCAACGATACCTATGGGCATCAATGCGGCGATCGGGTGATTCAGCGGGTGGCGGACGTGGTGCGTGAGCACATCCGCGACGCTGACATCGCGGGTCGTTACGGCGGCGAAGAGTTCGCGGTGCTGCTGCCCGATACGGACAAGCAGGGCGGCGCCATGTTCGCCGAGCGTCTGCGCGCCGCCGTCGAGGCGCTGGACGTCATGCAGGAAGGCGAAGCGATTCATTGCACGATCAGCCTGGGCGTAGCGGACATGACCTCGCCCATGGACGACTACAAGATGCTGATCGAGCGCGCGGACCAGGCGCTGTACGAGTCCAAGAAGAACGGGCGCAATCGGGTGTCGGTGGATACGTCGGATTGACGCCCGGATAACGTCTGCATCCAAGGCCGTCTTCACCCGCTAGGACAACTCCGCGAAATCGCTGAGCACGTCATCCCGCAGCTCGATAAACCGCGCGTCGCTGCGATTGCGCGGCCGTGGCAGGTCCACGTCGACGATACGCCGGATGCGCCCCGGATGCGGTTGCATCACCACCACCCGATCACCGAGATAAACCGCTTCATCCACATCATGGGTGACATGGACCATAGTGATCTTTTCCTGCTGCCAGATGTGCTGCAACTCACGCTGCAATCGCGTACGGGTCAGCGCATCCAGCGCGCCGAAGGGTTCGTCGAGCAACAGCACGCTGGGCCGATTGACCAGCCCTCGAGCGATCGCCACCCGTTGCGCCATCCCGCCGGAAATCTGGTGCGGGTACGACCCGGTGAAATCCTGCAGACCCACCAGCTGAATGTGTTCGCGCACGGTCTCATTTTTCTGCGCCGCACTCAGCGGTGCGTTCTTCAGGCCGACCGCGACGTTCTGCTCAACCGTGAGCCACGGGAAAAGCCGGTGATCCTGAAACACGATGCCGCGCTCCAGGCCCGTGCCCCTGATCGGCTTGTCGTCCAGCAGGATGCGGCCGTCAAATTCTTCGTCCAGGCCGAGGATCAGTCTGAGCAGGGTTGATTTGCCACAACCACTGGCGCCGACGATGGTGATGAACTCCCCCGGCGCGATGTCCAGCTGGACGTTATCCAGCACCTGCAGCTGGCTGTCGGCTCCTGTGCTGGCGAAGCGCTTGCTGATGTTTTCCAGACGCAGGCCATTGCCCTGCGATGGGGAGATGGCCCGGGCGACGGGCTGTGCGGTAAGCAGTTGAGTGGCGGGCATGGCTTTTCCTTCAGAAATTCGGTTTAGCGAAGCGAGAGATTCGATAGAGGCTTAACGATGGCTTCAGCGCGGGGCGATGCCGTACAGCCGTTGCAGGCGCCGTTCAAGAAGGCGCGCCAGGACGTTAAGCCCCCAACCGACCAGCCCGATGACGATCATGCCGAACAGCACGAGGTCCATCATGAAGTGCTCGCTGCCATCGATCAGTGTGTTGCCGATGCCGCTGCCTGACACCAGCAGGTATTCCGCGCCGATGGTCGCCAGCCACGAATAGACCAGCGCCAGGTAGATGCCGGTGAAAATCGAAGGCAGTGCTGCCGGCAGCATGACGCCGATGATGGTCTGCCAGCGGGTGAAGCCGTAGACCTTCGCGACTTCCAGCAGCGCGGGGGAGACGCTGCGCAAGCCGTCGCACGTGTTGACCACCACTGGCACCAGTGCGGCAAGTGACAGAAACACCACTTTGGCGACGTCGCCCAGCCCGAACCACACTGAGATCAGCGGGATCCAGGCGAACAACGAGATCTGTTTGAAGGTGTTGAAACTCGGGCCCGCCAGACGCTCGAACAGCCGTGAAAACCCCAGCAGACAACCGAGCACCAGGCCCAATGTGGTGCCGATGAAGAAGCCGCTCACGTCGCGCGCAAGGCTGGCGGAAATCGCGCGCCAGAACTGCGCGGACGTCACTTGCTCCCAGGCGGTGACCGCGACCTTTTGCGGCGAGACCAACAAGCCGGAGGTGCTCCAGCCCTGACTCGACGCCAGCCACCACATGGCGACCGCCACGATCGGCACGACCCACCCTCGATAGCGGTGGGTCTGGGCGGCTTGCGGGATTGTCAGTATGCTCATGCCAGTCTCCCGGTCTTGCTCGGACGGCCTCGGTTGAGGCGCCGCTCGACGAACTCGAACCCGCGATCAATCAGCAGACCAATCGTGCCGACCACCACCACGGCGGCCATGACCAGGTCCAGCTGGAACAACTGCCGACCGTAGGCAATCAGGTAGCCCAGGCCTTCGCTGGACGCCAACAGCTCAACCACCACCAGCGACAGCCAGGCCTTGGTGAAGCCCAGGCGCAGGCCGGTGAAGATCGGCGCAACGGCGGAGGGCAGGACGATATCGGTAACGATCTGGCGTTGGCTGAACCCGTACGCGCGGCCCACCTCCAGCAAGCGCTTGGGCACTTCATGGAAGGCTTGCAGCGTACACAGCGTCACCGGGACCAGCGCGGCGTGGGCAATCAGCACGTATTTCAGCGGCTCGCCGATGCCGAAAAGCAAGAGCGCAAACGGCATCCAGCCCAGTACCGGAATCTGCACCAGCGCGTTGAAGGTCGGCAGCAGGTAATCTTCGACGGTTTTCGACAAACCCATCGCCAGTCCCAGGGTGATGCCCAGCGCCGAGCCCATCAGAAAGCCCACCAGCACGCGCTGCAGGCTGGCGGAAGCGTTCAGCCATAAGTCGCCGCTGCTGACCAGATCGCCCAGCGTCTGGTAAACGAATGCGGGCGGCGGCAGCACTTGCTCCGACAACCAGTCGCGTTCAGTGCCGAGGTACCACAGCCCCAGCAGCGCGACGGGCAGCAGCCAGGCCAGCGCGACGTTGGCAGCGCGGGTTCGCCAGGCCGTGGCGGTTTTGACAACCGGCACGCGGCGAGGGGCACGCGACGGTGGGCGGGGCAGGTGCTTGACCGGCGCCAGGGTTTTCGCCGGGATGTGCTGCCGATCAAGCGCTTCAGCGGTGGCTCGGGCCATGGCATCAGCCTCCGTTGTTGACGGGTTTTTCCGAAGACGCCGTCGCTGTGTTCGCGGCTTTGCCGTCTGCGCCGTAGACGGTCCAGTAGTGCTCGAGGCCTTTGGTTTTCAGCGCGTTGTCCAGATAGCGGGTGTCGAACCAGCCGACGACGCTCACTGGCCGACGGATCATTTTCTCGTCCTTGGCCTGATCGGCGACGGCTTGATAACGGTCGCGCAGGAATTCATCCACCAGCGGTGACGCGCTGTCGCGCAAATCCAGTCGATTGAAGTCAGCCTGCAGCGAGGCCAGCGGTTCATTGGTCTTCGCCCACTCGTTGAACACGGCGTCGCGGTTGCCGGCTTCGGATTCCCATCGCGCGGCATCGACGAGTACGTTGACGACTTTTTGCACGCTGTCGGCGTGCTGTTTTTCGTAATCGCCACGGACCACCAGGGCGCACTGGCGGGTGTAGCGCACGTTGTTGTTGGGGTTGTCGAAGATGATGTCGACCAGCCCCTGATCGCGCAGCTTGAACAGCTCGCGGCCGCCGAATGCGGCGTCGACCCCTTTGGACGCCAGCGCGGCCTGGCTGCTGCCGCTGTCCAGATTGATCACTTTCAGGTCGCGCTCGGTCATGCCGTGATCGGCGAGCAATTTGATCGAAACCAGATGGCCGTTGGTGCCGCGGAATACCGCGACCTTCTTGCCCTTGAGGTCTTCGACGGTCTTGATATCGGAGCCTTTCGGCACGGCCAGATACACATTCGAGCGCACGCCGATGGCCGCAAGCAATTTGGTGTCCAGGCCATTGGAACGGCCGACTACTGCGGGCAAGTCGCCTTCGTAAGCGAAGTCCAGTTGCTGATTGGACAGCGCTTCGTTGACGGCCGGCCCGGCGCCCTTGAAGAAGAACCACTGCACTTCGGTGTCGGTGCCGGCGAAGGCTTTTTCGAGGAGCTGCTGGTTGCGCACGATGCCCAACGGCGAGCCGCTGAATGTGACCGGATCACCGCCACCGGCGCTGGCTACGCCAATGCGCAGAACGTCGGCCTTTGCCAAGGGCATCATCAGCAGCGCCGCCAGTGCGGTAGCTACGCTTGTTTTGCTGAATAGAGATGTTCGCTTGGCGTTTGCCATGACGGTTCTTCCTTGGACAGTGAGTGACGCGCAATCAGGCAGCCAGATGTTTCTTGTCGGCTTCTGTTTTGGGCGAGAGGGTTTCGGGTGTGGGTTTGATGGCCTGACTGGCGCGTCCGTCGACGCCGACCGGAATGTCGCCCGCCACAGTGGTACGACGCACCACGCGCTCGGCCTGGCCGTAGTCGTTGACGGCAATGTGTTGGGTGGCGCGGTTGTCCCAGATCACCACGTCGCCTTCGTTCCAGCGCCAGCGCACGGTGTTGTCCAGATGGGTGATGCGATCGTGGAACAGGCGAATCAGCTGTTTCGAGTCATTACTGCTGACGCCCTGAATTTGTTTGACGAAGTGGCCGAGCAGCAGGCTGCGCTCGCCGGTTTCAGGGTGCACGCGCACCAGTGGGTGTTCGGTTTCGTAGACTTCGGCGGTGAACTGGTCGCGGTAGCGTTTTACGCCCGCTTCGCCGGTGTCTCGGGGCGCCGCATAGTCATAGACATTGGTGTGCAGTGCGCGCAGGCCGTCGGCCAGGGTTTTCAGGCTGTCGGGAAGGTCAGCGTAGGCGGCTGCCGTGTTGGCCCATACCGTGTCGCCGCCGTAGGGCGGGATGACCACCCCGCGCAGGATCGAGATCTTCGGGTAGTTGGCGACGAAGGTGACGTCGGTGTGCCAGGAGTTGGCGCGAGTTTCCTTCGCGTCCAGATGCAGGATGGCACTGCTTTTCTCAGCGGAACGTACGGTGGGGTGAGGGACCTGATCGCCGAAACGGCGGGAGAAGCCTTCGTGCTGCTCGTCGTTGAGAAACTGCTCACGGAAGAACAGCACCTTGTGCGTGAGCAGCGCCTGGTTGATGAAATCGAAATCCTGCGCGCAGACATCGGCGGAGAGTTTGACGCCGCTCACCTCGGCACCGATTTTCCCCGCAACGGGTTTGATCTGAATCGCCATGTCCGTAACCTCGATCTGAGCTGTTGTGGCTCAGATCATAAGGATATAAATCGGCGCTCCGCTAATCACAATTTGGCATAAATATAGAAGGAAAGTTATGCGTGAGGTTAATGTCATGGGCTGAAGGTCATAAGCCCAAGAGATTCCTGCGCCAGTGGATCACCTCACATCTGCGGTGCATCCTCCTGCAGACCCTGCCCCCTCCAGGTGCCGAGGGATTTTCGCAGCCGGCTGGCCAGCGAGCTGCTGCCGTGGACGTTGTGATAGTGAAACACCGCCGTGGCACGCAGGGCGTCTTCGGCCACGGGCATGTTGGTGTGCAGCGAGCGATAGCCCCAGAACAGGTACAGGTGGCCGGGTTGCATGGCGATGCGGGTGAACGCCTTTTCATCCCTGGCGACTTTGCTCCTGAGACGGCGCTGCACCCAGCTGTTGTCCACTCGCACCTTGTCCAGCAGGTTGGCGAAGTAGCTGCGGCGGATCGGCCGACGGTTCGGCAGCATCAGCAGGTCGCCGCGTTCGCCGCTGGTGGGCATGCAGACCGGCAGGATGGTGGTCAGCACAAACGAGTCGTAGTGGAAGATCAACGATTCGCGACGACCGCCGCTGCCGGTCAGGCAGCGTAACGTCTGGGTCATGCCATTCTCGCTTGAGCGCTCACCGGTGACGCCCGCCACAATGCGCCGGCATAAATCGATGAAATCCCGCGACGTGCCCCATTCATGAAGCGGCGTTCCTTGCACGGCCTGTCGGCCCGAGAGTGCGACGTAATCGTTGCCGCAGTCGGCAACCGTCCGGGCGACCAGCGCTTGCAGTGCTTCGAGTTGGGAAGGGCTGGCCCAGCCGGGCAAGACAGCGTATCCGTCGCTGTCGATGGCCTTGATCAAGCTCTGAACCTGCGCTTCCGACAAAGTGGTGTAGGGCATCTGGCGGCAACCTCATAACGTAGACCGAGGAACGGAGAAGCCCATCGGACCTACTGCTTGAGATGTACCGTTTCAGCCGGGCGAGGCCAGAGCCTAGCAGCTAGCACAACTTTATCCATGTGCACGGAAAGAATATTTCCAAATGTTTATTTTCGCGGGAAAAGCTCACTTTATCGTCCATTTATGAAACAGATCGACGCAAGATCCCCTAAGCAGAGGGGTGCTGAGTGTAACGTTATTGTGTCGCGAGATATGTCATGACCCCTTTGCGATCTTAAACCACGTGGCGGTTATCTGGATGGCAGTCCGTTTTACTCGCTCGACGATCTCCAGACCGGTTGAGCGGCAGAGCGGGGCCGAATGTGTGGCTCAGCCCTTGAACAGGGGTTCTTCGAGGCCCTGGACGCCAGGGTTTAACGCGAACACGCCACCGGCCAGCGGCTGGTCGCTGATGTCGCCGCCGGGGCGTATCGAGGTGACGTACAGGGTGTCCAGACCCGAACCGCCGAAGGCGCACATGGCGGGCTTTTTCACCGGCACCTTGAGCGAGCGATCCAGCTTGCCCTTGGGGGTGAAACGGTGGATCACGCCTTCATCGTTGCCGCAGATCCAGTAGCAGCCATCGGCGTCGACTGCTGCGCCATCGGGGCGGCCGGCGTGGTGATTCATGTCGACGAACAGTCGGCGGTTGCGCGGTATGCCGGTATCGACGTCGTAATCGAACGCCCAGATTTTCTGCACGCAAGGGTGAGAATCGGAGAGGTACATGATGCGGCCGTCCGGGCTGAACCCCAGGCCGTTGGGCACGATCATGTCGGTGAGTTGCGCAGTCAGCGGCTCGGCCTGGCCGGCGCTGTAGCGATACAGCGAACCCACCGGCGACGCTTTTGCCATGTCCATGAACATGGTGCCGGCCCAGAAACGGCCCTGGCGATCGCAGCGACCGTCGTTGAAGCGCATGTTGTCGCTGGCGTGTTTGACGCCGCTGAGCAGTTGCGTGGTGACGGTACCATCGTCCTGAGGATGAAGGCGGAACAGGCCGCTTTCCATGCCGGCCAGCCAGCTGCCATCTTCGTAGCGAGCGATGCAGGCGAGCATTTCCGGTGCTTCCCAGTGTGTGGTGCGACCGTCTTGCGGGCTCCAGCGATGGAGGCGACGGGCCGGAATGTCGACCCAGTAGAGTGCCTGTTCCCGGGCGCTCCAGACCGGCGATTCACCCGTGGCGTTGCGTGCATCGAGAATCAGCTCTGCGTCCATGACGGTCATTCCCAGATTTTTACGATGGAAGGCCGACCCCGCAGTCGGCCTGGTCGTCGTCGATCCTTACTCGTCGCCAAACGGCCCGGACTTCACGAACGCACCGCCCTGGTAAACCATGGCGGGGTCGTCGGATGCCGGCATCGGCTGCGCTTCGACCTTGGCGCGAAATTGTTCGGAGTTGTCTTTTGGCTGATAGCCCAAGTGATTGGCCAGGCGGTTATCCCACCAGACCTTGCTGTTGTCCGACGCGCCGTAAACGATCGTGTGGCCGACGTTCGGGGTGAACAGCCCGCGCTCGATCAGCTGGGTCAGGTCGTCGTAGCTCAACCAGCTGGAAAGCATGCGGCGGTTCTGTGCTTCAGGGAATGAGGAGCCGATGCGGATGCTGACGGTCTCGATGCCGTAGCGATCGAAATAGAAGCTGGCCATGTCTTCACCGTAGGATTTCGACAGGCCGTAGTAGCTGTCCGGCCGACGCATGGCGCTGGCGTCGATGACTTCATCCTGACGGTAGAAACCGATGACGTGGTTGGAGCTGGCGAAGATCACTCGCTTCACACCCTGCCGGCGCGCCGCTTCGTAGATGTGGAAGATGCCACAGATGTTCGGGCCGAGGATTTCTTCGAAGGACCGCTCGACCGAGACGCCGCCAAAGTGAACGATGGCGTCAACGCCTTCGACCAACTGGTGAACCGCTTTTTTGTCGGCCAGGTCGCAGATCTGGATTTCTTCGTGGGGGCCGGCGGCCGGTGCTATGTCGGCGATATCGGAAAGACGCAGGATCTTGGCAAATGGACGCAGGCTTTCACGCAGGACTTTACCGAGGCCGCCAGCGGCGCCCGTCAGCAAAATGCGGTTGAGCGGGGCCTGGGCGTTGAATTCAGTCATCGTGGGAAGCCCTGATTCTGATGTTGTTTTTATGGTGTCATCGGTTGTCGTATGACGTATGCGGGATTATCGACAGGGCCCGCAAATTTTGTCAACGCGACGAAGGTTCAATCCCACGGCGTCGTCCTCGCCGGGCCAGTCCCGGGTACTCCCCGAACGGTACTCGTCACGGGCTTACCAATGGTCGCTGGCGGATATTGCGAACCCCCCGTTTCTCTGCTAATTTCAAAAATGTTAACGATGACATTTCCGCTTTAACAATAAAAACAACGGGATTTTTCGCTATGACAACTCGCCTCAAGAAGGGCTTTTCCGCCGCTCTCTGTTCCCTCACTGTGGCTGTCGCCTGCGGCAGCGCCGTCAACGTTCAAGCCGCCGACGCCGCCAAGAGCGGTCCGCTGAAAATCGGTGCTTCGTTTCAAGAGATCAACAACCCCTACTTCGTGACCATGAAGGACGCCCTTCAGGACGCCACTGCCAGCATCGGTGCAACGCTGCTGGTCACTGACGCGCGCCATGACGTGTCCAAGCAGATCAGCGACATCGAAGACATGCTGCAGAAAGGCATCGATATCCTGATCATCAACCCGACCGACTCGGTCGGTGTTCAGTCCGCCGTCAAACAGGCCCACGACAAAGGCGTGGTCGTGGTTGCCGTCGACGCTCAAGCCAATGGCCCGCTGGACTCGTTCGTCGGCTCGAAGAACTTCGACGCTGGCGTGCAGGCTTGCGATTACCTGGCCAAGAATATCGGCGAGAAGGGCGACGTCGGAATTCTCGACGGCATCGCGGTGGTGCCGATTCTTGAGCGCGTGCGCGGCTGCAAGGAAGCCCTGGGCAAGTACAAAGACATCAAGATCGTCAGCATTCAGAACGGCAAGCAGGAGCGTGATCAAGCGCTGACCGTGACTGAAAACATGCTGCAGGCGCAGCCCAATCTCAAAGGCCTGTTCAGCGTCAACGACAACGGTTCGCTCGGCGCCCTGGCTGCCATCGAATCCAGCGGCATGGACGTCAAGCTGACCAGCGTCGACGGCGCGCCCGAAGCCATCAAAGAAATCCAGAAGCCCAACAGCAAGTTCATCGCCACTTCTGCTCAGTACCCTCGCGACCAGGTGCGTCTGGCCCTCGGGCTGGCGCTCGCCAGGAAGTGGGGCTCACAAGTCCCGCCGATCATTCCGGTCGACATCCTGCTGGTGGATCAGGCGAAGGCGAAAACCTTCACCTGGTAACGGGCGTGGCGCCGCTCGCCTGGGGCTTTTTGCCCAGGCGGGCGCCACGGATTGATGTGAGTTGCGCAGCGATGTTGTGCTGCGACGAGGTGACCATGAGCTGCCTTCTGCAATTGGAAAACATCTGTAAAAGCTACCCCGGCGTGCAGGCGCTCAAGTCGATCAGCCTGCAGGTCGAGCGCGGCGAAATTCACGCGCTGCTCGGCGAAAACGGCGCGGGCAAATCGACCCTGATGAAGATCCTCGCGGGCGTCGAGCATCAGGACAAAGGCAGCATTCTCATCGATGGCGCCGAGCAACATTTCGCGACCTATAACGAAGCCATTGCGGCCGGCATCGGTATCGTTTTTCAAGAGTTCAGCCTGATCCCCTATCTCAATGCCGTGGAGAATATTTTCCTCGGTCACGAGATCGTCAACGGTTTCGGCTTGCTGCGAAAAGGCGAGATGCGCGAGAAAGCCATCGCGCTGTTCGACCGCCTCGGCGTGAAGATCAATCTGGATTGTTCGGTGCAGCACTTGAGCGTGGCCGAGCAGCAGTTTGTCGAGATCGCCAAGGCGCTGGCCCTTGAAGCACGCTTGCTGATTCTCGACGAGCCGACTGCGACCCTGACGCCGTCCGAGGCCGAGCTGCTGTTCGACATCATGCGCGAGCTGAAAAGCCAGGGGGTGGCGGTGATCTTCATCTCCCACCATCTGGAAGAAATCTTTCAGGTCTGCGACCGCATCAGCGTGCTGCGCGATGGCGCCAACGTCGGCGCCCTGACCGTCGCCAACAGCGACATCGACACGCTGGTGGAGATGATGGTGGGGCGGCGTCTGGAAGCGAGCTTTCCGCCCAAGCAGTCCCGCGCCCGGGGCGAAGTGGTGCTGCAAGTGCGTGACATCCAGCTCACCCGCAACGGCCCGCACAACAGTTTCAATCTGCACAAGGGCGAGATTCTCGGCTTTGCCGGGCTGGTGGGGTCCGGGCGCACGGAACTGGCGCTGGGCGTGATCGGCGCGTTGCCGGTAGTCAGCAAGGATGTGCTGCTGCGGGGTCAGCCGGCGCACCTTAATGATCCGGCACAAGCGCTGGCCAGTGGCATCGGCCTGTTGCCGGAGAGCCGCAAGAGCGAAGGGCTGATCGTGGATTTCAGCATTCGCGAGAACATCTCCCTGAACAACCTGGGCAAGTACGAAGGCGCGGCGTACCTGCTTGATCGGCACAAGGAAGACACCACCACCTCTCAGCTGATGAAGCAGCTGTCGATCAAGGCGCCCAGTTGTGAAAGCCGGGTGATTAATCTCAGCGGCGGCAATCAGCAGAAGGTGGTCATCGCGCGCTGGATCAATCACCACTGCGACATCCTGATCTTCGACGAGCCGACCCGAGGCATCGACGTCGGCGCGAAGGCGGAGATCTACACCCTGATGCGCACACTCACCGAACAAGGCTTCGCGATCATCATGATCTCTTCGGAACTGCCGGAAATCATCGGTATGTGCGACCGCGTGGCCGTTTTCAACAAGGGCGCTATCGTCAACGTGCTGGAGGCTTCGGCCATCAATCCGCAGGAAGTGATGCGCCACGCCACCGGGAGCCTGAACAGTGAACACCTCCATTAAACCCATGACCGCGCAGCCCAACCGGATGCAGCTCAACTTCGCTCGATTGATTCGTTCTCCAGCGTTTTACCCCTTCGTCGGTCTGGTGGTGGTGACGGTCTTCATGATCTTCGCCAGCGACAAGTTTCTCACCGGCGCGAACCTGGAAAACATTGCCCGCCAGGTGTCGATCAACGCGATCATCGCGGTCGGCATGACCTGCGTGATCCTTACCGGCGGCATCGATTTGTCGGTCGGTCCGGTGATGGCCTTGTCCGGCACGCTGACCACCGGGCTGATGGTGGCAGGCGTCCCGGCGCCGATTGCGATCCTCATCGGTTTGCTGATTGGCGTGGGCTTCGGTGTGGGCAACGGCATCTTCGTGGCGTACCTGAAAATGCCGCCGATCATCGTCACGCTGGCGACCATGGGCATCGCGCGCGGGTTGGGCCTGATGTACACCGACGGTTACCCGATTGCGGGGATGCCGGACTGGTTCGCCTGGTTCGGGCGCGGCACGCTGTTCGGCATTCAAGTGCCTATCCTGATCATGCTGGCGACGTACTTCTTCGCCTGGGTGCTGCTGCAGCACACGCGCGTTGGCCGCTACATTTATGCCATCGGCGGCAATGAAGAAGCCGTGCGGCTGTCCGGCGTGCGCGCCTCGCGGTTCAAGCTGCTGGTGTACTCGATCAGCGGGCTGACGGCGGCGATTGCCGGGCTGGTGTTGTCGTCGCGGCTGATGAGCGGGCAACCGAACGCCGGCGTCGGCTTCGAGCTGGACGCCATTGCGGCGGTGGTGCTGGGCGGTGCGTCGATTGCCGGCGGGCGCGGCGTGATCATCGGCACGCTGGTGGGCGCGATGCTGTTGGGCGTGCTGAACAACGGCCTGAACATGCTGGGCGTCTCTCCGTATGTGCAGAGCGTGATCAAGGGCGGAATCATTTTGCTGGCGATTTTCATCAGTCGGCAGCGGCATAAATAATTTTGGTGGTGACTGATTTGGCCTCATCGGGAGCAAGCTCACTCCTACAGGGCGACGAGGTCATTGTAGGAGTGAGCTTGCTCGCGATAGGGCCGGTCCAGTCACTCATGAATTTGAAACGATATCGGCTATCTCAGCCGTCATCCAAACATCAAAACAGGTGAACCGACATGGAACAAAACACTACAAATACCATGCAAGCCGTCGTCTGCCATGCGCCGAAAGACTACCGTCTGGAGCAGATCAGCAAGCCCGTTGCGCGGGCCAATGAATTGGTGATTCGCATCGGTGCCTGCGGGATCTGCGCCAGTGACTGCAAATGCCATTCGGGTGCGGCGATGTTCTGGGGCGGCGAGAGCCCGTGGGTCAAGGCCCCCGTCGTGCCGGGCCACGAGTTCTTCGGCTACGTCGATTCGGTGGGCGAGGGCGCTGAAGAGCACTTCGGTGTGAAGGTCGGTGACAAGGTCATCGCCGAGCAGATCGTGCCGTGCGAGAAGTGCAAGTTCTGCAAATCGGGCAAGTACTGGATGTGCGAAGTGCACAACATTTTCGGCTTCCAGAAGGACGTCGCCGAGGGTGGCATGGCGCAGTACATGCGCATCCCGAAAACCGCCATCGTGCATCACATCCCCGAGTCGGTGTCGCTGGAAGATTCGGCGTTGATCGAGCCGATGGCCTGCTCGATTCATACCGTCAACCGTGGTGATGTTCAGCTCGATGACGTGCTGGTGATCGCCGGCGCCGGCACGCTGGGCCTGTGCATGGTGCAAGTGGCTGCGCTGAAAACGCCGAAGAAACTGGTGGTCATCGACATGGTCGACGAGCGCCTGGAATTGGCGAAAAAATTCGGCGCCGACGTGGTGATCAACCCGAGCCGCGACAATGCGAAAGAGATCATCAACGGGCTCACTGACGGCTACGGCTGCGACGTTTATATCGAAACCACGGGCGTGCCGATCGGCGTCACTCAGGGCCTTGATCTGATCCGCAAGCTGGGCCGCTTCGTGGAGTTCAGCGTGTTTGGCGCCGAGACCAGCGCTGACTGGTCAATCATCGGCGATCGCAAGGAACTCGACGTACGTGGCGCTCACCTGGGCCCGTATTGCTACCCGATTGCCATCGACCTGTTCGAGCGCGGGTTGGTGACGTCAAAAGGCATCGTCACCCACGACTTCGGTCTGGACGACTACGCCGAAGCGTTTGCCCTGGCGGACTCGACCAAGTCGATCAAGGTGCTGCTCAAGCCCGTCAACGGATAACCCTGTCTCTGTAGGAGCCATCGGAGGTTACGACGGTCGCGATGCGGTTTACCTGACACAACGCTTTCGCGACCGTCGTAACCTCCGATTGCTCCTACAGGGAACCGTGGCACGCCTCAGGTAAACCAATAACAAGAGAGCGCACCCAGATGGATTACGTCATTGGTGTCGACATCGGCACCCAAAGCACCAAGGCATTGCTGGTCGATGGCCAAGGTCGGATCGTCGCGCAGCACAGCCACAGTTATAAGGTCGACACCCCCAAACCGCGCTGGGCCGAGCAATGGCCGCAGGTCTGGCTCGACGCCGTGGAAATCTGTGTCGCCGCCTGCATGCGCAAGAGCGCGTTGCCGAGGGAGAGCGTCAAAGCTCTGTGTGTCAGCAGCCTGTACGGCGGCTCCGGCATTGCGGTCGATGTACAGATCAAACCCTTGTACCCGTGCCTGATCTGGATGGACCGCCGCGCCGAAGCGCAGGTCGAGTGGGTCAACCAGCACGTCAATCTTGAGCGGCTGTATGCGATCACCGGCAATTCGGTGGACAGTTATTACGGCTTCACCAAAATGCTTTGGCTCAAGGACAAACAACCGCAGGTTTGGGCCGACACCCGCTACCTGTTGCCGCCCAACAGCTACATCAATTACTGCCTGACCGGCGAGGTCGCGGTGGACCACAGCTCTGCCGGCAACATCGGCGGTGTTTATGACGTCGAGGCGCGGGGCTGGTCGGCAGAGATGCTCGACGCGCTGGGCATCCCGGCGTCGATGATGCCCGAGCGGCTGGTTCACTCCGGTGATGTGGTCGGCGGCCTCTTGCCCGAATGGGCCGATCGCCTTGGGCTTACCCCTGACATTCCGCTGCTCGGTGGCGGTGTCGATGCCGCCATGGCGACCTTCGCCGCGGGCGTCACCCAAGCCGGCAACCATGTGGCCATGATCGGAACCAGCATGTGCTGGGGCTACCTCAATCAGCGGGTGGATGCCCGCCACGGTCTGGTCAGTTTCCCCCACGTCTTCAATGGCGCCAAAGACCTCTACATCTTCGGCGGCGCGATCACCGCCGGCGCCTCGGTCAGCTGGTTTCGCGAGCAGTTCTGTCAGGCCGAAGAACAGCAAGGGAGTGAGAGCGGCGAAGACAGTCACGTCATTCTCGAACGTGCGGCGATGAAGATCCCGGCCGGCAGCGACGGCGTACTGTTCCAGCCGTACCTGATGGGCGAGCGCAGCCCGGTGTGGGACGCTAAAGCCAGCGGCAGTTTTGTCGGCCTGAGCCTCTATCACAGCCGAATCCATCTGTATCGCGCGGTGCTCGAAGGCGTTACGTTCGCGCTTCGGCACAACATCGAAGCGGGCACCAAAGGCGCGCAGTCCCTGGACCCTCGGCTGATCGTGGTCGGCGGTGCCAGCCACTCGGACCTGTGGATGCAAATCATCGCCGACGTCACCAACTTTCCGGTCTACACCATCGTTCAGGAGGTCGAGGCGGCGCTCGGTGCAGCCTTGCTGGCGGCCCACGCTGTTGGATTGGTGGATGAGGCGCAGGTCCACAAAGGCTGGGTGCAACTGGAGCGCCGGGCCGAGCCTCAGGCCGAGAACGTCGCGCTGTATTCACGACTGTTCGCCGATTACGTGGCGCTGTACCCGGCGCTGAAACCGATCATGCATCGCTTGCAGGGAGCGTGACTGTGAACACGGCTCAATTTGATTTCAGCGGCCAGCGGATTTTGGTCACCGGCGCCAGCAGCGGCATCGGCTGGGAGGTCGCGCAGCAGTTGCTGGCCAGCGGCGCCGAGGTGTATGCCCTGGGCCGCGATGCATCGGCTCTGGAAAAACTGGCAGGACAAGGCTGTCAGGTCTTGCGCGTGGACGTGGCCGATCCGCCGTCATTGGCCGCAGTGCTGGCGGACTTGCCAGTGATGCACGGCCTGGTCAACTGCGCGGGGATTTCCATACTGGAATCCGCGACCCAGGTGAGCGCTGCGGCGTTCGATCAGGTCATGGCGGTCAACGTGCGGGCGGCGGCGATGATCGCGGGGGCGGTGGCGAAGATGATGATCGCCGAGGGCGTCGCGGGGAGCATCGTCAATGTGTCGAGCCAGGCCTCGTTGGTGGCGCTGGACAATCACCTGAGCTATTGCGCGTCAAAGGGCGCGATGGATGCCATGACCCGTGTGCAGTGCGGCGAATGGGGCCGTTACGGGATTCGCGTCAACAGCGTGAACCCCACCGTAACGCTGACACCCATGGCGCAGATGGCCTGGGGCGAGCCAAGCAAACGCGACCCGGCGCTGGCGGCGATTCCCCTCGGCCGCTTCGCCGAAACCGCAGAAGTCGCGGCGCCAATCCTGTTCCTGTTGAGCAGCGCGGCGTCGATGGTCACTGGCGTGTCATTGCCGATCGATGGGGGTTACACGAGCCGTTGAAGGACTGTATCCGCTACAGACGTGTCAGGTATATGAGACCTCTGTGGTAGCGACCGGGGTGGCGCTCCACCTTGCTCGCGAAGGCGTCGGTGAATGCGCTAAATCTCCATCGCTTGCATTGCCTTCCTCGTGAGCAAGCTCACTCCCACATGAGTACCGTTTGCTTTGCTATAGCGCGGCGGCAGGGCGATTGGCTTTCATCAAGCGCGTCCGGAATCGGTTGGCCAGATCACAACGCAGGTGTATCTGCCGGCCGATGAATTGTGGGAGCGAGCTT